>JASHQS010000032.1 GCA_030038995.1 Xanthobacteraceae bacterium
CCGCGGCGGCGCGCGCGCTGCCGGGCGTGCTCGCCGTGCTCACCGGCGCCGACGCGCGCGCCGACGGACTCAACCGCATCCCGCATCTCGCCGCGCCCGGCACGCCGCCCGACATCGTGCTGAAAAACCGCGACGGCTCGCCGGTGCCGGCGGCGCCGCATCACGTCTTGCCGACCGACCGGGTGCGCCACGTCGGCGCCGCGGTCGCCTTCGTCATCGCCGAGACGCTCGCCGCCGCCAAGGACGCCGCCGAGCAAGTTCTGGTCGCGTACGAGCCGCTGCCGGTCGTGACCGACCCGAAGGCCGCCGCCGAAGGCGGCGCGCCGCGGCTTTACGACGATCTGCCCAACGTCATGATCGACGCCGAAATCGGCGACGCGGCGGCGGTCGACGCGGCGTTCGCGCGCGCCGCCCACGTGACGCGGCTCGATACCTGGCTCAATCGCGTCACCGGCGTGCCGATGGAGCCGCGCGCCGCGCTCGGCGTCTACGATGCGGCGAGCGCGCGCTACACGCTCTATGCCGGCTCCGGCGGCATCGTGCGGCAAAAGCGCGAGATCGCGCAGATCCTCGGCGTGCCGCTCGACGACGTGCGCGTCATCGCCCGCGAGATCGGCGGCAATTTCGGCACCCGCAACAGTTTCTTTCCCGAATTCGCGCTCGTGGTCTGGGGCTCGCGGAAAATCGGCCGGCCGGTGAAATGGACCGCCGAGCGCCACGAAGCGTTCGTCACCGACTATATGGGCCGCGATCTCACCGTGCGCGCCGAACTCGCGCTCGACGCCGACGGCCGCTTTCTGGCGCTGCGCTCGTCGAACCTCAGCAATGTCGGCGCGCACAGCGGCTCCTACGTGCCGCTGGTCAAAGGCGTCGGACTGGCGACTGCCGGCTACCGCATTCCGGTATCGCACATCCACGCCCGCGCGGTTTTGACCAACACGATGTGCACCACGCCGTACCGCAGCGCCGGCCGGCCCGAAGTCATCTACGTCATCGAGCGGCTGATCGATAAAGCCGCGCAGGAGCACGGCTTCGACCGCGTCGCGCTGCGCCGGCGCAATCTCATTCCGCCGTCGGCGTTCCCGTACCAGAATCCGCAGGGCATCACCTACGACAACGGCACCTATCGCGCCGTGATGGAGCGCGCCATGGCGCTCGGCGATTGGCGCGGCTTCAAGAAGCGCCGCGCCGAGGCGCGCCGGCGCCAGCGGCTGCGCGGCATCGGGCTGTGCTGCTATCTGGAAACCACTGGCGGCTATCCGCGCGAGCGCGCCGACGTCAGCGTGCACGGCAACGGCAAGGTCGACGTCGTGGTCGGCACGCTGTCGAGCGGCCAGAGCCACGAGACCACGTTCGCCCAATGCGTGGCGGAATGGCTCGGCGTGCCGTTCGAGGACGTGCACGTGTTCGAGAACGACACCGATATCGTCAAGGAAGGCGGCGGCTCGCATTCGGCGCGCTCGATGCGGCTTGCCGGCATCGTCATGGGCAACGCGTCGGACGCGATCATCGCCAAGGGCAAAAAGATCGCCGCCCACATGCTGGAAGCCGCCGAGGACGATATCGGCTTTGCCGCCGGCCGCTTCGCCGTCCAAGGCACCGACCGCGCCGTCGGCATTTTTGCGGTCGCGGCGGCGGCCGAACGCAATGACAGCACTTTGCCGCAGGATTTGCGCGGGCCGCTCGCCGCGACATCGGACGAAACTATCCGGCAGCTCGGTTTTCCGTACGGCGCGCATGTCTGTGAAGTGGAAATCGATCCCGATACCGGCGCGCTCGATCTGGTGCGCTACGTCGCGGTCGACGACGTCGGCCGCGCCATCAACCCAATGGTGGTGCACGGTCAGACCCACGGCGGCGCCGCGCAGGGCATCGGCCAGGCGCTGTGGGAATGCTGCACCTATGACGCCGAGGGCCAATTGCTCGCCGCCTCGTTCATGGATTACGCCATGCCGCGCGCCGATATCCTGCCGGCGTTCACCACCGCCATCAGCGAGGTGCCGACGCCGACCAACAAGCTCGGCGTGCGCGGCGCCGGCGAAGGCGGCACCACCGGCGCGCTCGGCGCCGTGGTCAACGCCGTGGTCGACGCGCTCGCCGAATTCGGCGTCAGCCACATCGAGATGCCGGTGACGCCCGAGCGCGTCTGGCGCGCGATCCGGGCGGGGAACAAATGACATTGACGCGTCGCTCCGGGACGGCGCGCGCAGCGGGCGCGATGCGGCGCAAGCATTGATGCGGGACGCGTCAAAATAAGCAAAATAAGATTGTTCCGGGAAACCCACAGGATATCGGCTGGCGCCGCGAACCTGCCCGCGGCGAGCCGCGAAGTGGTCACATTTTCATGCGGCCATGACCGGCGGGGGCCGCCCGACTGGCGGGCGGCCGAGCGTCGGGGAGAGTCATGAGCTTTGTCAGACAGCGTGGACCGGAAGGCGACAGGCCGGCGGTGGAGGTCGAAAGCAACATCCGCGAACTGGTGCGCCGCGATGCGACCGCTCTGCATCAGGCCGAGGCCGACAGCGAACTCGCGGCCAACAATCTCGGCGGCCTGCTGCGCCGGGTGTCCGCCCAGTCGACGCGCGAGATCGAGCACCTGATCGGCGAGCTGCGGACCTTGCGCGACAAGCTGCAGGTCGACGGCAGCCGCGTCGAACGCGAGATCATCGATTACGCGGCGCTGAGCCAGTCGGTGATTGCGCTGACCAAAATCATCGCCGACGGCGTCATGCAGATCAAAAAAGTGCCGGACGCTCCCAGCATCACCGAATAAATTTCGCGCGCCGATCGGCAGTCTAGAGCAGATCTCGCTCATGTAGCGCCACTTCCCGTCATGCGCGGGCTTGACCCGCGCATCCATGCGGCCCCGACGCAGCATGGATTGCCGGGTCAAGCCCGGCAATGACGAACCGAGGAGTCGCGATTCGATCGGAGCGGAACATGCTCTAGTGGCGGCCGGGCTGTTTTAGCGGCCGCGCCCGGCCGGCGCGTCGATCCGCGCCCGAACGGCGATCCGCACTGGACCGCCGTTCGCCGAGCATCGCCTTTTCCTGATCCGAGCGCGTGTCGATGCCGCTGCGCCGGTCTTTTGCGGAACGGCGGCTGCCAGCGGAACGTCTATCGTCGGTCGCCATGACGAAAAGCCTCGATTTGCCGCACGATGCGCGGAGCCGGTGAACAATGTGTAAATACGCACCTCACAGCCGGCCGTTGAATGCGTCGGCGATGAACCGATGGGTCAGCGCGCAGCTCTGCCGCGTCGCCGGCTCGTCCCAGCCGGAAGCGCCGGGCACGTCAAAACCCTGATCGGTGCAGGCGTGATAGATGCTGCTCGCCACCGGCATCTGCCATGCGATGTCTCCGCCGGGCGCGATCAGTTAGAGTTGGTTGAGCGGCGCGAACCCCGCGATCCTGACTGGATGCAACATGATGGGTTTCGCTACGCTCAACACCATCCTACAAGACATTGTGTTATCCGCGAAAACTTATACTGTGCGGCGCCGTGACGGCGTATCTCCCCGACGGCTCCGACCTGCCGGCGCTGCGCCCCAAAAAGGCGCGGCGATGATCGTCGTTGCCATCGACATCGGCGGCACGTTCACGGATCTCGTCGGTTTCGACGCCAAGGCCGGCCGCTTCGTCGAGGCGAAAAGCCTGACCACGCCTCGCGAGCTGACCCGGGGCGTGCTCGACTGCATGCGCAAGAGCGGGCTCGACGCCGCGGCGGTCGACGAACTGATCCACGGCTCGACCATCGCCATCAACACGCTGATCGAGCGCACCGGCGCCAAGACCGGGCTGATCGTCACCTCCGGCACGCGCGACGTTTACATCGTCGGCCGCGGCAACCGTCCCGAGGCCTATAATCTGTTCTTTCACCGCCACCGGCCGCTGGTGCCGCGCCATCTGACCTGCGAGGTCGAGGAGCGGCTGACCAGTGCCGGAGACATTTTCCGGCCGTTGAACAAGGCGAGCGTGGCCGAGGCATGCCGCACGCTCGCGGCGGCCGGCGTCGAAGCCATCGCCGTGTGTCTCCTTCACTCCTACGTCGATCCGACGCACGAACGCACCGTCGGCACCATGGCGAGCGCGGCGCTGCCGCACGCTTATCTGTCGCTGTCGCACGACATCTTGCGCGAATACCGCGAGTTCGAGCGGCTCTCCACCACGGTGGTCAACGCCTATATCGGGCCGCGGGTCGGCGGCTACGTGAAGAACCTCAAATCGGAGCTCGCTGCCGCCGGCTTTGCCGGCGAGCTGTCGATCATGCGTTCGAACGGCGGCGTGATGACGCCCGAAGTGGCGACCGCGCGCCCGGTGGCGATGATGGAATCCGGACCGGTCGGCGGCATAATCGCCTCGGCGCGCGTCGGCCAAAAGCTCGGCTTTGCCAACGTCATCTCGTTCGACATGGGCGGCACCACGGCGAAGACGAGTTTGGTGCGCGACGGCGAGCCGACCTTGGCGCCCGGCTACTACGTCGGCGGCTATGCCAGCGGCCACCCGGTGATGCTGCCGATGATCGACGTGATCGAGGTCGGCGCCGGCGGCGGCAGCATCGCCTGGACCGACGACGTCGGCGCGCTCAAGGTCGGGCCGCGCAGCGCCGGCGCCGATCCCGGCCCGATCTGCTATCGCGGCGGCGGCAGCGAGCCGACCATCACCGACGCCAACGTGGCGCTCGGCCGGCTCGACCCGCACAATTTTCTCGGCGGCGAGCTTGTGCTCGACGCCGGCGCCGCATGCGCCGGCATCGCGCACAAAATCGCAAAGCCGTTGGGCATGGATGCTGTCGCCGCGTCGCAAGCGATCCTTCAGATCGCCATTGCAAAAATGGCGCTCGCGGTGCGCGAAGTCTCGGTGGCGAAGGGCTACGATCCGCGCGATTTCGCGCTGGTCGCGTCGGGCGGCGCCGGGCCGCTGCACGTCTGCGCCATCGCCCGCGAGCTGCATATTCCCAAAGTCATCGTGCCGCTGTTTCCGTCGCACTTTTCGGCGCTCGGCATGCTGCTCGCCGACGAGCGGCACGATTTCATCCGCACCTTCTACTGCGATCTCGCCAGTCTCGATTTCAAGGCGCTCGCCGCCGTGCACGACGAAATGGCGGCGGAAGCGAAGAAAGCGCTGCGCCATGCCGAGCGCGCCGCCTGGCAGATCGCGCTCGATCTGCGCTACGTCGGGCAAGAGTTCACGCTCCCGGTGCCGGTCACGCGCGAAGCGATCAAGCAGGCCGACCGGCAAAAAATCCGCGCCGCATTCGATGCGCTTTATGAGCATCGCTATGCCCATCAATCCCCCGACGAGCCGGTGGAGATGGTCAACATCCGCCTCGCCGCCATCGGCAAGCGGCCGACGCTGCGCTTTCCCAAACTCGCCGCGCGTAAAAACGCCAAGCCGGCCCGGCGCCGCAGCGTCTATCTCGGCGATTCGCGCCAACCACTGACCTGCCCGGTCTATCAGCGCGGCGAACTGGGCGCCGGCGCCCGCATCAAAGGCCCGGCGCTGATCGAGGAACACGGCACCACCACGGTGCTGTTTGCCGCGGACCGCTGCACACTGGCGCCGTCGGGTGAATTGATCATCGATGTGGGAGGCACACGATGAAGCCACCCCGTCATCCTGAGGTGCGAGCGAAGCGAGCCTCGAAGGGCGACGGGGCACAAGCTAATAAAAAACCAAAAAAGCTCGACGCGGTGACGCTCGAAGTCATCCGCAACGCGCTGCCGGCGATCGCCAACGAGATGGCCGCCGACCTGCAGCGCACCTCGTACAACATGATGATCTACGAGGTGCGCGATTTCTGCACCTCCCTGGTCAACACCAGGGGCGAGCTGATCGCCCAGAACGTCGGCGGCGTGTCGCATTTCGTCGCCGATCTCGGCGTCATCGTCACCGACGGCCTGGCGCGTTACGGCGCCAAGGGCTTTGCCGAAGGCGACGTCATCATCACCAATCACCAGGCGGTCGCCGGCCAGCACCTCAACAACATCGTCATCTACATGCCGTATTTCTACAAAGGCGAGCTGTTGCTGTTCGCCATGGTGCGCGCGCACTGGATCGACGTCGGCGGCATGTCGACCGGCTTCGGCGCCGGACCGAGCGTCGCCGATCCGTGGCTGGAAGGCTTGCAGCTCGACCAACTGAAAATCTACCAGGCGGGCAAGCGCAACGAGACGCTCTATCGCGTGCTCAAGGACAACATCCGCTTTCCCGAATCCTCGCTCGGCGACATGAAATCGCAGATGGCGGCGTGCCGGCTGGCGCTCCGCCGCATGAGCGAGCTGTTCGACAAATACGGCCGCGACACCGTGCTCGATGCGATAGCGCAAATCTTCGCCGAGACCGAGCGCAAGTGCCGCAACGTGGTGGAGAAGCTCAAGGACGGCGTCTACGAAGCCGCGTCCTTCATCGACCATGACGGCGTCAAACGCGACGAGCGGGTGCCGATCCACGCCAAGGTCAGCATCGACCGCGGCAGCATGATTATCGACCTGTCGCGTTGTTCGGCAGAGCGCAAGGCGGCGATCAACTCGCGCACCTATGCGGCGGCGCGCGTCGCCTACAAGGCGCTAACCGGCCCGCTCGAACCGGTCAACGAGGGCTCATTCCGCGCGCTCAAGGTGATCATTCCGGAAGGCAGCGTGATGATGGCGCGCTACCCGGCGCCGATGGCCGGCTGGAGCGTGATCGTGCCGACCGTGGTCGACACCATCATCAAGGCGCTCGGTCCGGCCATGACCGACCGCGTGCCCGCCGGGCATCACGGCCTGCTCGGCGGCTCCATCGTGTTCTTCGGCGTGCATCCGCAGACCAAGCGCCGCTTCGTCGTGCAGAGCATCGAGGGCGGCGGCTGGGGCGGCCGGCCGGCCGAGGACGGCGAATCGGCGACGGTGTCGGTCTGCCAGGGCGACGTGCGCAACGCCTCGATCGAAGGCATCGAGCTGAAATGCCCGGTCATTATCGAGCGCCGCGCGCTGCGCATCGATTCGGGCGGCGCCGGCAAGCATCGCGGCGGCCTCGGCCTCGACACCTGCGTGCGCAATCTGGTCGATGGCCGCTGGAATTTCGATCATCCGCGCCGCGAGCAATGCCCGCCCTGGGGCCTGTGGGGCGGCCAGCCGGGCAGCCACGGCGATTTTCTGCTGCGGCTGCCGGGCGAAAACGATTTCCGCTCCATGGAGGCGCCGCACTATCCGGTTCCGGTCGATGCCGAGGTGATCGTGCGCACCGGCGGCGGCGGCGGCTGGGGCAACCCGCTCGAGCGCGACGCCGCGTCGGTGCGCAACGACGTGATCGAGCAATTGGTCTCGCGCCGCGTCGCGGCGGAGACCTACGGCGTCGTGCTCAGGGACGATTTGACGCTCGACGAGGCGGCGACCGCAGCGCGGCGAAATGCGCTAAGATCGGCGGCCAAGAGGGGAAGCGGCCAATAGCGCAGGCATTGCCGGCCGGGCCGGCGTGTGCAGTTCGTCACGCATTTCTTTTAAAATGAGCACCGGCGAAATCGCAATCCGCATCAAAAACGTCGGCCACCAGTTCGGCGAGGCGGGCGAGGCGCGGCACGTCCGCGCGCTCACCGACACCTCGCTCGACGTCGTGCGCGGCGAGCTGTTGTGCCTGATCGGGCCGAGCGGTTGCGGCAAGAGCACGCTGCTCAACGTCATCGGCGGGCTGTTGGCGCCGACCGGCGGCACGGTGGAGGTCGCCGGCAAGCCGGTGCGCGGACCGATGCCCGGCGACATCGCCTACGTTTTCCAGGAAAGCGCGCTGTTCCCCTGGAACACGGTCGACGAAAACATTCGCCTCGGCATGCGGTTCCAGGGCGTGCCGAAATCCGAGCACGCCGGGCGCGCCGAAAAATCGCTCGAAGCGGTCGGGCTTGCCGAGTTCGCCGACCATTATCCCGGGCAATTGTCCGGCGGCATGCGCCAGCGCGCGGCGCTGGCACGGGCGCTGGCGCTGCAGACCGGCATTCTGTTGATGGACGAGCCGTTCGGCGCGCTCGACGAACAGACGCGCATGATCCTCGGCGAGGATCTGTCGGTGCTCCTGGCGCGCACCGAGAAGACCATCGTGTTCGTCACCCACAGCCTCGGCGAGGCGGTGTTCCTGGCCGACCGCGTCGCCGTGTTCTCGGCGCGGCCCGGCACGGTGAAGAAGCTCATCCGCGTCGACGAGCCGCATCCGCGCAACCCGGCCTTCGTCACGTCGGAAAAATTCACCGCGCTGCGCAACGAGCTCTACGACCTGCTGCACGACGAAATCCGCGCAGCGGTGGCGTCGGAAGCGCCGCGCAGGCGCCGCGGCGCCAACGGCGGCGCGCCGTGATGGCGCGGCGCCGCGAGGCCATGCAGCGGCTCGCCAGCCGCGCGGTACAGATCGGCTTTCTGCTCGCGCTGTCGGCGCTGTGGTACGCGGCGACCAATTTTTGGGGCGTCAATCACCTGCTGCTGCCGAATCCGGCCGCGGTGTTTCATGAACTGGTCGAGGTCTTGCGAACCGGCCAGTTTCTGCCCGACCTGCGCGTCACCGCAACCGAGTTCGTTGCGGCCTTGGCGCTGGCGACGACGTCCGGCATGCTGGTCGGCTTCTTCGTCAGCCGCTCGCGTTATTGGATCGCCGTGTTCGAGCCGCTGTTCGCCGGGCTCTATTCGATTCCGATCATTCTGCTGCTGCCGCTCTACGTGCTGTTCTTCGGCCTCGGCCCGGCGTCGAAGATCGCGCTCGGCACGACCATCAGCTTCTTTCCCATCGTGCTGTCGACCATCGCCGGCTTCGGCAACGTCGAGCGCACGCTGGTCACCGCGGCGCGCTCGATGGGCGCTTCGGACTACCAGCTATTCCGCTACGTGCTGGTGCCGGCGGCGCTGCCGGTGATTCTCACCGGCCTGCGCATGGGATTTACCGTGGCGCTGCTCTCGATCCTCGGCAGCGAAACCATCGCTTCGCTCGCCGGTCTCGGCCATCACATCGTGCAGCTCGCCGAGGACATGGAGATGGCGCGGATGTTCGCCTACATCGCCTTCGTCGTGGCGATCACGGTGCTGCTCAACGGCCTGGTCTCGCATCTCGAAGCGCGCGGGAGGCGGCGCGGATGACGTCGATCCGGTCGAGCGGGGTCGCCACAACCGCTCGTCCCCGCGCAGGCGAGGACCCAGTTCTTTCAAGCCCTCTGGATTCCCGCTTGCGCGGGAATGAGCGGATCAAAGCAGCGCGCACATTTCTCCTCCGCCATCCCGGCATCGTGCGGCTCGGCGCGGTCGTCGTCATCCTGCTCGTCTGGGAGATCGCCGCGCGCTTCTTCATGGATCCGATGTTCATCAGCCCGCCGTCGCGCGTCTTTGCTTCGCTCGGCCGCGTGCTGCACACCGCAGGCGTGCCGGACGCGTTGCAGCTCACCTTTTTCGAACTCGCCGTGGGGTTCGCCATCGCGGTCGCGATCGGGCTGCCGCTCGGGCTTGCCATCGGCCTGCAGCCGTTTGCCCGCCGCAGCCTCATGCCGATCGTGCTTCTGGTCTACGGCATGCCGAAGATCACCATTCTGCCGCTGTTCATCCTGTTCTTCGGCATCGGTCCGGAATCAAAAATCGCCTTCGGGGTCGCCCACGGCGTGTTTCCGATCATCATCACCATCGTGGCCGGCGTGCAGAACTTGAAGCCGATCCTGCTCGTCAGCGCGCGCTCGATGGGGGCGAGCCGCTGGCAAATGCTGCGCTGGGTGATCTTCCCGCACATGATCCCGAGCTTTTTTGCCGGCATGCGGCTCGGCATGAGCGGCGTGCTGTTGGGCGTGCTGCTCGCCGAGCTTTACGTCTCCACCGCCGGCATCGGCTATTTCACCACCATGTTCACGGAAAATTTCCAGCCGACAAAACTGTTCGGCCTGATCGCCATGCTGGCGGCGATGGCCATTGCGCTCAACGAAATGGTGCGCCGCGCCGAGCACCGCTTCAACCGCTGGCGGTAGGCTCGGGACAATGGCATTAAACACGAAGTCATTTCCATGTCATCATCCGCGCAAGCGGATGATCCAGTAACCACCGCGGTCGCGGTGATTACTGGATGCTCCGCCTTCGCGGAGCATGACAGCTCAGGATTCGCAGCTTGAAACTGCGGCTACGTCAGGCTCACCTCGACAGCAGGACCGCCATGCCCGTCCGACAAAAAGACGACCCCGCCTTTCTCTACTTCCCGACCAACTATCGCTGGTCGATGGGGCTTTTGATCTGCCTCGGCGGCGCGCCGTGGACCGGCGTCGACATCGACGAGGTCAACCGCGTCGGCCGCGCGCTCGCCGACAAGGTCGGCGACGATGCGGCGTGGTTCGAGGAATGGCGCCGCATGGGCGAAAAAATCGAGACGCGCGGGCGCGATGCCGAGCGCGCCGGTCACAAGCTCACCGCCGCCTCCTGCTTCATCCGCGCCTCGCGCTATTACCAGACCGGCGAGCGCTTCATTCATCCGCGCTCGCAGCGCAGCGCCGACGTCTATGCCAAATCCGTGGCGCTGTTCAAGGAAGCCGCCGGCATCATCCGCCGGCCGCGCATCGAGCCGGTCGAAATCCCTTATGAGACCGCGACGCTCCCTGCCCTGCTGGTGCATCCGGACCCGGAGGCAACGCGCGGCCGGCCGGCCCCGGCGATGGTGTTCTTCGACGGCTTCGACGTCACCAAGGAGCTGCAATACGGCTACGGCGTGCCCGACCTCGCGGCGCGCGGCGTCGGCTGCCTGATCGTCGACGGCCCGGGCAACGGCGAGAGCGTGCGCTTCCGCAATCTGCCGCTGATCGCCGAGACCGAGCGCTACGCCACGCCGGTCTACGAGTACCTCGCCGGCCGCGGCGAGTTCGACGCCAAGCGCATCGGCGTCATGGCCTTGAGCCTCGGCGGCTATTACGCGCCGCGCGCGGCGGCGCTGGAGCCGCGCTTCGCCTGCTGCGTCGCCTGGGGCGCGCAATGGGACTATCACGAAGTCTGGGCGCGCCGCCTCGAGGCGCTCGATTCCGGCAAGGTGCTGTCGCTGTCGGTGCCGCCCGAACATTTGCAATGGGCGCTCGGCGTATCCGACCGCGCCGCGGCGCTGCAAAAGCTGGAAGGCTTTCGCCTCGACGGCATCGTGCAGAAGATGACCTGCCCGTTCCTGTTGCTGCACGGCGAGGGCGACGAGCAGATTTCGCTCGCCACCGCCGAAAAGCTGTTCGCCGCGGCCGGCTCCAAACAGAAGGCGCTCAAGGTCTTTACCCGCGACGAAGGCGGCTTTCATCATTGTCAGGTGGACAATCCGACCATCGGCGTGCATTACATGTGGGATTGGATCGCCGACGTGCTCAATGCGGGAATGTGATCGGCGATGAGGCAATCACGCGCCATGGCGAAAGCTCGCACTAAAAGCCAAGCGAAGAGCAAAGCGGCGACCGGAAGCAAGACCAGAGCGGCGGCGACAAATAAAAGCAGACCGGTTTCCACGAACAAAGGGCCGCTTTATCTTGGCGAACACGACGTGCAGCAACTGGTCAGTGTCACGGATGCGATCGCCGCGCTCGAGCTGTTGTTTGCGGCCTGGCCCGATGCGGCGACCGTCAACCTGCCGCGCCAGCGCGCCCGCATCGGCAAGGGCAGCTTCAATCTGATGGGCGCCGCCTGGGGCGCGGCGGAAATCTTCGGGCTGAAAGCCTATTACGGCGCCGGCGGCGGACGCTTTCACGTGGTGCTCTATTCGTCGCGCGACGGCAGCCTCAAGGCGATGATCGAGGCCGATCATCTCGGCCGCATGCGCACCGGCGCGGCGAGCGGCGTTGCCACCAGGCTCCTTGCCAACCCCGAGGCGCGCACGCTCGGCGTGATCGGCGCCGGACGCCAGGCGTTGACGCAGGTCGCGGCGGTGTGCGCGGTGCGCCAGATCGAAACGGTGCGCGTCTTCGCCCGCACCGCGGCGCATCGCGAGACGTTTGCCAAACAGATCGAGCGCACGTTGCGCGTCGCGGCGCGGCCGGCAACCTCCGCCGAGGCCGCCATCGGCGACGCCGACGTCGTCGTCACCATCACCAAATCGGCCGAGCCGGTGTTGCGCGCCAACTGGCTCAAATCCGGCGTCCACGTCAACGCCGCCGGCGCCAACGCGGCCGAGCGGCGCGAGGTCGACGCCGAAACCGTGCTGCGCGCCACCGTGCGCGCCACCGATCACCTGGCGCAGGCGCGCATCGAAGCCGGCGAATACCGCGATCTGGTCGCCGCCGGCCGCCTGAAATGGCAGGACGTCGTCGAACTGGGCGACATCCTCACGGAAAAGGCGCCCGGCCGCCGCGGGCCCGCCGACATCACGCTGTTCAAATCGCTCGGCATCGCGCTCGAAGACATCGCCTTTGCCGATCTGATCGTGCGCCGCGCCCATGAGCAGGGCGTCGGCCGGCCGATGCCGTAAGGCGCTAATACGTTTCCCGGGCGCAGCGCAGCACGAAGTGGTGCGCTGCAGACCCGGGATCGTTCAGAACTCCGCGTTTGCGACGATCCCGGATCAGCGGTGCACCGCTGCGCGCTGCGGCGCATCCGGGAAACACTTACCCGGCCCCGAAATTGCGTCGTTTTGTTCGCGGGCGCTTGCCGGTAAACTGTGCTAGGAGGCCTTCCCAGCGACCAGCAGAACGTCAATAATGTTTACCCAATCAGGGAGGAACACGATGGCTCGGATTCATCGGCGAAAATTTCTCAAGCTCTCGGCGGCCGGGACGGGCGCGGCGGCGACCGGCGGCCTTGCCGCCATTCTGGCGACCGGACGCGCGCCGGCCTACGCGCAGGGCACCACCGTGCATTGGCTGCGCTGGAACGACTTCGTTCCCAGCTCCGACAAGCTCCTTCGCGAGCAAATCATCCCGCAGGCCGCCAAGGACCTCGGCATCACGCTCAACATCGAGATGATCAACGGCAACGACATCCAGGCCCGCACCACCGCGGCGATCCAGTCGGGCACGGGACCGGACGTGATCTGCGCGCTCAACAACTGGCCGCAGCTTTATGCCGCCAGCGTCGCCGACGTGAGCGAAGTCGCCGACAAGATCGGCAAGGATCAGGGCGGCTACTATGCCGAATCGATGGCGGTCGCCAACGACGGCAAGAAATGGCTCGGCGTACCGTGGTCCATCGTCGGCGCCGCGAACGCCTATCGCAAATCGTGGTTCGAGGCGGTCGGCGCCAGCAAATTTCCCACGACCTGGGACGAGTACCGCGCCGTCGGCAAAAAGTTGAAAGCGAAAGGCCAGCCGATCGGGCAGGCGCTCAGCCATAGCTTCGGCGATCCGCCGACCTTCTGGTACCCCTTCCTGTGGTCGTTCGGCGGCGCCGAGGTCGACAAGAGCGGCAAGAAGGTCATGCTCGACAGCAAGGCCACCGTCGAAGCGGTCAAATACGGCGTGGCGTTCTGGAAGGATTGTTGCGACGGGGGCGGCTTGGCCTGGGACGATTCCAGCAACAACCGCGCCTTCCTGGCCGGCACGATCTCGTCGACGCTCAACGGCGCCTCGATCTACCTGTTGGCCAAGCGCGAGCCGGACAAATACCAGACCGAAAAAGGCACGCCGATCTATCAGGACATTCTGCACGCGCCGCTGCCCAAGGGCCCGGCCGGGCAGTTCTCCTTCCAGTTGCCGCAGACCAACATGCTGATGGGCTATTCAAAGCAGCAAGCCGCCGCCAAGAAATTCCTCGCCTGGATCACCTCGAAGCCGGTGTATCAGGCGTGGTTCGATTCGCAGGGCGGCTACACGGTCGGCGCCACCAAGGTCTGGGAGAACGATCCGCTCTGGAAAAAGGATCCGGTCGTTGCGCCGTTCCGACTGGTCGGCCGCAACGCATACTTCGCCGGCTATCCGGGGCCCGCGGACCGCAACGCCGCAGAAGTATTGAGCAAGTACATCATCATCGACATGTTCGCCAAAGCGGTCCAAGGCATGGCGGCCGAGGATGCGGTGAAATCGGCGGCCGGCGAGGTGCAGAAGATTCACGCCTGAGCGGCCGGCCTGCGACAATGAATGCAGCCGTGCTATGATCCGCCGCGGCTGCCACGCCGCCACCGCGTCCCCCGCCCGACCGGACGGGAGGACGCGCGCGGCATGAGGCCGCGGAGGAATCGGCGATGGCCATAAGCGACGTCCTCAGCCACCGCGCCTTCGCGCAGGCGCCGCGGCGCGGCGCGGCGACGCGGCTGCTCGAAGACGAGCGCTGGCTCGCCGCCGTGCTGCTGTTGCCGACGGTTATTCTGCTCGGCCTGTTCATCGCCTATCCGTTCGTCGAGGGCGTGTGGCTGTCGGTCACCGACGCAACGGTCGGCGTACCCGGCCATTTCGTCGGCTTGGCGAATTTCACGGCTTTGTTGCACGACAGCATTTTCCTCGTCGCGGTCCGCAATACCTTCGTCTACACCGCGGTGGCGACGGTCTTGAAGCTCGCGCTCGGCCTGTGGCTGGCGCTGCTACTCAATCGGCATTTCCGCGGCAAGGCCTTTACCCGCGCCTTCGTGCTGTTGCCGTTCATCATCCCGACGGTGCTGTCGACCTTCGCCTGGAAGTGGATGTTCGATCCGACCTTCAGCGTCATCAACTGGACCTTGTTCCAGCTCGGCATCATTCACGGCCGCATCAATTGGCTCGGCGATCCGAGCCTGGCGCTGATCTCGGTGATCATCGTCAATGTCTGGCGCGGCGTGCCGTTTTACGCCATCAGCCTGCTCGCCGGGCTGCAGACCATCAATCCGGAGCTGCAGGAGGCCGCGGCGATCGACGGCGCGCGGCCGTGGCAGCGGTTTTGGCACGTCACCTGGCCGCTCCTTCTGCCGGTCACCATGGTGGTGGTGCTGTTCTCGGTGATCCAAACCTTCGCCGATTTTCAGCTCGTCTATGTGCTGACCGGCGGCGGCCCCGCCAACGCCACCCAGCTGTTCGCCACCTACGCCTATCAGATCGGCGTCGGCACCGGGCTCCTCAGCCAGGGCGCCGCCGTTTCGCTCGCCATGTTCCCGTTCCTGCTCATCATCGTGGTGGTGCAGCTCCTCTACATCCGCCGCGTCGAGGTGCACTGAGCCATGATCGAAGGCGCGAAGTGGCGGCGTTGGGTCTACTTCTACATTCCGCTCGGCGTGTTCGTGCTCTGGCTGCTGTTCCCGTTCTACTGGATGCTGGTGACGTCGGTGCGGCCGGATCGCGAACTGTACCGGCCGTGGACGGCGCCCAATTACGCGCCGTTCTGGACCGCGCACCCGACCCTGGTCCACATCACCGATCTCCTGACGCAGACGCTGTTCATCCGCTGGATGGCGAACACGCTGTTCATCGCCATCCTGGCGACGCTGATCTCGCTGTTCTGCGGGCTGCTTGCCGGCTACGCGCTGTCGCGGCTGAAATTTCCCGGCGGCGGCGCGCTCGGCACCGGCATCTTCATCACTTACCTGGTGCCGCAGACGCTGTTGTTCATTCCGCTCGCCAACATCATCCGCAATTTCAGTCTCGGCGACACGCCGTGGGCGCTGATCCTGACCTATCCGACCTTTCTGATCCCGTTCTGCACCTGGCTGTTGATGGGCTACTTCAAGGCGATCCCGCGCGAGCTCGAAGAATGCGCGCGCATCGACGGCGCGACGCGCTGGAAGGCCATGCTCTACATCATCTTCCCGATCGCGGTGCCGGGCATTCTCTCGGCCGGCATTTTCGCCTTCACGCTGTCGTGGAACGAGTTCATCTACGCGCTGGTGTTTCTGTCGTCGGCCGAGCAGAAGACCGTCTCGGTCGGCGTCACCTCCGAATTGGTGCGCGGCGACGTGTTCTACTGGGGCCAGCTCATGGCCGGGGCGCTGCTCGGCTCGGTCCCGGTCGCCTTCATCTACTCGTTCTTCGTCGAGCACTACGTCGCCGGCCTCACCGGCTCGGTGAAGGGATGACGCCGCAACGGTGAGGTCTTAAACGGTGAAGTCATGGCCCGCGTGATCCTGCGCAACCTCAACAAATTCTACGACGACGTTCACGCCGTGAAGAGCGTCAATCTGGAAATCCGCGACAAGGAATTCGTCGTGCTGGTCGGCCCGTCCGGCTGCGGCAAGACCACGACCCTGCGCATGCTGGCGGGCCTGGAATCGATCTCGTCGGGCCAGGTGCTGATCGGCGACACGGTGGTCAATGACCTGGCGCCGATGGACCGCGACATCGCCATGGTGTTCCAGAACTACGCGCTCTATCCGCACATGAGCGTGTACGACAACATGGCGTTCGGCCTGAAAATGCGCAAAGTCGACCGCAACGACATCCGCAAGCGCGTGCAGGAGGCCGCCGATATCCTCGGCATCCAGGATTACCTTGCGCGCAAGCCGCGGCAATTGTCCGGCGGCCAGCGCCAGCGCGTCGCGCTCGGCCGCGCCATCGTCCGCCACCCGCAGGTGTTTCTGTTCGACGAGCCGCTGTCGAACCTCGACGCCAAGCTGCGCGTGCAGATGCGCGTCGAATTGAAGAAGCTGCACAACCGGCTCAACACCACGGCGGTCTACGTCACCCACGACCAGGTCGAGGCGATGACGCTCGGCGACCGCGTCGTGGTGATGCGCGGCGGCGTGGTGCAGCAGGTCGGCGAGCCGCTCGAACTCTACAACGCGCCGGTCAACCGCTTCGTCGCCGGCTTCATCGGCTCGCCGGCCATGAACTTCGCGCCGGCGCGGCTGCGCGACGGCGCCGGCAAGCTGCACGCGGATGCGTCGGGCTTCGGCCTCCAATTGCCGGCCGACATCGCCGCGCGGCTGCGGCCCTATACGGGCCGCGAGGTGATCGTCGGCGTGCGGCCGGAGGATCTGCAAGTCGCCAACGGCAGCTATCCGCCGGGATTATGCTTCGACGCCATGGTCGAGGTGGTGGAGCGGCTCGGCGCCGAGGTGCTGCTCGACCTGCAGGTCGGCCAGCACACCATGGTGGCCTCGGTCGAGCCCGGCGTTGCCGCCCGGCGCGGCGACAAGCTCCGCTTCGCGCTCAAGCCGGAGCGGCTGCATTTCTTCGACGCCAGTTCGGAAGCGGCGATTTGAGACTGCTTACTGCTTACCGTTCACCGTCATCCTGAGGCGGCCGCGAAGCGGCCCTCGAAGGATGCGGCCGAGGCGTTCGGGCCGTCGCCCTTCGAGGCTCGGCGCTTCGCGCCGAGCACCTCAGGGTGACGGATATAGGTCTCTGAAAGCTGTCATCCGCTCACACCACTTCCGCCGATTTCGGCCGGTGGCCGCTGACCTCGGCCGCGGCGGCGGGGTGCAGGGTCCAGCCGAAGAACAGGCTCGACACCGCCAGGATGGTGGCGCCGGTGAACGCCACGATGAAGTCGGCGGTGCCGAGGCTCGGTGCGCCGCGCCAGGCGAGCGACAGGTGCAACACCACCGCGACCGCCGAGATGCCGAAGCCGCGGCTCAATTGCTGGGTCATGCTGGCGATGCTGGTCGCGGTGCTCATCAAGGGCTGCGGTATATCCGCGTAGGTCATCGCCTGGGTCGCAGTGTACTGCAGCGATTGAAAGAAGCCGGCGACCAGGAGCAGCCCGAAAATCAGCTCCCTGGAAAAGTGCGCGTCAAAGAACGCGCACATCGCGATGGTGCCGGCGCTGATCAGGCCGTTGCCGAGGATCACGTTGCGGAAACCGAAGCGCCTGATGATCGGCCGCGCGGACATCTTCATCGACAGCGAGCCGACCGCAGTGGCAAAGGTGATGGTGCCGGAAGCGACGGCCGACAGCCCGAACACGACTTGGAGAAGCAGCGGCAGCAGGAACACCAGCGTGCCGGCGCCGGCGCGGAACAACGAGCCGCCGAAGATCGCGGCCCCGAACGTCGGGATGCGGAACACCGAGATGTCGAGCAGCGGATGCGCGGCGCGGCGCAGGTGGCGCAGCGCCAGCGCGCCGAGCACGAGGCCGAGCGGCAGCAGCACCAACGCCTGGGTGAGATCGCCGCGGCCGCGGCCGATCGCCTCGATGCCGTACATGACGCAGAACGCCGAAAGCCCGGTGAGCACGAAGCCGATCCAGTCGAACGGCCGCGGATTGTCCTCCTTGGGGTTGTCGAAGAACACCGTCACCAAGACGATGCCGACGAGCCCGAGCGGCACGTTGACCAGAAAAATCAGGCGCCAGGAAAAATACGTGGTGATGAAGCCGCCGATCGGCGGTCCCAATACCGGGCCAAGCTGCGCCGGCACTTGCAGGTAGGCCATGGTGGCGATCAGCGCCGCCTTCTCGACGCTGCGGAACAGCACCAGGCGCCCGACCGGCACCATCATGGCGCCGCCGAAGCCCTGCAGCACCCGCGCCGCGGTGAGCTCGATCAAATTGCCGGACAGGCCGCACAGGATCGAGCCCAGCGTGAACAGCGCGATGGCGGCGCGAAAGATGGTACGGCCGCCGTAGCGGTCCGCCGCCCAGCCGCTGACCGGAACGAAGATCGCCAGACTGAGCAGATAGGCGGTGACGGCGACGCTGAGCCGCACCGGATCGGCATGCAGCGACACCGCCATCTGCGGCAGCGCCGTGGTGATGACGGTCGAATCGATCTGCTGCATGATGATCGCCGAGCCGACGATCATCGCCACGATCTTGGTTTTGGCCTGCGGAGACATCAGCTCGAGGAGATTTGGCGCGGGACCGGATCGGCGCTGTCATAGCATCCCCGGCGCGCTCGTGCTCTGTGGAAAGCGGGCAGCCGACACGCGCCGCGGCGGCAGCAGTTCCTGATCCGTCACCCTCAAGGTGAGGAAACGAGTCGGCAATAAAAGCGATTGGTATAAGAGGTCGAACGGAGTTGCAGATGGCCAAGATCGTGCTCGGGCTCGGAAGCTCGCATACCCCGATGCTGCTCGCCGCCGACGAGACGCTCGTTCGCTTCCGCGAGACCGATGAGAAAATCAAGCATCGCGACAAGGAGGGCCGGCCGACGACCTACGCCGAGCTGTTGCAAAAAGCCGACCCGCAGATGGCCGAAATGGTCAAGCCGGCCGAGCTGGCGGCGCGGCAGAACAAGGCGCGCGACGCCAGCGCGCGGCTCGCCCGCGTCCTCAACGGCGCCGGCCTCGACACGCTGATCGTCATGAGCGACGACCAGGACGAAGCCTATCTGGAAGACGCGCGGCCGACCTTCGCGATCTATTACGGCGACACCATCCTCAACAGCAACCAGCAGCACGAGCAGTACCACCGCCGTTTTCCGCAATGGTACGTCAAGAACCGGCAGGGCTTTTTCGAAGACGACAAGCCGCGCGCCTATCCGGTGGACGCCAAGCTGGCGCTGCATTTGATCGAATACCTGATGGACCGCGGCTTCGATCCGGCCGCCTCGAAACGCATGCGCGAGGGCGAAGGCGAAGGCCACGGCATGGCCTATGTGCACCGCCGCCTGATGGCTGCCGAAAAGCCGATTCCGATCGTTCCGGTCTTCCTCAATACGTATTTTCCGCCGAACCAGCCGCGGCCGCGGCGCTGCTACCAGCTCGGCCAGGCGCTGCGCCGGGCGGTCGAGGCCTATGCGGGCGAGGCCCGCGTCGGCATCATCGCGTCCGGCGGCTTGAGCCATTTTCTGGTCGACGAGGAGTTCGATCGCGCCATCCTGAAAGCCTGCGCCGGCAAGGACGCCGGATTCTTGCAGAACCTGCCGCGCAACAAGCTCCATGCCGGCAGCTCGGAGATTCTCAACTGGGTCGGCGTCGCCGGCGCCTGCGAGCATCTCGACCTCGACTGGTTCGAATACGTGCCCGGCTACCGCACGCCGGCCGGCACCGGCACCGGCTTGAGCTTTGCCAGTTGGGCGTGATCGCAACGCATCCCTTCGTCACCACCGGGCTGAACATCAAGCCCGGCGGTGACGAGACCCCGTAGGGCGGCTGAGCGAAGCGCAACCGGCCGCGCGCCCGCGTCGACCGGCCCGCGGCCCGGCGGGGACAGCGGCATCTTGGCAATTGCACGGGCGCGCGAAACGGTCTGGAATGAGTGCCGATTGCTTTCGGTTCATACGGCCGCGCCCGGCGCGCCCGCGCCCGGGGCGCCGGGGCGGCCAACATTGGGAGGACCATCATGAAGCACGAGAAATGGCTTGCGGCATTCGCCCTTTTGGCGGTGTCCGCCCTCGGCACGTCCAGCCTGCATGCCGCATCGATCATCGACGAATGGGCAAGCGTAAAGGCGCCGCCGCCGCCGGCGCTCAAGGCGGTGACGGCCGATCCCAAGACCACCGCGCTCATCATGGCCGATTTCGTGCAGCCGATCTGCAGCCATTACCCGCGCTGCATGGCCTCGCTTCCGGTCGCCAAGAAGATGCTCGCGGCGGCGCGGGCGGCGAACGTACTGGTGGTCTACACCAGTATTCCCAAGGTGCCGATCAGCGCCGTCGAAGCCGCCGTGGCGGCCAAGGGCAACGAACCGTTCGTGCAGTCGTTCACCGACAAGTTCCTCAACACCGATCTGGAGAAGATTCTCAAAGACCACGGCATCACCACGATCGTCATGACCGGCGTGTCGTCGAACGGCGCGATCATCGAAACCTCGAGCGAAGCGGCGCTGCGAGGCTTCAAAGTCGTCGTGGCGCTCGACGCGACCAGCGCGGCGACCACCTATGCGGAGCAATTCGTCGCCTGGCAGTTGGTCAACGGCCCGGTCATTGCGTCGGACATCACGCTGACCACGTCCGACATGCTCAAGTTCTGACTAATCCTGCTGCATCAGAAAGCCCGGCGCGCGTTATAGCGCCCTCTCCCCTTGCGGGAGAGGGCAACGCAAGCCGCGCAACAAACTCGGCCCGGTGAGGGGTTGCGGCCACGACCCTCACCCGCTGTTGTTGTTGAACAGCCGAGTTGCCCTCTCCCGCAGGGCGAGAGGGCAGGTCCATGAGCGCCGCGTTTCCGGCAGTATCTCGACGGGCACTCCGGACTTTTGACGCGGTAAAACTAATCCGCTCTGTGCGCCGCCATTTGCTCGGCGAGCCGCAACAAGGCGCGGCGCACCGTGCCGTCGCCGATACGGCCATAGGCAACGACGAGCCGCATCGCGCCAGCCGTGCGCAGCGCCGCGAGCGGGTCGGCGACGCCTGTGCGGCGAAGCCGCGCCGCGCCGAACAGCGCCGCGACCGGCACGTCGAAAATCTCGGCGATGCGCTGCAGGCGCCCGGCGCCGATCCGGTTCGATCCGTTCTCGTATTTCTGCACCTGCTGGAAGGTGATGCCGAGCAGCCGGCCGAGGTCGGCTTGCGTCATGCCGCGCTCGAGGCGCAGCGAGCGCACCCGCAACGCCACCGCGCGGTCGTAAGAATCAGCCTTGCGCAATCCCCGCATCCGGCTTCTCAAGGTGTAAATAGGCTGGAATCCCGCTTGGCAAGCATGGGATTATTCCACAACGAGTGGCAAGCCTGGTCTTGTTTTCCAAGGCTGGCGCGGAGAATTTCCTGCGACCACGCCTTCGGCGAGCGTGCGAGCCTTCTCTAACAACGCGGCCTAAATGATATTAACAACCAAGGGCCGATGGTTATTGCGCCTGGCGCCTGGCGCAATCCGGGGATCGTCCTTGCGGCGCAATGGTTCCCGGCGCTCGCGGAAGCGAAATGCGCGCTACGTCGCCCATGATTCGTTGTTGCGCAAAATCAGCATCACCGGCTCGCCGTCCAAAAGAAACCGCCAAAACCGAAAGCCAAGCAGAATCAACTCATTCGTGACTTATAGGAATAAATCCTTGGCTTCGTTCGGGCGCTGGGTCCATAGGCACATTCGCTCACAAAAGGGCGTCAACCGCTGGCGTAACCAATTGGTGGAGCGGGGGCAACGCTTTCGTGCCGTGAGACTCGGATGCGACCGCGTCGCGAGAACGATCTTGTTTTATCCTCCCCCGCCCCGCCGCGCTCCCGGGGGATAGGAATGCGGCCCTTGCCGAAACTGTCTGCGCTCTATACTGCCTCGCCTCACAGCGCCTGACACGAACTGGAGCACCTCCGCCGTGCCGATGTCGCCTGGTTACATCCCGTTTCATCCCAATCCGTCGCCGCCGCATTTTCGGCCGCCGGCGGGCGCGGTCGATGCGCATTGCCATGTGTTCGGGCCGGAAGCGAAGTTTCCCTATGCGCCGGAACGCAAATACACGCCGTGCGACGCGCCGAAGGAAAAGCTGTTCGCGCTGCGCGATTTTCTGGGCTTCGACAAGAACGTCATCGTGCAGGCGTCGTGCCACTCCAAGGACAACCGCGCCATGGTCGATGCGCTCGAGGCGGCGCACGGCAAGGCCAAGGGCGTCGCCTTCGTCGGCGAGGAGGTGAGCGACGACGAGCTGAAATGGCTCGACCAGGCCGGCGTGCGCGGCGTGCGCTTCAATTTCATCAAGCGGCTCGTGGATTTCACGCCGCGCGAGGTGCTCAACCGCATCGCCGCGCGCGTGCAAAAGCTCGGCTGGCAC
>JASHQS010000284.1 GCA_030038995.1 Xanthobacteraceae bacterium
AGCCGCTCGGCATCGATGCGTGCGTCCGCGCCGACGCTGCCCGGCAGGTTGACGCCCATCAGGCCGAGGCGATTGACCGCGTCGTCCACCACTTCGATCGCCGCACGCGTGTCCTGCAGCGGCACCGCCGCGCTCGCCCACAGCCGGCCCGGATATTTCTTCTGCGCGCCGGCCATCTCCTCGTTCCACATCAGCGCGTAATCGCGGCCTTCGGCGAGCGGCATGTCGGAGAAGGCGACCGAGAACGGGCCGATCGAGCACACCACGTCGACCCGGTGGCCGAGGCTGTCCATATATTCGAGCTGCTTGTCGAGATCGAACCACTCGGCCCAGGAATTGAGATGGCAGCCGCTGCCGGCGCGGCGCATGTACTGGTAGCCGCCCTTGTTGTTGACGCTCGCCTTCGGATACGCGCTGCGCTTGCACAGCCGGTCGAAAATCGACCGCGGCCACCAATGGAAATGCGAGTCGATGATATGCACGGCGGGCTCCTGGCCAACAGCCTGATGATTCAACAATTTTAATGAGGCGACCGTTCCCGGTCAACGCGACGCAATCCTGCCGCATGGCAAAGGTGCTGGATTTCTGCAATGGTTTGGCAAACGCCACTGTACGTGCTGCCCCTTGGAGGAATTGATGACGCGCCTGTCCCGTCGAACCGTCATGTCGGCGATGGCCTGCGGCGCTATGCTGCCGTTGTCCGGAGCGCTGGCACCGGCGCGCGCCGCCGCAAGCCTGCGCGTCGCCAAGGTGGTGCCGTTCGCCTGGACCTTCACGCCGCTCGACATCGGCATCCAGGAGGGGATTTTCGCCCAGCACGGCCTCGCCATCGAGGCCTCGGCCTCCTCGGGCGACGCCAAGCTGCAGCAGCTATTGACCGCCGGCAGCGTCGATATCGGCATCGGCTCCGGGCCCGGCATGGCGTTCGCCGCCAAGGGCGTGCCCGCCAAGGCGGTGGCGCAGATGTACGGCGCGCCGCGCAACATGGCGGTCATGGTCGGCTACGACTCGCCGATCAAGACCGTCGACGATCTCAAGGGCAAGAAGCTCGGCTGCACCACGGTCGGCTCGCTCACCGCCTGGATCGGCGAGCGCATCAACGAGAAGAAGGGCTGGGGCAAGAACGGCATCGACATGGTGGCGATCGGCGGCATGCCGCCGGCCCGCGCCGCCATCAAGACCCACCAGATCGACGGCTATATCGGCGCGCTCGAAGTCGGCTACAAGCTCGAGGAAGCCAAGGAATGGCGCGTTATCACTACCGCGACGCCGTTCGTCGACCATTTCATCACCCACGTGCTGTTCGCGCGCGACGAGCTCATCGCCAAGCATCCCGATACGGTGCGCGCCTTTCTGCAAGGCTGGTTCGAAACCATCGCCTATATGAGGACGCACAAGGCTCAGGCGGTTGCGATTTCCGCCAAGGTGATCGACATCAGCCCGGCGGTCGCCGCGCGCGCCTATGACGAGCAGATGCCCGGCTTCTCGACCGACGGCACGTTCGACCCGCAGGCGGTGGCGACCTTGAAGAAATCGTTCATCGAGATGGGGCTGCTCAAGCAGGTCCCCGATGACAAGGTTTTGTTCACGACGCAGTTCGTGCCGGTCAAGGTCGGCGCCTGATGCGCCAAATCATCCGTCGTGCAGCAAGGACGATCGGCGATTGAATGAAAACGCATCCTCAAGCTCCCGTCCTGCAGGCGGGCGCAAAGGGAAGGCCCATAGGGAGGAAACCGAACATGCGCAAGTCGAGCTTAGGGCGAAGCGGCTTCGGATTATCGGCGCTCCTGGTGATCTGGGCGCTGCTCGCGCCGAGTGCCGCCTACGCCGCCGAGCCGATCAGGATCGGCATGACCATGGCGCTGACCGGCGGCGTGGCGCCGATCGGCAAACAGGTGCTGGCCGGGCTGCAAATCTGGCGCGACGACGTCAACGCCAAAGGCGGTCTGCTCGGCCGTCCGGTGCAGTTCGTGTTTTATGACGATCAGAGCAATCCGGCCAACGTGCCGGCGCTCTATACCAAGCTGATCGACGTCGACAAGGTGGACCTGTTGATCGGTCCCTACGCCACCAACATGGTGGCGCCGGCGATCCCGATTCTGATGCAGAGCAGGAAGACCACCATCGGCATCCTGGCGAATGCCGCCAACAGCAAGTTCCATTACGACCAGTATTTCTCCATGCTGCCGACCGGGCCGGAGCCGAAGAAATCGTTTGCCGAGGGGTTTTTTCAGCTCGCCGCCGCACAAAAACCGCGGCCGAAGACGGTCGCCATCGTCGCCGCCGACGCCGAGTTTGCCCAGAACGCCGCCGATGGCGCGCGCCAGTCGATCAAGGAAATCGGCGGCTTCCAGACCGTCATGGACCAGAAATACCCGCCGTCGACCACGGACTTCGCGCCGATCATGCACGCGGTTGCGGCGCTCAATCCCGACATCGTTTACGTCGCGGCCTATCCGCCGGACTCCGTCGGCATCGTGCGCGCCGCCAACGAGATCGGCCTTACGCCGAAGATGTTCGGCGGCACGTTCATCGGGCTGTTGGTGACGCCCATCAAGGTGCAGCTCGGTCCGCTGATGAACGGCATCGTCAACAACGAAGTGTTCCTGCCGGCGCCGGCCTTCACCTTCCCCGGCACGCTGGAGGTGCTGGCCAAGTACCGGGCCATCGCGCAGCGCGAGCATCTCGACCCGTTCGGCTGGGCGTTCCCGCCGCTCGCCTACGCGGCCGGCCAGGTTCTCGGCGAGGCGGTCGAAGGCGCCAAGACGCTCGACCAGGTGAAGCTTGCCGCCTACATGCACACGCACAGCTTCTCAACCGTGGTCGGCGACATCCGTTTCGGCAAGGACGGCGAGTGGACCAAATCGCGCGTGGTGTTCACGCAATTCCAGCACGTCACCGCCAACTCGATCGACCAGTTCAAGGACACGACCCACGAAGCGATCGTGTGGCCGGATCAGTACAAGTCGGCCAACATGATCTATCCCTACGCCGAAGCAAAGAAGCCGTGACAACGCCCAACGCGTGATCCCGCACGATTTCGATAATTCATTCGTCATTCCGGGGCCGAGCCAACGGGTCCGGCCCGAAGTGGGCGGCCCGATCACAAGCTCCGCGAGGAACCTGGAATCCATAACCCTTGCGCTGGGCTTATGGATTCCGGACTCGCCGCTTCGCGGCGATCCGGAATGACGGCCGAAGCGATCCACCGCACCTGAAACATGCCCGACCTCGATGCCATCATCATCGGCGCCGGCCATAACGGGCTGACCTGCGCCGCCTATCTCGGCATGGCCGGCCTGCGCGTGCGCGTCGTCGAGCGCCGCGGCGTGGTCGGCGGCGCCGCAGTGACTGAAGAGTTTCATCCCGGCTTCCGCAATTCCACCGCCGCCTACACCGTCAGCCTGCTGCAGCCGAAGATCATCAAGGATCTGCAACTGCACGCCCGGGGCTTGCGCATCGTCGAGCGGCGCGCGCAGAATTTTTTGCCGCTGCCGGACGGCCGTTACCTGTTGACCGGCGAAGGCCGCACCGAACGCGAGATCGGCAAATTCAGCGCCAAGGACGCCCAGCGCTATGGCGCCTACCAGGCCGAGGTCGGCCGTGTCGCCGATGTATTGCGCGCGCTGATGCTGCGCGCGCCGCCCAATCTCTCGTTGTCGAGCCTGCCACGCTCCATGGGCGAACTCGGCAAGCTCGCCGCCATCGGCAAGCGGCTGTGGCAGGCCGACGGGTTCAAGGCGGCCTTCGACCTGTTGCGCCAATCGGCCGGCCAAATGCTCGACGGCTGGTTCGCATCCGACCCGATCAAGGCGGTGCTCGGCTTCGATGCGGTGGTCGGCAATCTGGCGAGCCCATACACGCCCGGCTCCGCCTATGTGCTGGTGCATCACCTGCTCGGCGAGGTGAACGGCAAGAAAGGCGTGTGGGGCCACGCCATCGGCGGCATGGGCGCGATCAGCGACGCCATGGCCAAGGCCGCCGCGGCGCACGGCGCGCGCATCGATGTCAACGCCGCGGTGCGCGAGATCATCGTCGAGCGCGGCCGCGCCGCCGGCGTCGTGCTCGAAGGCGGCACCGCGATCCGCGCCCGCGTGGTGATCGCCAACGTCAATCCGCAATATTTGTTCCTCACGCTGTTGCCGCGCGAGGCGGTGCCGGCGGCGATGCTCAAGCGCATGGCCGGGTGGAAGGCCGGCTCCGGCACGTTCCGCATGAACCTCGCGCTGTCCAAGCTGCCGGATTTTGCCGCGCTGCCGGGCGCCGGCGATCATCTGACGTCCGGCATCATCCTGGCGCCGAGCCTCGCCTATATGGACCGGGCCTATCGCGATTGCGTGGCGCATGGCTGGAGCCGCCAGCCGATCGTCGAAATGCTGATTCCGTCGGTGCTCGACGACAGCCTGGCGCCGCCGGGCGCGCACGTGGCGAGCCTGTTCTGCCAGCACGTCACGCCGCACTTCGCCGACGGCTCATCATGGGACCGGCACCGCGAAAGGATCGCCGACCTGATGATCGACACGGTCGAAGCCTATGCGCCGGGATTTAGGGCCGGCATCATCGCGCGGCAAAGTCTTTCGCCGCTCGACCTCGAGCGGATTTTCGGGCTGCCCAACGGCGACATTTTTCACGGCGCGCTCACGCTCGATCAACTGTTCTCGGCGCGGCCGCTGCTCGGCTATGCCGATTATCGCATGCCGGTGCCCGGCCTTTATCTATGCGGCGCCGGCGCCCATCCGGGCGGCGGCGTCACCGGCGCGCCGGGGCACAACGCCGCGCAGGCGGTGATCGCGGATTTGATCAGCAAATAAATCGAATTTGTTCGGGGATCGCGGCTTCTCCCTCCCCCTGAAAGGGGACATAGGCGCTAACATAGCTGGGTTTCCCGGGCGCAGCGCAGCACGAAGCGCAGCGAAGTGGTGCGCTGCAGACCCGGGATCGTAACAAGTTGCGGAGTCTGGGACGGTCCCGGATCAGCGGTGCACCGCTTCGCGCTGCACCGCATCCGGGAAACAGGCCTATGTTAGCGCCTATGCTGAAAGGGGGAGGGTTGGGGTTGAGGGTCGCCCGCCGCACTATCAGCATGGCAATGCAGCTTCAGCCCAACGGCCCGCGCCCCCCACCTGTCCTCGCCCTTCCAAGGGGAGGAAGAGCGTGCCTCGCACACCGTATCTGTGTCGTGTCGCGTCACGCCTCGCCCCACACCTCGCGCGCGGTTTCGACCACGAGCTTAAGCTTTTTGATTTCATCCTCGACCGTCATGGCGTTGCCGCCGATGCCAGAGGAAAAGCCGCATTGCGGCGACAGCGCGAGCTGTTCGATCGGCGCGTAGCGGCTTGCTTCGTCGATGCGCCGCTTCAGCGCGTCCTTGCTTTCGAGCTTCGGGCTCTTGGTGGTGACGAGACCGAGCACAGCAATCTTGCCCTTCGGCAAAAAACGCAGCGGCGAGAAAGCGCCGGCGCGGGGCGAATCGTATTCCAGAAAATAGCCGTCGACGCCGATGGCGTTGAATAAAAGCTCGGCGACCGGCTCGTAGCCGCCTTCGGCGATCCAGGCGCCGGCGAAATTGCCACGGCACAGATGCATGCCCACGACCATGCCGGGCGGCCGCCCGGCAATCGCGGCGTTGAGCAGCTTGGCGTAAGTGCGCGGCAGCGCGTCCGGGTCCTCGCCGAGCGCGGCGACCTGGCGGCGCAATTCCGGATCGCAGAGGTAGGCGAGATTGACCTCGTCGATCTGCAGATAGCGGCAGCCGGCCGCCGCCAGGTCGGCGATTTCGGCGCGATAGACCGCCGCGAGATCGGCGTAAAACGCGTCCATCTCCGGATAGGCGCGTGCATCGATCGCGCCGCGGCCGCCGCGGAAATGCACTACGGTCGGCGACGGAATGGTGAGCTTCGCCGTTATTCCAGGCGGCGCGATCGAAACCAGAAATTTGAAATCGTCGACAAAAATGCCGGCGGGCCGCGACAGCTTGCCGACCACCTGCAGCGACGGCGGCGTGTGGTCGCGGGTGCCGGCGGCGGAATGAAAGCGCACGGTGAGCTGCGACGCCATCGGCTTGACGTTGCCGATCTTGAGCAAGAAATCGCGCTGCCAGGATTGCCGGTTGTATTCGCCGTCGGTGCCGAGCTTGAGCCCGATGTCCGCTTGCAGGCGTACCACGTCGCGGATCGCCGCCTCTTGGATGCGCGCAAGCGCCGCGACTGCGATGTCGCCGCGCTCGGCGGCGGCCCGAGCTTCGATCAGCGCGTCGGGCCGGATCAGGCTGCCGACGTGATCGGCGCGGAACGGCGGGTTTGTACGCTGCTGCATGATAGGGACCGGGCGTTCACGAGCGACGCCATCCATATCGGGAGCGGGCGCCGCGCGGAAGTGCCCCGGCGCGCGGAGATTGACACGCATCCGGCCTGTGGGAAGATCGCCAGCACGCCGACACCGGGTTTGCAGAACGCGGGGAATGGCAATGAAAAAAGTCCTGACATCTTTAATGCTGCTCGCCGTCCTGGCGTTCGCCTGGGCGCCGCGCGCACCAGCGGCGAATTATCCCGATCACCCCGTCAAGATCATCGTGCCGTTTCCGGCCGGCGGCATCACCGACGTGGTGACGCGGCTGATCGCGCAGCATCTCTCGCAGCGGCTCGGCCAGCAGTTCTTCATCGACGACATCGGCGGCGCCGGCGGCAACATCGGCATGGGCGATGCCGCGCGCTCAGCCGGCGGCGGCTACACCATCCTGTCCGCGTCATCGAGCATCGTCGTCAATCCGAGTCTTTACAAAAAGGTGCCGTTTGACGTGATGAAGGATTTCATCCCGGTCACCAAGGCCGGGGCGACGCCGAATGCCTGGCTGGTCAGCAACGCTTTCCCGGCCAAGACCATGCAGGACCTGATCCGGCTGCTCAAGGCCAGCCCCGGCAAATACAGCGTGGCGTCGCCGGGGACCGGCACGACGCCGTCGCTGTCGATTGACATGCTCAAACAGGACCTCGGCGTCGATTTCGTCACCGTGCCGTTCACCGG
>JASHQS010000285.1 GCA_030038995.1 Xanthobacteraceae bacterium
CTGCAACAGCTTGCCGGCGATGGCATGACGCATTTGGCTATCGAAGCGTCTTCCCATGGCCTCGACCAGTTCCGGCTCGATGGCCTGCGCATTGCGGTGGGCGCCTTCACCAACATCACGCGCGACCATCTCGATTACCACCCGAGCTTCGAGGCGTATTTCGCCGCCAAACTGCGGCTGTTCCACGAGCTGATCGCGCCCGGCGGCGCCGCTGTCATCGACGTCGATCATGAACACGCTGCTGCAGTGCTCGACGCCGCCGCAGCGCGCGGCCTGTCGATCCTGCGCGTCGGTCGGACCGCAACAGACATCCGCCTGCTCGAAGCAAACATCGACGGATTTTCGCAGGCGCTGCGTATCGCCCACGGCGGCAAGGCATTCCGCGTCCGGCTGCCGCTGGTCGGCGCGTTTCAGGTGGAGAATGCGCTGCTCGCAGCCGGCATCGCGATCGCCACTGGCGGCGAGCCGGCTGCGGCGTTTGCCGCGCTCGCCGATCTGCGCGGCGCCAAAGGGCGGCTCGAGCTCGTCGGCCAAAAACGCGGCGCGCCGATTTTCGTCGACTACGCGCACAAGCCGGACGCGCTCGCCAAGGCGCTCGAGGCGCTGCGGCCCTACGCGGCTGGCCGGCTCGTCGTCGTGTTCGGCGCCGGCGGCGATCGCGATCGCGGCAAGCGGCCGCTGATGGGCGCGGTCGCCGCCGCCAAAGCCGACCGCGTCGTCGTCACCGACGACAATCCGCGCAGCGAGAATGCGGCCGCGATCCGTGCGGCTATTCTTGCCGCCGCGCCCGGCGCCATCGAGATCGGCGACCGGCGCGAGGCGATCCGCTCGGCGATTGCCGATCTGCGCCAGGGCGACGCGCTCTTGATCGCCGGCAAGGGCCATGAAACCGGCCAAATTATCGGTGACCGGACCGTGCCGTTCAGCGATCACGAGGCGGTTGCCGCGGCGCTCAAGGAACTTGCCGCATGACCTCCGCCGCATTGTGGACTTTGGAGGCGATGGCCGACGCCATGGGCGCCGAGCGCCAGGGCGCCCTGCCCGCGTCGATCCGTGGCATTTCCATCGACAGCCGCACCATTGCTCCCGGCGAGGCGTTTTTTGCCATCGCCGACCGCCGCGACGGCCACGACTTCGTTTCCGCCGCGCTCGCCGCGCACGCCGGCCTCGCCGTCGTCGCCGCGGAACGGCGCACGCAATTCGCCGATGATGTGCCGCTGCTGGTCGTGCCGGACGTGCTGGCCGGCTTGCGCGCTCTCGCCGCCGCGGCGCGGGCGCGAACGACCGCGAAGGTGATCGGCGTCACCGGTTCCGTCGGCAAGACCGGAACCAAGGAAGCGTTGCGGCTGGCGCTGTCGAGCGACGGCAAGACCCACGCCTCGGCGGCGTCATACAACAATCATTGGGGCGTGCCGCTGTCGCTGGCGCGCTGTCCGGCGGACGCGCGTTATGCCGTCCTGGAAATGGGCATGAATCATGCCGGCGAGATCGCGCCGCTGACGCGCCTGGCGCGCCCGCACATCGCGCTGATCACCACCATCGCGCCGGTGCATCTCGAATTCTTCGGCTCGCTCGCCAAGATCGCCGCTGCCAAAGCCGAGATTTTTCTCGGCGTCGAGCCGGGCGGCGCCGCGGTGCTCAACCGCGACATCGCGCAATTCGCCGAGCTCAAGCGCCGCGCCGCGGCCGCCGGCGTTGCGCGCGTCGTCTCGTTCGGCGAGCACGCCAAGGCGCATGCGCGGCTCCTCAAATACGCGCTGCAGCCGCACTGCTCGACCGTGGCGGCGCGGATTTTCGACACGGAGCTTACCTACAAGATCGGCGCGCCCGGGCGCCATCTCGTCGACAATTCGCTCGCGGTGCTGGCAACGGCCGTGCTGGCCGGCGCCGACCTGGCGCTGGCGGCGCTGGCGCTGACGGCATTCAAGGCTGTTGCCGGCCGCGGCGCGCCGATCGAGATCGAGGTGTCCGGCGGCCAAGCTCTGGTCATCGACGAAAGCTACAACGCCAATCCGGCGTCGGTTGCGGCGGCGCTGGCGCTGCTCGGCCAGGCCAAGATCGGACCGCGCGGGCGGCGCATCGCCGTGCTCGGTGACATGCTCGAGCTCGGGGCCAAGGGCCCGGCGCTGCATCGCGCGCTGCTCAAGCCGGTCATCGACAACGCCGTCGATCTGGTGTTCTGTTGCGGCCCGCTGATGCGTCACCTGTGGCAGGCCTTGCCGCCGAGCCGCCGCGGCTCCTGTGCGCAGGACGCCGTCGCCCTTGAAGCGCACGTCGTCGCCGCGCTGCGCGCCGGCGACGTGGTGATGGTCAAAGGCTCGCTCGGTTCGCGCATGGGCCCCATCGTCAAGGCGCTGCAGCGCGCTTATCCGCAAGCGCCCTCGGTCGACGACCGCTCACGCGAAAGCGCGGCCGCACAAGGTTGATGCAATGCTGTATTGGCTGATCGATCTGTCGGGCAGGCTTTCGGTCCTCAATGTGTTCCGCTACATCACGTTCCGCACCGGCGGCGCGATCATCACCGCGCTGCTGTTCGTCTTTCTGTTCGGGCCGGCGATCATCGACCGGTTGCGCCTGTTGCAGGGCAAAGGCCAGCCGATCCGGCCCGACGGCCCGCAATCGCACATCCTCACCAAAGCCGGCACCCCCACCATGGGCGGGCTGATGATCCTGTCCGGCGCGCTGGTGTCGACGCTGTTGTGGGCCAATCCCGCCAATCCCTACGTGTGGGTGGTGCTGGGAGTGACGATCGGCTTCGGCCTGGTCGGTTTCTATGACGACTATCTGAAAGTCACCAAGCAGTCGCACGGCGGCTTTTCCGGCCGCACGCGCCTCATTCTTGAAGCGATCATCGCCGGGCTTGCCTGCTTCGTGATGGTCAGGCTCGTCCACCTGCCGGCATTGCCGCACTTCGGCACCTCGCTGGCGTTTCCGTTCTTCAAGGAGCTGGTGCTCGATCTCGGCTGGTTCTTCGTCGTGTTCGGCATGTTCATCATCGTCGGCGCCGGCAACGCGGTGAACCTCACCGATGGGCTCGACGGGCTCGCCATCGTGCCGGTCATGATCGCCACCGCGAGCTTCGGCCTGATCGCGTATCTGTGCGGCAACACCGTGTTCGCCGATTATCTGCAGATCCATTACGTCGCCGGCACCGGCGAGCTTGCGGTGCTGTGCGGCGCAGTGGTCGGCGCCGGCCTGGGCTTCCTCTGGTTCAACGCGCCGCCGGCGTCGATCTTTATGGGCGATACCGGCTCGCTGGCGCTCGGCGGCATGATCGGCACCGTGGCGGTCGCCACCAAGCACGAGATCGTGCTGGCGGTGATCGGCGGCCTGTTCGTGCTGGAGGCGGTCTCGGTGATCGTGCAGGTGGCGTCGTTCAAGCTCACCGGCAAGCGCGTCTTCAAGATGGCGCCGATCCATCATCACTTCGAGCAGCTCGGCTGGACCGAGCCGCAGATCGTCATCCGCTTCTGGATCGTCGCCGTGGTGCTGGCGCTCGCCGGGCTGTCGACGCTGAAGCTGCGGTAGCGTGGGCTGCGATCTAAGCTGCGCACGCGGGCGATGCTCTTCGCTGCTGTAGCCATGATATGCGCAACTCGGAAAGAATGACTGTATCCAGCAGAAACATTAGAAGCCGGGGTCGCGCATACGACCTTCCAATCGTTCGAATTCCTCACCAGCGGCGACCCGCAGCGCGTATAGAAACGCGTCGTTGCGTTCGTACTCGTTGGTGAAGAGGCCGAACGAGGCGAAGCCGGGACTAAGCAGCAGTACGTCGCCTGGCCGGGCGCTGCCGAAGGCCGTCTCCACCGCCTCCATCATGTCGTTCACTCGGATGGAAGTCTCGAGTTGCGGCGCGAGCCGGTCGGTGCCGGTGCCCGGCAGGAGAATGACCGCGCTCGCGCGCTGTTTTATTTCTTCGACGAGGGTGTCGAGCGGAATGCCTTTGTCGGCGCCGCCGGCGATCAGCACGATGCGCTCGCCGGGGAAGGCCTGCAGCGCAGCGACGGTCGCGTCCGGCGTCGTCGCATTGTTGTCGTTGTAGATTTTGACGCCGCGCAATTCGGTGATGAACTGCAGCCGGCCCTCGACCGGGCGGAACGATTCCAGTCCGGAACGGACCTCCCGCTCCGCCAAACCCAGCGCGCACAACGCCGCGGCGGCAAGCGCCGCATTCTCGCGATTATGCGCTCCCCTGATGTGCAGTTGCCAATCTGCGGCAATGGGTTCTGGCACGACGGGCGGCGCCGGCGGCCGCGATTGCAAAATGCGGTCGAGGATTTGCGCGCCGGCAATCAGCGTGTCGCTCGCTTTCTGATATTTGAAGATGTTCGCCTTGTCGGCGAAATACGCGTCCATGTCGGGATAGTAATTGAGATGATCCATCAGCAGATTCGTGAACACCGCCACGTCGGGGCTCAGGCGCAGATCGCCAAAACCCTGCAATTGCCAGGAATCGAGCTCGAGAACGGCGATGTCGTCCTTGCGCATCTCGGGCAAAAGCGCCAGCGTCGATAGCCCGCGCACGTTGCCGCCGAGATGCGCCTGCCTGCTCGTGAGGGCCAGCGCGTGATGGATCAGGTGCGTGACGGTCGATTTGCCGCGCGTGCCGGTGATCCCGACGACCGTCGCGCCCATTCGGCGCGCGAACTCGGCGAACAGCGCGGTCGACATATGGACGGCGATGCCAGCGTCGCGCGCCGCTTTGATGTAGGGCGAATCCAAAGGAACGCCCGCTGCCTTGATGACCATGTCGGCGCGCTGGAAGTCTTCGACGCGGTGCGCGCCGAGCACGTAGCGGATGTTCGACAAGCCCGAGAGCTGCTTAAGCGAAGCGGCAAGCTCGGCTTCGCTCTTGCGGTCGGTGACGGTCAGTTGCGCGCCGAGCCCGGCCAAAAACGCCGCGTCGCCGATGCCGCGGCCGAGCAGGCCGAGCCCCATCAGCGTCACCCGCTTGCCGGCAAAAAAATCCCGATAGGCCGTCATCGCTTCGCCTATTTGCGGCGCATTAATGCCCTTTAAACCAGGCGGATGCCAAGTGTAACGCTAAGGTTTTCCGCCTGGGACGGCCGATGGGCTCGCGCACGCAACGCACCGCGTTTAACGAATGGTGGTGGACGGTCGACCGGCTGACCTTGGCGGCGCTGGTCGCCCTGATGCTCGGCGGCATCATACTGTGCCTGGCGGCGAGCCCGCCGGTGGCCGCGCGCATCGGCCTCGACCCGTTCCATTTCGTCGACCGCCAGGTGCTGTTTCTCATTCCCGCCGCGATCGTGCTGATCGCCGCTTCGTTTCTGTCGCCGCGCGAGGTCCGCCAGGTTTCGCTGGTCGTTTTCGTCGTCAGCCTCGTTCTCGTTGCCGCGACGCCGCATTTCGGCGCCGAGATCAAGGGCGCGCGGCGCTGGCTGGTGATCCTCGGCGTCAACGTGCAGCCGTCGGAGTTTTTGAAGCCCGCGTTCGTGATCCTGATCGCCTGGCTGTTCGGCGAATCGGCGAAGCGGCCGGAAATGCCGGCCAATTTGATCGCGCTGGCGCTGCTCATTGTGGTGGTGGCGCTGTTGGTGCTGCAGCCGGATTTCGGCCAGACCATGCTGATTGTGCTGGTCTGGGGCGCGTTGTTCTACATGGCCGGCATGCGCTTCATCTGGGTGATCGGGCTGGCTGCCACCGCCGGCATCGGCCTCGTCACTGCGTTCTACACCGTGCCGCACGTGGCGCAACGCATCCGCGGCTTTCTCGATCCGGCCTCCGGCGACACCTTCAATGTCGATATCGCCACCGAATCGTTCATCCGCGGCGGCTGGTTCGGCCGCGGCCCGGGCGAGGGCACCATCAAGCGCATCCTGCCCGAGGGCCACACCGATTTCGTGTTCGCGGTCGCGGCCGAGGAATTCGGCATCGTACTCTGCCTTATTCTGGTCGCGCTGTTTGCTTTCATCGTCATTCGTGCGCTGGCCAAGGCCATGCGCAACGACGATCCGTTCTGCCGCTTTGCCGCCGCGGGACTGGCGATCCTGTTCGGCCTGCAATCGACCATCAACATGGCCGTCAATCTGCACCTGATGCCCGCCAAGGGAATGACCCTGCCGTTCATCTCCTACGGCGGCTCGTCGCTGATTTCGCTGGCCTACGGCATGGGCATGCTGGTGGCGCTCACCCGCGAGCGGCCGCGCGCAAAACTGCCCGGCGAGATCGTGATCGCCGGGACCCGGGTCTGATGCAGGGGCCAGTCCCGGCCCCGGTCCTGGTCGCGGCCGGCGGCACGGGCGGCCATCTGTTTCCCGCCGAGGCGCTGGCGGCGGCGCTCGTCCGGCGCGGCATCCCGGTTCACCTCGTCACCGACCGGCGCGCGGCGCGTTACGGCGGCGCCTTCGCCGAGGATGCCGTCCATGTGGTGGCGAGCGCGACTTGGCGCGGCCGTAACCCGCTTGCCGTCGCCAAGACCTTCGCGATCCTCGGCCTCGGTCTTTATCAGGCGCGCGCCTTGATCGGCCGGCTCAAGCCCGCCGCCGTGATCGGCTTCGGCGGCTATCCGACCATTCCGCCGGTCCTGGCGGCGGTCTGGCGCGGCGTGCCGAGCCTCATCCACGACGCCAACGCCGTGATCGGCCGCGCTAACCGGTTTTTGGCGCCGCGCGTAAACGCGATCGCCACGACCTTTCCGAACCTCTTTGCCGAGGCGCCGGCTTTGGCCGCGAAGGCGGCGCTCACGGGCAATCCGGTCCGGCCAGCAGTCGCAGCCGCCGCGGCAATTCTTTATCCGGACGCGAGCGGGCCGCTGCGGCTTCTTATCTTCGGCGGCAGCCAGGGCGCGCGCATTTTGGCCGACGTCGTCCCGCCGGCGATCGCTTTGCTGCAAGGCGAATTGCGGGCGCGCCTTTCGGTCGTTCAACAAGCGCGTGAGGAGGATGTGACGCGCGTGCGCGCGGCTTACGCCGAGGCATCGGTTGCGGCGGAGGTGGCGCCGTTCTTCTTCGACCTGCCGGCGCGCCTGGCGGCGAGCCACCTGGTGGTGGCGCGTTCCGGCGCCTCGACGGTTGCCGAACTCGCCGCGATCGGTCGGCCCGCTATCCTGGTGCCGCTGCCGCACGCGCTCGACCAGGATCAATTCGCCAATGCCGGCGTATTGGAACAATCCGGCGGCGCCATCCGCATCGTCCAGGACGCGTTCACGCCGGCGCGGCTTGCCGCCGAGATCGCGGCGCTCGGTGCGGCGCCGGCGCGGCTTGCCGCGATGGCGCAGGCGGCCCGGTCGCTCGGCCGGCTTGACGCCGCCGACCGGCTTGCCGACCTCGTCTTGGCGGTGGCGAGGACAGGCGCGACCAAGTAGGTTGCCGCCGCGTCAAACTGGGAGCTGCCATGAAGTTGCCGCGCGACATCGGGCCGGTGCATTTCGTCGGCATCGGCGGCATCGGCATGAGCGGCATTGCCGAGGTGCTGGTCAATCTCGGCTATACGGTGCAGGGCTCCGACCAGGCCGAGGGCGCCAACGTCAAGCGGTTGCGCGACCTCGGCGTATCGATTGCGATCGGCCATGCGGCCGAGAATTTGGCCGGCGCCCGGGTCGTGGTGGTTTCGTCGGCGATCAAGCGCGACAATCCGGAACTCGTGGCCGCCCGCGCGCAGCGCCTGCCGGTGGTGCGCCGCGCCGAAATGCTGGCGGAGCTGATGCGGCTGAAAAGCTGCGTCGCCATCGCCGGCACCCACGGCAAGACCACCACCACCTCGATGGTGGCGGCGCTGCTCGACGCCGGCGGCCTCGATCCGACTGTGATCAACGGCGGCATCATCAACGCCTACGGCACCAATGCGCGGCTCGGCGCCGGCGACTGGATGGTGGTCGAGGCCGACGAATCCGACGGCACCTTCCTCAAGTTGCCGGCCGACATCGCCATCGTCACCAATGTGGATCCGGAGCACCTCGATTATTTCCAAACGTTCGAGGCCGTGCAGGAGGCGTTTCGCGGCTTCGTCGGGAACGTGCCGTTCTACGGCTATGCGGTGATGTGCACCGATCATCCGGTGGTGCAGAGCCTGGTCGGCGGCATCGAGGATCGCCGCGTCGTCACCTACGGCGAGAATCCGCAGGCCGACGTGCGTCTCGTCGATGTCTCGCATGCCGGCGGCACCTCGCTGTTCACGATTGTGTTCCGCGACCGCGCCGGACAATGCGCGCACGAACTGAAGAATCTGGCGCTGCCGATGCCGGGCCGGCACAACGCGCTCAACGCCACCGCCGCGGTCGCAGTGGCGCGCGAGCTCGGCGTCGGCGACGACCTGATCAGGAGCGCGCTCGCCGATTTCGGCGGCGTGCGCCGCCGCTTCACCCACACCGGCATCTGGAACGGCGTGACCATCGTCGACGATTACGGCCATCATCCGGTCGAGATCGCCGCGGTGCTGCGCGCCGCGCGCGAATCTACCAAGGGGCGAGTGATCGCCGTGATGCAGCCGCATCGCTACACGCGGCTCGCCACGCTGTTCGAGCAGTTCTGCAGCTCGTTCAACGATGCCGATGCGGTGATCGTCGCCAACGTCTATCCCGCCGGCGAAGCGCCGATCGCCGGCGCCGATCGCGATGCGCTGGTGCAGGGCTTGCGCAACCACGGCCACCGCCACGTCATCGCGCTCGACGGCCCCGAGCAGCTGGCGGGGCTTGTCGCCGACATGGCGGAGCCGGGCGATTACGTGGTCTGCCTCGGCGCCGGCTCGATCACCCAATGGGCCTACGCGCTGCCGGGCGAGCTCCAGGCACTGTCCAAATGAGTCCCGCGCCATGACGAGGAGCTGCCTCGCTGTACGTCACGTCGCTTTCGAGGACCTCGGACTTTTAGGTCCGCTGGTCGCCGCGCGCGGTTATCAGATTCATTATCGCGATGCCGGCATCGATTCGTTCGCGGCCGATACGCTGGTCGCGCCCGATCTCGTCATCGTGCTGGGCGGACCGATCGGCGTTTACGAGACCGAGACCTATCCCTTCATCGGCGGCGAAATTGCCGCGGTCGCGGCGCGGCTTCAGGCCGGCAAGCCCATGCTCGGCATCTGCCTCGGCGCGCAGATGATGGCGGCGGCTTTGGGCGCGCGGGTGGCGCCCGGGCCGGCCAAGGAAATCGGCTGGGCGCCGCTGACGCTGAACGACGCCGGCCGCGCCTCGGTGCTGGCGCCGCTCGGCACCTCGCCGGTGCTGCATTGGCACGGCGACAATTGCGAACTGCCGGCCGGCTGCCGAGGCCTGGCCTCGACTGCGCATTGTCCGGTGCAAGCGTTTGCGCGCAGCCCGACACAGCTTGCGCTACAATTTCATTTGGAGACCGAACCGGCACGGTTCGAGTCGTGGTTGGTCGGTCATACGGTCGAGCTCGGCAAAGCGGGCCTCGATCCGCGCTATTTGCGCAACCAGGCGCGCACTATCGGGCCGGTGGCGCGCGAGATCGGGCGCGGCGTGCTCGCGGCATGGCTCGATTCGCTCACTGGGGCGGGCGGATGAACTTTTCCGACATCGTTCCCGAGCTGAAATCGAACATGCCGACGCTGCACGGCCGGTTGTTGGCGAACCAGTCGCTCGCTGAATTGACCTGGTTTCGTGTCGGCGGTGCGGCGCAGGCTTTGTTCATGCCGGAGGACGAGGCCGACCTTTCATATTTCTTGTCCCAGCTTCCTGCCGAAGTGCCGGTGACCGTCGTCGGCCTCGGCTCCAACCTGATCGTGCGCGACGGCGGCGTGCCGGGCGCGACCATCAGGCTCGGCCGCGGTTTCAACGAGATCGCGATCGACGGGCGCAATGTCCGCGCCGGCGCCGCGGTACCCGACGTCAAGGTGGCGCGCGCGGCGCAAGAGGCGGGCATTGCCGGCTTGGCGTTCCTGTGCGGCATTCCGGGCGGCGTCGGCGGCGCGTTGCGCATGAACGGCGGCGCCTATGGGCGCGAGACCAAGGACGCGCTCGTCGAAGCGCGCGCGGTCGATCGCGGTGGCCGCGTCCACGTGCTCAAGAACGTCGACATGCATTACGCCTACCGCCATTGCGGCACGCCCGACGATTACATTTTCACGCAAGCGGTGTTCGCGGGCGAACATGGTGCCGCCGCCGCGATCGCCGCCGAGATGGAACGGATCACCAAATCGCGCGGCGACACCCAGCCGGTGAAAAGCCGCACCGGCGGCTCGACCTTCAAGAATCCGCCCGGCCAAAAAGCTTGGCAGCTCATTGCCGCCGCCGGCTGCCGCGGCCTTCGCATCGGCGACGCCCAGGTCTCGCCGATGCACTGCAATTTTCTCATCAATCTCGGCAACGCCAGCTCAGCCGACATCGAGACCCTCGGCGAAACGGTGCGTAGCCGCGTCAAGGACAATTCCGGCGTCGAACTGGAATGGGAAATCAAGCGGATCGGCGTGGCGAAGTAGCGCCGCCCAAGTCGGCAATCCAACACCAGATTTCTTCGGCGATTACTCTCGACGTTTGGCCATTTGTCGATTCTATTGGCACTGGCGCGAATCAGTCGCCCCCGTGAGGCAAAGTCCTGGGCATGACAAAGCATGTCGCGGTGCTGATGGGAGGCTGGTCGGCCGAGCGCGAAGTCTCGCTGCGCTCGGGGGCGGCGTGCGCCGCCGCGCTGAGCCGGCTCGGCTATCGGGTGACGAGCATCGACGTCACGCCCGAAGTGGCTGCGGCGCTCACCGCCGTCAAACCCGACGTGGCGCTCAACATGCTGCACGGCCGCCCCGGCGAGGACGGCACGCTGCAGGGGCTTTTGGAAATTCTCGGCATTCCCTACAGCCATTCCGGCGTCCTGGCCTCGGCGCTGGCGATGCACAAGGATTTTACCAAGACGCTGTTGCGCGCTGCCGGCGTGCCGGTGGCCGAAAGCCGGATCGCCTCGCGCCTGGAGGTCGCACGGCGCCATCTCATGACGCCGCCTTACGTGGTCAAGCCGATCGCCGAAGGCTCCAGCGTTGGCGTCACCATCGTCACGCCCGAGCATTCGCACCCGCCGCAGGAGCTTTACCGCGACGACTGGCCGTTCGGCGATACCGTGATGGTCGAGCGCTACGTGCCGGGGAAGGAACTGACCTGCGCGGTGCTGGGCGACCGCGCCCTCGACGTCATCGAGATCGTGCCGGCGACGCGCTTTTACGACTACGAAGCAAAATACGCCGCCGGCGGCTCCAAACACCTGCTGCCGGCGCCAATTTTACCAAATGTTTACCAGGAAGTCCGCAGACTCAGCCTGGCCGCCCATAACGCGCTCGGCTGCCGCGGCATAAGCCGCGCGGACTTTCGCTATGACGATCGAGGGACGGGTGAGCTCGTATGTCTTGAAGTCAACACGCAGCCGGGCATGACCGAAACCTCGCTCGTGCCCGAGCTTGCGGCGTATGCCGGCATCACGTTCGACGAACTGGTGCGCTGGATGGTGGAGGACGCCTCGACCAATCGTTGACGCGGTCGAGGATTTGGCTGGGGACGCGATGCGCGCGGCGGGCGACGAGACCGGGCAAGCACGAGGCAGCCGCCTTCGCCGGCGCTTTCGCCTGCGCGTGCCGGCATGGCTTGACCGCGTGCGGCCGCAAAGCGGCAGTCCGCTGGCGCGGCTCGTGCGCCTGCCGCCACCGCCCGGCGTCGGCGTTGCCGCCTCGGCGCTGCTGCTGGCGTCGGCTCTGGGCTACGGCGTGGTCGAAGGCCATCACGCGCCGGCGGTGCTCGATTGGGCCAAGGACGTGCGCGACGCAGCCGCGAATTCGTTTGGCTTTCGCATCGCCGCGGTGTCGCTCTCGGGCGAGAAGGAAATCAGCCGCGAGGAAATTCTCACCATCGCCGGCGTGACCGGGCGGGCGTCGCTGTTGTTTCTCGACGCCGACGCCGCGCGGGCGCGGCTGATGGCGAATCCCTGGATCGCCGATGCGGCGGTGCTGAAACTTTATCCCGACCGTTTGCAGATCACCATCAAGGAACGGCGGGCCTTCGCGCTCTGGCAGAAGGACCGGCACGTCAACGTCATCGCCGCCGACGGCACTGTGCTCGAAGCCTTTGTCGAGCGGCGCTACCTGACGCTGCCGCTCGTGGTCGGCAAGGGCGCCGAGCATCAGGCCAAGGATTTTCTCGCCGTCGTCGACCGCTATCCGCAAATCCGCGCGCAGTTGCGCGCCTCGATCCTGGTGGCGCAGCGGCGCTGGAATCTGCGGCTGCAGAACGGCATCGACGTCGAGCTGCCGGAGACCGGCGTAGCGGCCGCCCTGGACCGGCTGGTCGCGCTTGATCGCGACAAGAAACTGTTGTCGCGCGACATCGCGCTCGTCGATCTGCGCTTGCCCGATCGCGTCACGGTGCGGCTGTCCGACGCGGCCGCAGAGGCGCGCGAGGACGCGCTCAAGAACCACAAGCCGAAAAACGGGGGCAGCGCGTGAGTGCCCTCCATTACGGCCTCACTCCGAAAATGAAGCCGATCTCGCCGCGAAGGAGCGCGCTCGTCGCCGCGCTCGACGTCGGCTCCAGCAAGGTCGCCTGCCTGATCGCGCGGCTGCGGCCGCATCCGCCGCAGCAGGTACTCACCCGTCGCACCCACGCCGTCGAGGTCGTCGGCTTCGGCCATACTGAGGCGCGCGGCATGAAGGCCGGCGGCGTCGTCAATCTGGCTCAGGCCGAGGAGGCGATCCGGCTCGCCGTCGACAACGCCGAGCAGATGGCCGCGGTCGAGATCGAATCCGTGGTGCTGTCATTGTCGGCCGGCCGGCTCGCCAGCGAGCTGTTCGCCGCCGACGTCGATATCGTCGGCTCGGCGGTTTCGGAGAGCGACATCGCTCGTGTCTTGGCCGCCGGCAGCCGGCATTCGCTGCGCGACGGCCGCGCCGTCCTGCATTCACTGCCGGTCGGCTACTCGATCGACGGCACCGACGGCATCCGCGAGCCGCGCGGCATGCTCGGCAGCCGGTTCGGCGTCGATATGCATGTCGCCACGACCGACATTGCGGTCGCGCGCAACCTGATGCTCGCGGTCGAACGCTGCCATCTCGCCGTCGAGGCGATGGTCGCCAGCCCCTACGTCGCCGGCCTTGCGGTGCTCGCCGACGACGAAGCCGATCTCGGCGCCGCAGTGGTCGACATCGGCGCCGGCACCACCACCATGGCGGTGTTCTTGCACGGCCGGCTCGTCCATCTCGAAGGCTTTGCGCTTGGCGGCCAGCACGTCACCACCGACATCGCGCGCGGACTGAATGCCCGCGTCGCCGACGCCGAGCGCATCAAGACGCTGTACGGCAGCGTGCTGGTCGGCGGCCTGGACGAACGCGACATCATCACGGTGCCGCCGATCAGCGACGACCAGCGCGATACCGCGCAATTCGTGTCGCGGGCGACGCTGGTGCACATCATCAAGCCGCGGGTCGACGAAATCCTCGAAATGGTGCGCGATCGGCTCGCCGCCTCGCCGTTTGCGGCCGAGCAGCGCGGCCACGTGATCCTCAGCGGCGGCGCGAGCCAGCTCACCGGCTTGGCGGATCTCGCCGCGCGCGTTCTCGGCCGTCCGGTGCGCATCGGCCGGCCACTCGGCATTGCCGGATTGCCGGAGGCGGCCAAAGGCGCCGCCTTCGCGGTGGCGGCCGGTCTTCTGGTCTACCCGCAGGCGGCCCATCTCGAGCACTTCGAGCAGCGCCGCAGGCGGCACGTGATGACCGGCACGGGCGGCTATTTCGCTCGCGTCGGACGCTGGCTTTGCGAGAGCTTCTGATGGCCCCCAGATCGCAAGCTAGAGACGTCGAGCGGCCGGTGGCGGACCGGTCGGGGCCGGGCGTTGCGAACGCCCGCGCGAGCAAGAAGAGGCAGACATGACCATCAATCTGAACATCCCCGACATCCGTGAGCTCAAGCCGCGCCTGACCGTGTTCGGGGTCGGCGGCGCCGGCGGCAATGCCGTCAACAACATGATCACCGCCGGGCTGCAGGGCGTCGATTTCGTCGTCGCCAATACCGACGTGCAGGCGCTGACCATGTCGAAGGCCGAGCGCATCATTCAGATGGGCGTGCAGGTCACCGAGGGGCTCGGCGCCGGCGCGCAGCCCGAGATCGGACGCGCCGCCGCCGAAGAGGTGCTCGACGAGATTCGCGATCACCTTTCGGGCGCCCACATGGTGTTCGTCACCGCCGGAATGGGCGGTGGCACCGGCACCGGCGCCGCTCCGGTGATCGCCAAAACGGCGCGCGAGACGGGCATCCTCACCGTCGGCGTGGTGACGAAACCGTTCCACTTCGAGGGCCAGCGCCGCATGCGCATTGCCGAAAACGGCATCGCCGAACTGCACAAATGCGTCGATACGCTGTTGATCATTCCCAATCAGAATCTGTTCCGCGTCGCCAACGAGAAAACGACGTTTGCCGACGCCTTCGCCATGGCCGACCAGGTGCTCTATTCGGGCGTCGCCTGCATCACCGATCTGATGGTCAAGGAAGGGCTGATCAACCTCGATTTTGCCGACGTGCGCGCCGTGATGCGCGAGATGGGCAAGGCGATGATGGGCACCGGCGAAGCCGAGGGCGAGAAGCGGGCGCTCACCGCGGCCGAGGCGGCGATCTCCAATCCGCTGATCGACGACGCCTCGATGAAGGGCGCGAAGGGTTTGCTCATCTCCATCACCGGCGGCCGCGATCTGACGCTTTACGAAGTCGACGAGGCGGCGACCCGCATCCGCGAAGAGGTCGATCAGGACGCCAACATCATCGTCGGAGCGACCTTCGACGAAAGCCTCGAAGGCATTATCCGCGTCTCCGTGGTTGCGACCGGCATCGATCAGGCCGCCGCGCAGCGCCCGGCCGCCGCCGCGGAGGCGCGCATCGCCGAGCTTGCGCAAAAGTTGCGCGCCGACAATCAGCGCATTGCCGAGCGGATCGAGCGCGAATCGCCGGCACCGGCTGCCCACCCCGCGCAACCCGCCCGCGCCGCCATGCCCAATGTGCCGACGCCAGCCTCCGTCAATGCTTCGATCGAATCGGCCGCCAAGGCGGCGATCGCCGCGGCGGTCGAAGATGTCAGCATTCGTCCGCTGACGCTGAAACCCTCGCTGTTCATCGACCCGGCAGCGACCAACGAAGAAAAAAAAGAAGAGCCGCAGGACTTCATCCCGCCGGCGCCCGAGCGGTTGCCGGCGCGCGGCCCGCGGATGCCGAGGATCGATGAGCTGCCGGTCCCGGCGCAGAACGAGATTCGCGCGCGCCGCGGCGAGTTGCCGGCGGCGGAGCATCCCGGCCGGCGCAAATCGCTGCTGGAACGGATCGCGTCCGTCGGCCTCGGCCGCCGCGAGCCGGGCAAGGAGGACGAGGCGGCACCGCCACGACCGGCGGCGATGCCGCAGCCGGTCGAACGCCTCGCCGGGCGGCCGATGTCGCGGCCGTCCGATTCGCGGCAGGAGCCGGTGTCCGAATACGCCAAACGCGCGGCGCCGCAGGGTCTCGACCAGCATGGCCGACAGACCCCTGTGCATAACCACGGCGATGAGGATCAGCTCGAAATCCCCGCCTTCCTGCGCCGGCAGGCGCAATAAGAAGACACAGGATCAATCTACGGCCGCGCCACAGTCCGGCGTGCAATGCCTGCAGCCGCGCCCCCAGTAAAGACGGGTGCGGAACGTCTCAAGTGGCTGAGTGCCCATGGCTTTTCCGGAGTTCGCGGCCTCTTCCAGGAGGCGCCGAGGAGCGCCGGATCGGCCGTCCTTGTCCATTCATGGTCCATTCGCTACCGCAACGGCCATGAAGCGGCCTTTGCGGCGCGTTGCCGACAACAGTGCGGCCGGAAAATGGTAACAGTCGGTAAGAAACCGTGAGTTGGCCCATTGGCGTTTCGCCGGTAAAGTTCGAGCCGCGAGGAGTTGATGTGCGGGGATGGAGTTTCGGCGGTCCAGCGGGACCTTCCCCGGAAACGATAGCTGCGTGCACTCTCCTCCTGGTGGGATCGGCTGCGGTTGCGTGGGCGCGATCGGGCTAGAGGGTGTGGGATAGAGGGTATGACGTCGGGCTCGAACGGCGGCAGGCAGACAACCCTGCGTGACCAGGCAACCGTCAGCGGAATTGGCGTCCACTCCGGCTCGCCCGTTACTCTGACCCTCCATCCCGCCGAACCCAACACCGGAATCGTATTCTTGCGCTGCGCGACGGCCGAACACGCCGACCGCGAACTCAAGGCCCATTATCGCGCGGTGACGGCGACGGAATTCGCCACGGTTCTGGGCGACCAGGACGGCCCGGCCGTGTCGACGACCGAACACGTACTCGCCGCCTTGCGCGGCATCGGCGTGGACAATGCGATCGTCGAAATCGACGGCGCCGAAGTGCCGATCATGGACGGCAGCGCCGCGCCGTTCGTGGCCGCGATCGATCAGGTTGGCCTTGTCACGCAGCATGCGCCGAGATGCTACATTGAGGTGCTCAAGCCGGTCCGCGTCGGCAAGAACGGCTGCTACGGCGAGCTGCGGCCGTACCGGCGCGGGCTACGCGTCGAAGTCGAGATCGATTTCGATCACCCGCTGATCGGCAGACAGACCTACGCCGTCGATGTCGCGCCCAACGTCTTCCGCCGCGAACTGGCGCGGGCGCGCACCTTCGGTTTCATGCGCGACGTCGCCAAGCTGTGGAGCGCCGGCTACGCGCTTGGCGCGTCGTTCGAGAACACGGTCGTGGTCGCCGACGACCGCGTCCTCAACCCCGAAGGCATGCGGTTTGCCGATGAATTCGTGCGTCACAAGGCGGTGGACGCGATCGGCGACTTGGCGCTTGCCGGGGCGCCGCTCCTTGGCGCTTATCGTTCGGTACGCGGCGGACACAAGCTCAATCACGCGGTGCTCACCGCGTTGATGGCCGATCCCGGCGCCTGGAGGTATGGCGAGATGCCGCAGCAGCCGCACGGGCGCGCCCGCGGCCATGCCGAGTTCGCAGTCGGTTTTGCGACGCCGGCCTACGGCCCCGAGGTCTCTTGATTTACTTAACTTTTTCGCCTTAATCCCGGCTGATTGTCGGCCATACTGGCCTGGACGCGCAGGCTGTCGGGCATCCCCCGAGTGGCACGGTGGGGCGGCTTTTCGGACGGCCGCCGGGCGGGACGGGAAGCTAAGTCAAGTTCATGAAGCTGCGGGTACAAGGATCGCAACGATCCGGCTGTCGGCGGCGTGCGTTGGCGGGCATTTTCGCGCTGGCGCTGGCCGCGCTGCCGCTCATGGGCTGCAGCCTGTTCCAAAAGAAAGAGGATTACGTTCCCGACACGCCGGCCGACCGGCTCTACAACGAGGGCCTGTTCCTGCTCAATGACAAGCAGGACTACAAGGAAGCAGCCAAGAAATTCGATCAGGTCGACCGCGAGAACCCGTACTCGGACTGGGCGCGCAAGGCGCTGTTGATGTCGGCCTTCAGCTATTATCAGTCCGCCCAATACGACGAGTGCATCGACGCGGCCAAACGCTACGTCACGCTGCATCCGGCCAGCCCCGACGCCGCCTATGCGCAGTACCTGATCGCTTCGTCCTATTACGATCAGATCCTCGACGTCTCGCGCGACCAGGAGCGCGCCCAGAAGGCGATCAACGCCTTCGAGGAGGTCGTGCACAAATATCCGGACAGCGAATACGCGCTGAGCGCCAAGAAAAAGATCGAGATGGCGCGCGATCAGTTGGCCGGCAAGGAGATGGAGATCGGCCGCTTTTACCTGAAGAAGCGCGACTTTTTGGGTGCCATCAACCGCTTCAAGGTGGTGGTGACGCAGTATCAGACCACGCGCGAGGTCGAGGAGGCGCTGGAGCGGCTCACCGAGGCGTATGTCGCGCTCGGCATCATCGGCGAGGCGCAGACTGCGGCTGCGGTGCTCGGCCACAACTTCCCGGACAGTCCCTGGTACAAGGACGCCTACCGGCTGTTAAAGGGACAGGGCGTCGAGCCCAACGAAGACAAGAGCTCGTGGATCAGCCGCGCGTTCAAGACGATGGGGCTGTGAATCGGTCGATCGCTGATTCGGAAGCGGGACGATTGATCTCGTCATTCCGGATCGCCGCGAAGCGGCGAATCCGGAATCCATAAACCCAGTGCTGGGATTATGGATTCCGGGCTCCTCGCTTCGCTCGGCACCGGAATGACGACGGAATGTTCGACTGGATGACACAGGACAGCCAATAGAATCACGAATATCATCCGTCCTGTGTCGCCCGTTATCCGTCGTCCGCCCTCATGCTGATCCGCCTCTCGATTCGCGACATCGTCCTGATCGATCGTCTCGACATCGATTTCGGCTCCGGGCTTGCCGCGCTGACCGGCGAAACCGGTGCCGGCAAATCGATCCTGCTCGACGCCTTTGCGCTGGCGCTGGGCGCGCGCGGCGAGGCGGCGCTGGTGCGCTCCGGCGCCGAGCAAGGCCAGGTCAGCGCCGCGTTCGAGCTGGCGCGCCGCCATCCGGCGCGCCGCATCCTGGCCGACAACGACCTCGGCGGCGACGACCAAGAATTGATCGTGCGCCGTGTGCAGTTTGCCGACGGCCGCACCCGCGCCTTCGTCAACGACCAGCCGGTCGGCGCCGGCGTGTTGCGTGCGCTCGGCGCGGCTTTGGTCGAAATTCACGGTCAGCATGACGACCGCGCCTTCACCGACGCGGCCAGCCATCGCACGCTGCTCGACGCTTATGACGGCCTCGAAGCCGAGGGCGCAGCTTTGGCGCAGTTGTGGGATGAGCGGCACGCCGGCGAGGCCGCCGTCGCCGCGCATCGCGCCGAGGTCGAGCGCCTCGCCCGCGAGGCCGAATGGCTGCGCCACGCGGTCGACGAGATGCGCCGCCTCGCGCCGCAAGCCGGCGAGGAAACCGCGCTCGCCGAGCGGCGCGCCGCCATGATGCAGGCGGAAAAAGTCGCCGACGATTTGCGCTTCGCCCATGACGGCATCGGCGGTGCGCAATCGCCGGTGCCGCCGCTCGCCGCGGCGCTGCGGCGCCTGGAGCGGCGCGCCGCGCAGGCGCCGGCGCTGATCGAGCCGTCGGTCAAGGCGATCGACGCCGCGCTCTTGGCGCTCGAAGAGGCGCGCGGCCATCTCGAAGCGGCGCTGCGGCTTGCGCATTACGATCCGAGCGAACTCGATCGTATCGAAGAGCGACTGTTCGCGCTGCGCGCGGCCGGGCGCAAATACAATGTCCCGGTCGATCAGCTCAGCGCATTGGCCGAGCGCTACGCCGGCGACCTCGCGCTGATCGATGCCGGGGCCGAGCGGCTTGCGGAGCTGGAGAAAGCGGCGCACGAGGCCGTGTCGCGTTACCGCGAGGCGGCGCAGGCGCTCTCGGCGCGGCGCCGCCATGCCGCGCTCAAGCTCGACAAGGCGGTCAATGCCGAGCTCAAGCCGCTGCGGATCGAGCGCGCCGCGTTCTCCACCCAGATCGACGCCGCCGACGAGGGGCCCGGCGGCATCGACCGCGTCGAATTCTGGGTGCGCACCAATCCGGGCACCCGGCCCGGACCGCTGATGAAGATCGCCTCGGGCGGCGAGCTGGCGCGGTTTCTGCTCGCGCTCAAGGTCGCGCTCGCCGACCGCGGCTCGGCGCCAACCCTGATCTTCGACGAGATCGACACCGGCGCCGGCGGCGCGGTGGCCGACGCCATCGGCGTGCGGCTGGCGCGCCTTGCCGCCGGCGTGCAGGTGATCGCGGTGACGCACGCCCCGCAGGTGGCGGCGCGCGCCGACCGGCATTACCTGATCACCAAGGACGCGCTCGGCAACGGCCGGCGGGTTGCCACCCGCATCGTCGAGCTTGTCGCCGAGCGCCGCCGCGAGGAGATCGCGCGCATGCTCGCCGGCGCCGAAATCACCGCCGAAGCCCGCGCCGCCGCCGAACGCCTGATCCGCGCCGCCGCGGGATAGGTGGTGTCATTCCGGGGCGCCGCGCAGCGGCGCGCCCGGAATCCATAATCCCGCATAGCCGCGATCCGCGAGCTGCTCGATCGCGCTTACGGTAAGGCAGGCGCTGCCGGCAATGGTAAAACAGTACATAACACGGAAGGTCGGTGACTATGGATTCCGAGCTCGCGCCGTTGCCACGCCCCGGAATGGCGACGAGTGATGTGATATGGAATCCGAGTAATTTAGTTCGTCATTCCGGGGCCGAGCAAAACGAGGAGCCCGGAATCCATAACCCCAGTCTAAGCAGCAAGCGTTTCGTAAAGATCGACCCACTCCGGGTTTGTCGCTTCGATCAAATTGACCTTCCACTCCCGCCGCCACTTCTTGAGTTCCTTTTCGCGGGCGATGGCGGTCAAAGGATCATCGTAACATTCGAACCACACCAACAAGTGAACGTGGTAGCGTCGGGTAAACCCGGCGACGACGCCGGTCTTATGCTGATAGACGCGGGCGAGAAGATTGCTGGTGACGCCGATGTACAGGGTGCCGTACTTACTGCTAGCCATTATGTACACGTAGTACACAACACCGTTGACCAGTGGTTATGGATTCCGGGCTCCGGCCTGCGGCCGGCCCCGGAATGACGAACTCTGAGCAATATGCCGCGCAACGATACCACGAAACCGCCCGTCGAAAACCTCAGCGAGAAGCAGGCGCAGGCCGAGCATGCGCGGCTGGCTGCGGAAATCGCCGAGCACGACCGCCGCTATTACCAAGAAGACGCGCCGGCCGTTTCGGACGCCGAATACGACGCGCTGCGCCGGCGCTATGGCGCGATCGAGGCGCGGTTCCCGCAGCTGCGCTCCGCCGAAAGCCTGACCCAGCACGTCGGCGCGGCGCCGTCGGCGCGGTTCGCCAAGGTGCGGCACGCGGTGCCGATGCTGTCGCTCGACAATGCGTTCGCCGAAGACGACGTGCGCGATTTCGTCGGCCGCATTCGCCGCTTCCTGCGGCTGCCCGACGACGAAGACATCGTGTTTTCCGCCGAGCCGAAGATCGATGGCCTGTCGATGTCGTTGCGCTACGAGGACGGCGCGCTGGTCAGCGGCGCGACGCGCGGCGACGGCAGCGTCGGCGAGGACGTCACCGCGAATGTGAAGACGCTGGAGGACATCCCCAAACGGCTCAAAGGCAGGAGCTTGCCGGCAGTCTGCGAGGTGCGCGGCGAGGTCTACATGACCAAGCAGGCGTTTCTTGCGCTCAACAAGCGGCAGGCCGAGAGCGGCGGCCAGGTGTTCGCCAATCCGCGCAACTCGGCGGCCGGCTCGCTGCGCCAGAAGGA
>JASHQS010000286.1 GCA_030038995.1 Xanthobacteraceae bacterium
ATCTATTCGCGTTTTGTGATTTTCCAGGGTCCTAAGTCCTTGATTTGACTCAGGTCGCAAACCTCCAAAATCAATAGCTTCACAGCCTCTGAGGATGGCGGTGAAACGGTGAACAGGTCGCGTGGCCAACCGGCCAAGCGTCAAAAGCTAAGCGGCCAAGAGCTTCTGCACTTCGTTGACCAGCTCGCGCAGATGGATCGGCTTCGACAGCACCTTGGCGTGCTTGGGCGCGCTGGAATCCGAGTTGAGCGCCACTGCGGCGAAGCCGGTGATGAACATGATCTTGATGTCGGGGTCGAGCTCGGCGGCGCGGCGGGCGAGCTCGATGCCGTCCATCTCCGGCATCACGATATCGGTGAGCAGCAATTCGAACGGCTCCTCGCGCAACCGCTGGTAGGCCGACAGCCCGTTGTCGTAGGAGATGACGTCGAAGCCGGCATTCTGCAGCGCCTTGACCAGGAAGCGCCGCATGTCGGTGTCGTCTTCGGCAAGCAGGATTTTCGGCATGGCTGTTCGCATCCGGCCGGCGCCGGCCCCCCTCATCCCATAAGCCGCACGAGGGGTAAACATCGGGTGAAAGGTGGGCGAAAGCGACGCACCCTTGGCAAGGCCAAAGGCTTATGGACAATAGAGGACGGCGCGCGCTAGGGAATGCTGGCGTCGCTTGGAGCCTGAAAAATCCGCCGCCTTCATGTCGGACAGCCCGGACCAATTCGATCCACCGTTCGAGGCCATCGAACCGGCGCAGTGCCGTGGCCCGGTTCTGTTCAATTCGCCGCACTCGGGGCGCGTCTATCCGCCCGCCTTTCTGCTGACGTCCCGGCTCGATCTGCCGACGCTGCGCCGCTCCGAGGATTCGTTTGTCGACGACTTGATCTTCGGGCTCATCGCCCGCGGCCATCCGATCATGCGCGCGCACTTCCCGCGCTGCTACGTGGACGTCAACCGCGAGCCCTACGAACTCGACCCGCGCATGTTCGAAGGCCGGCTGCCGTCGTTCGCCAATACCCGCTCGATGCGGGTCGCCGGCGGGCTCGGCACGGTGGCGCGCGTGGTCGGCGACGCGCAGGAAATCTACGACCAACGCATCTCGGTCGCCGAGGCGCTGCGCCGGATCGACGCGCTCTATAAGCCTTATCACCGCACCCTGCGGCGGCTGTTCACACGGCTGCACCGTGAGTTCGGCGCCGCCATCCTGGTCGACTGTCACTCCATGCCGTCGACCCCCGGCGGCCGTGACGAGCGGCCGCGCGCCGATCTGGTGATCGGCGACCGCTACGGCACGAGCTGCGTCGCGCCGGTGAGCGAAACCATCGACCAGACGCTGCGCGGCTTCGGCTACGTGGTCAGCCGCAACAAGCCCTATGCGGGCGGTTTCATCACCGAGCATTACGGCAATCCGGCATCGGGCCTGCATGCCGTGCAGATCGAGATCAACCGCGCGCTCTATATGGACGAGCGGCGTTATGAGCGATCGGCGTCGTTCGACCGGCTGGCGGGAGAACTCGCCACCCTGGCCGACCGGCTCGCCGAAATTCCTCTCGAGGAGCTGCGGCCCTATCGTGCCGCCGCGGAGTGATCCGATCGCGGCCCGGCTTTTCGCCGTGGTATAGAAAGCCGTGGTATAGAAAAAGGGCCGCTCACATGCTGGAGCGGCCCAAGTCTAGGGAGGAAACGCCCAAGGAGGGCGACGGTAACGGGAGAGAATCTCTCGCTACCGCACTGCAACAATATACACTGCGACGCACAAAAAGCAAGTGGTGCTGACCTATTTTTCCGAAACTTTAACCCTTTTCCACCCGCAAATTGTGCAGAGCTGCTTTCCGCAATCTTGAGGCTTGCCGTATTCATTTCCGTTTTTTGCAAGCCGAGCAGCACCTTATGGCCAACACAGACGCTCTGCATAGAAAAGTAGCAGAGCTGCGCGGACGCCCAGCGCAATGGCACCAAGCGCTTCCCTCGATCGCCCATTTTCACAGGGCGGGCCGCATCGGACGGGCTTGCGCGTTGCCGTGCCGGCCGCTCTTCGCTACTCGTGCACTGGGCGAGGTTTTATGACGGCGATCGACTTCGCAGCGTTCGTGGACGAACTGGCCGCGGTCTCGGGCGAGACCATCCGGCCGTTCTTTCGCAGCGCGCTTTCGGTCGAGAACAAGAGCCGCTCGGGCAGCTTCGATCCGGTGACGGCCGCCGACCGCGCCGCCGAGACCGCGATGCGGGCGCTGATCAAAAAAACCTTCCCGGCCCACGGCGTGATCGGCGAGGAATTTCCGCCGGACCGGCCGGACGCCGAATACGTCTGGATCCTCGATCCGATCGACGGCACCAAATCGTTCATTTGCGGCATGCCGGCCTGGGGCACGCTGATCGCGCTCACCCGGCACGGCGATCCGATCTACGGCTTGATGCACCAGCCGTTCACGCAGGAACAGTTCTCCGGCGATGGCGACGGCGCGCGCTATCGCGGGCCGGCGGGCGACCGCGTGCTGCGGACGCGCGCCTGCGCCAGCCTTGCCGACGCCATCATGCTCACCACCAGCCCGCTCCTAATGAACGACGCCGACCTGCGCTCCTTTCGGCGCGTCGAAGAGGCGGTGCGGCTGTCGCGCTACGGCGGCGATTGCTACGCCTATTGCGTGCTGGCGGCCGGCCACATCGATCTGGTCATCGAAACCGAATTGCAGCCGCACGACGTGCTGGCGCTCATTCCGATCATCGAAGGCGCCGGCGGCATCATGACCACATGGGAGAACGACCGGCCGCACAACGGCGGCCGCATCATCGCCGCCGGCGACGCCCGCGTGCATGCGCAGGCGATGAAGCTGCTGCAGGGATGAGCGCAACTGGAACGACGCGAAGCCAACAACGCCGCCGCATGTCTATAACAATACCCGATCGCTTTCCGCCGTCGATCGTAACGGCCAGCGTTTTTCCGAACAAATAAGCATGTCAAGGGTCTTCGACCGCCGAAGGCGGCGCTTCGCGCCCTTGACATGCTTATTTGTTCGGAACTTTTGCAGCCGTTGCGGCTTTCTCTGATCATCGCCAGACCAGAGGACTTTTTGTTCCATCCGCGAGCGATATAATTTCCCTGCGCCGGCAGTTCGATAGTCAGCGGCTCACCGATCGCCTTGCTGAGATTATTCGCCGGTAGGCCGGCTTTTAAGTCTTAGCCCCAGGTCACCGGGGCTATTGCCCGGTGACCAGCTCTCAGCTCTCAGCGCCGAGCTGAGGAACTGCGCGGCATCAGTATCCAGCGCGCTAATACGACCCGCCGCCCGGCACGAAGGCGTCGAACGCGGCCCAGAATTGCGAGCGGTAGCGATCCTGCTCCATCAAGAGCTCGTGCTTGGCGCCGACCACGACGAGATGCGAGCCGGCGCGCAGTTGCGTGCCGAACTCCTCGATCGCCTTGTTCGACACCAGCGCGTCGAGGCCGCAGGACACGATCAGAATCGGCTGGCGAATGCGCGAGGCATAGCCGCGCTCGCGCATCGTGCGCATGGCGCGGAACGCGGCATCGCACCAGGCGACGGTGGGGCGGCCGAGCGCGAGCGACGGCTCCGTCTCCAGGACGGCGGCGTTGCGCGCGTAGCGGACCGGATCGGAGGTCAGGTAATTGCCGGCGAACGGGCGCATCTCCACGACCACGTTTTCGCCGCCCGGCACGTACATCGAGCCGAAGCCGGCGAGCCGCAGCACGCGCACGATGGCGCGCGCCGTCGCGCTCGAGCCGGCGCCGGCAAGTCCGATCAGCGGCGCGATCAGCACCACGCGGTCGAACCAGCGGTGGCCGCGATAGGCGGCGCGGATCAGGACCGTCGCGCCGGTCGAGTGGCCGAGCGCAAACAACGGCGGCGGACAGTCCGGCAGCACCACCTCGCGCATGAACGCCTCGAGGTCGCTGTCGTATTCGGCAAAGCTGCGCACGTGGCCTTTGTGGCGGTCCCTCAGTCCGCGGTCGGAGAGGCCCTGGCCGCGCCAGTCGAGCGTCGCCACCGCAAAGCCCCGCGCGCGCAGATCGCGCACGGTCTCGAAATATTTTTCGATCCATTCGCCGCGGCCCTGAAAGATGCAGACGGTGCCGCGCCGGCCGGGCGGCGGCTGCCAACGCGCAAAGCGCAGCGACACGCCGTCCGACGTTTTCAGGCAGTCGGTGACGACTTGGTCCGGAACCGGATTGGCGGGAATGGAGATGAGCTTCATCGAGGCCGGCCGCTATCACCCGCTTATAGCAGCCCATGGCCGCGCCTCAACTGCAACCGGACCCCGGCGCGATCCCCGCAAGCAAAAATCCTTACGATTTACCAGGATCTTACGCCTCTTGCGTCAAGCCCGGCCGCTCCCCATATGGTTGTTGCGCAGGCTCCCATAGCTGCGCAGTCAACGGCTGGGTCCAATCGGGCCGGCCATCCGCATGTCGCTTCAAAAGGAGGATATGCCATGCGAACTTTCGATCTAGCTCCCCTTTATCGTTCCACCGTCGGCTTTGACCGGCTGTTCTCGTTGCTCGACCAGGGCCTCGAGGGCGCCGCGCCGGGTTATCCGCCCTACAATATCGAGCGGACCGGCGAGAACGCCTATCGCGTCTCGGTCGCGGTTGCCGGCTTCAACGAGCCGGAACTGAGCGTCGAGGCCAAGGAAAACACGCTGACCATCTGCGGCGAAAAGAGCGCCAAGGAAGAGGGCAAGCGCGGTGAGGTGCTCTACCAGGGCATCGCGGCGCGGACCTTCGAGCGCGTGTTCCAGCTTGCCGACTTCGTCCAGGTCAAGGGCGCGAGCCTCGAGAACGGGCTCCTGCATGTCGATCTGGTGCGCGAGATCCCGGAAGCCAAGAAGCCCCGCGCGATCCCGATCAACGGCAACGGCAAGGCCATCGAGCAGAAGCAGGCGGCGTAAGCCACACGTGCCTGGACTATGATGGACGGAGCGCCCCGGAATGTCCGGGGCGCTTTTATTATGTCGGGACCTTGCTCCGAGGAGCGGAAGGCCCGACTCAATCGTTGAGCGGGATGGGCGCCGGCGATTTGGCTTGAGCGGCAGGCGGCGATGGCGGCGGTGATGGCGCGGGTTGCGCATTGGCTGGAGGCCGCGCCTCGTACCCGACCGGCGCTCCGTACGGCGGCTCCGCATCCGGCTCTTCGTAACGGGGCGGTCCGTAGGGCGGCAGCACGACGCCAAGCGAGCCGGAGGCCGCCGGCACGATCCGCGTCACGTCGCGAATGGCGCCGGTGCGCGCATCGACCACGACGCGCATCAGAACGCCGCGATAATCGGTGGCGCGCAGCACATAGGTCGTGCCCTCGCGCAGCGGCGGCGCCAGCGGCTCGAACCCGGCCGAGCGCACGGTGCGCATGATTTCGAACGTCGGCACGAAGCCGGTCACGGGCTTGGGCTGCGGCGGCGCGCCGGCCGGCACAGGCGGCGACTGTGCAGCGGCACCGGCGGCGAGCATCAATAGCACGGACGCCGCCACGGCCGCGGGCAAGGCGGCGGCCCGCAACACACCGAGCCTGACAGGCATACCCCCTCCCCGCTACGCAGTGCCTGTACGCGCCGGCAAGACGCTCGAACCCGGGAAACGTCAGGCGCAATTGAGGCGGCGCTTTGGCGGCCGGCAAAATTATTTGCAGAGGTTCACGAAGCGTTCAATGTCCTCGTTTTGCGTCGCGAACGAGGTGACAAGCCGGGCCAACACTGTGTCGGCGGGCAGACATAGCGCTTCGCTCGACCGTACGTAATAGCTTGCTCCTGCCGCCTTGAGCTTGGCGTCGAGAGCGCGCGGCAGGGCGACGAACACGAGGTTGGCTTCGACCGGCCAGAGCGGCGGCAAATCCGTTGCGGCAAGCTCGCGCGCCAGTCGGTCGGCCATGATGTTGGCGTGGCGCGCCAGATCGAGCCAGAGGTCGCCGTCGAGATAAGCGGCAAATTGCGCCGCCAGGAAACGATGTTTTGACAAAAGATGGCCGCCGCGCTTGCGCCGTTCGGCGAAAGACGCGGCGCGCGCCGGATCGAAGATCACCACCGCCTCGGCCGCCATGGCGCCACCCTTGGTGGCGCCGAACGACAACGCGTCGATGCCGGCTTGCCAAGTCAGCTGCGCCGGCGTCGCGTTGAGCCGAACGAGCGCGTTGGCAAAACGCGCGCCGTCCATGTGCACGTTCAGCGACCGGGCGTGCGCCATCGCGCACAAGGCCGCGATCTCCTCGGCGCGGTAAATGGTGCCGGCTTCGGTTGCCTGCGTGATCGAGAGCGCGGCGGCCAGCATCTGATGCGGGCTATGGCCGCCATAGAAGGCGAGCGCGGATTTAAGCGTGTCGGGCGCGATCTTGCCGGCGCCGCCCGGAAGGCCGGCAAGCTTGAGACCGCCGCCGAAAAATTCCGGCGCGCCGCATTCGTCGATGGCGATGTGAGATTCGGCGTGACAGAACACGACGCCCCAGGGCGGCGCGACATGCGCCAGCGCCAGCGCATTGGCCGCCGTTCCGGTCGGCACCAGAAAGGCGGCGACCTCGCGCTCGAAGACGTCCGACAGGCGGCGCTCGACGCCTTTCGTCCAATCGTCGGCGCCGTAACCGAGCGCATAGCCGGCATCGGCCCGGACGATGGCGTCGAGGATCGGCTGCGCGACCGGCGCGGCGTTGTCGCTGGCGAAGTTCATGGGGATGCCGCCGTTCGGTGCGGCGGCGACCTTAGGCGGCCCATTGCGCTTGTGCCAGTCCCGTGATCCACTCCGCAGGCCGGCATGGCGCGCGGGGCAGCAGGCGGGCGACGTCGTGGGCGGCAACGCACGAGCGCGCGCCGCAAAAATGTGCCGCAACCGCTTGTGTTTGTGCCTGGAATTTGCCATGTTCGGCATAGGACAGCATTGCTGTCCCAATTGGCGACCCGTCAGCGTGCGGCCGTTTCTCTTCTGCCTGCGTTGCCAAGGAGAGGCGGCGGGGCCGGCGCGGGTTGGCTGCGGCGGCGTGGGCGTGCCGCGCGGCGAAGAAAAGACAGCCACGCTCAGCGCGAGCTCGAATAGGCTTGCCGGCACTACGTGTGGATCGCCCGCTGCACCGAATGCGCCGATCTTTCCCGCGCGCAGGTCGGCGCGGAACGGGGGAGTGCGAGGACGACGATGAGCGCGTCAGGGTTCGGCTTGTTTGATCCGACGCTGGAGAAAGACTCCTGCGGCGTCGGATTCATTGCCGACATCAAGGGGCGCAAGTCGCACAAGATCGTCGAAGACGCGCTGACCATCCTGCTCAATCTCGAACATCGCGGCGCGGTCGGCGCCGACCCGCGCGCCGGCGACGGCGCCGGCATTCTGGTGCAGACGCCGCACAAGTTCTTTGCCAAGGAGGCGGCGAAGCTCGGCTTCGACTTGCCGGCCCCCGGCCATTACGCGGTCGGCGCGCTGTTCCTGCCGCGCGATAAGGCGTGGCGGCAGGAGATCATGGACACCTATGCGGCGGTCGCCGCGTGCGACGGCATGAAAATTCTCGGCTGGCGCGACGTGCCGACCAACAATTCAACGCTCGGCGAATCGGTCAAGCCGACCGAGCCGGTGCACAAGCAGGTTTTTATCGCCCGCAATCCGAACGTAAAGACCGAGGAGGAGTTCGAACGCCGGCTCTACATCCTGCGCAAGACCATCTCCAGCACCATATACATCAAGCGCGAGCGGCGCGCCTCGAACTATTATCCGGTATCGGTGTCCTGCCGCACCGTGATCTACAAGGGCATGTTCCTTGCCGACCAGCTCTGCACCTATTATCCCGACCTGCACGATGGCGATTTCGAGAGCGCCCTGGCGCTCATACACCAGCGGTTTTCCACCAATACGTTTCCGACCTGGTCGCTGGCGCATCCGTATCGGATGATCGCCCATAACGGCGAGATCAACACGCTGCGCGGCAACAACAACTGGATGGCGGCGCGGCAGGCCTCGGTATCGTCGCCGAAATTCGGCGCCGATATTTCGAAGCTGTGGCCGATCTCCTACGAAGGCCAGTCCGATACCGCCTGCTTCGACAATGCGCTCGAATTCCTCACCATGGGCGGCTATCCGCTGGCGCACGCGGTGATGATGATGATTCCCGAAGCCTGGGCGGGCAATCCGCTCATGAACGAGGAGCGCCGCGCGTTCTACGAATACAACGCCGCGCTGATGGAGCCGTGGGACGGGCCGGCTGCGATCGCGTTCACCAACGGCCGGCAGATCGGCGCCACGCTCGACCGCAACGGCCTGCAGGCCGGCGCGGGATGGCATTGCGACCCCCGTGTCGATCTTGCCGCGGGGCGGTACAAGACGGTACAAAGAGCGGCAAGCTGATCCTACGAACCCGTTGACAACCGCACCCTTGGGGGAACCAGTTGCGCATAATCGTCCGCTCCGGGCTCGCCGCGGCGGCCACGACGCTTGTCCTGGCCGGCGTGGCCGCGCCGGCGCTGGCGCCGAC
>JASHQS010000033.1 GCA_030038995.1 Xanthobacteraceae bacterium
CCGGCTGCGCGCGCGGCTCGCCGCCGGCGCGATGGACCGCGTGCTGCACGCCGAGCGCTTGGCCGGCCGCGCCAAGCGGCTGCACCGGCGCGCCGTCGAGTCATTACCGGACGGCGCCTTCGTCGCGCTCGACGGCGATGCGTTCGCGGTGCGCGGCAATGCGCTGCTGCATTGGGCGCCACGCGGCTATGACGCCCGCCGCAAACGGCCGCGCCGCGGCTTGGTCGATGTGCTCACGCCGCCGGCCATCCTCGCCGTGCTGGCCGCCGGCTACGAGCCGCGCTGGCATCCGAGCGCCGACGAGTGAGTCGAATATCGGAATGTCGAGCACACACTTCCGCTCGTTCCCGCGAAAGCGGGGACCCAGTTCGCATGCACCCGAGCAAGAGAATTACGCCTGGATTCCCGCTTTCGCAGGAATGAGCGGAGGATGAGTCTCCTCAACCCCGGAACGCCACCTTGATGGCTTCGACGCCGTTGCCGGATTTGGCCGCGGCGATGATGCGCGCCTCTTGCTTCATGAGGCCGTCGAGCGCGGCGGCCATGGCGTCGATCTTGCCCGCCGGCACCACCACGGCGCCATGGCGGTCGGCGTGGATGAGATCGCCGCTCTGCGCCGCCATGCCGTGGATCGTCACCGGCAGGCCGAACTCGACCACGTGCACGTAGGCGTGCGACGGCGCGAACGAGCCGGCCAGCATTTGAAAGCCTTCGGCGACAGCGGCGATGTCGCGGATCGAGCCGTTGGTCACCGTGCCGAGGCAGCCGAGCGCCTTGTGCACGTTGGTCTGCACCTCGCCCCAGAACGCGCCGTAGCCCGGCGGTTCGTCGAGATCCTGAATCAGCACCACGCCCGGCTGCGGCGCGGCGGCGACGTAATCCATGTAATCCATGCGCTTTTGCATGTAGCCCGGCCCGCTCACCTTATCGCGGGCACGGATCGTCACGGTTTTCGCATAGCCGACCATCGGCGGCAGGTCGGGAAACGGGCAGTGCAGGTGCACCGCCGTGAAGCCGGCGCCGCGGCGCTCCGGCGCCACGATCTCGATCAGGTTGCACACGGTCGGCGTGTCGATCGAGCGTAAGAATTTGAATTGCTGCTCCGAGACCATGAATTTTCCCCTCGGTGGATGTCGACAGTCGCCTGTTACTCACGACTTAATGAGGTCGTCTGGCGCCGTCGAGCGCAACGGCTGCAAAAACTTCCGAACGAATCGGCGTGTCAAGGGGTGCCTTCGGCGCCGCGAGGCGGTTTCACCCCTTGACACGCTGATTTGTTCGGAAAAACGCTGGTGCCTGTGCCGAATCGAGATTGACGAGGGCGCCGAAACCTGTGGTGGCGACCGTCAGGCTGCGGATGTCGAAGCTCATGCGCCATTATGAGATAGCGGGCCCGAGAAAGCACGCGCCGGCGTGCAGGCGCGCCTTGGGCCGCCGCGACGGCGCGGAACAAATCCGATCAGTGGGCCGTTATCGCCGCGTCCGGCAGCTTCAGCCGGGATCTCGGTCGCCAGGCGTTTAGGGCGGAACACTGGCGGCTATTCCGTGATCCATATTGCGCGACGCGTGGAGCGGTCCTGACGGAAGGCGGTGTATGGTGAATGTCGAAATTGTGTGCGAGCCCCGGCTCGAGGAGGACAAAACAACAGTCCTGGTCGTCGAAGACGAAATTATCATTCGCCTGATGATCGCCGATACGTTGCGGGCCCAGGGCATCACCGTCATCGAGGCGTCGAACGGCGACGAGGCGCTGCGCGTGCTGCAAAGTTCGTTGCCGGTCCAACTGCTGTTCACCGACATCCGCATGCCGAGCGAGCTGGACGGCTTGGCGCTGGCGCAGGCGGCGCGGGCGGCGCGCCCCGGGCTCAAGCTGATCGTGGCGTCCAGTCAGCCCGCCGGGCACGAGGTGGCCGGCCTCGCCGATGCGTTCTTTGCCAAGCCGTTCGACCTCGAGGCGGTCGTGCGACGCGTGAAGTCATTGCTGGCGGAGGCGCATCATGCGCGAGATCGACGCTGAACCACCCAAGGTTGCGGGCACCATCCTGGTGGTCGAGGATGAGGTTCTGATCCGGCTGGTGATCGCCGAATATTTGCGCGATTGCGGCTATCGAGTCTTCGAGGCGGCCCATGCCGACGAGGCATTGTTGGTGTTGCGCCAATCCGAGCGTCCGATCGACGTCGTGTTCACCGACGTCGAGATGCCCGGCAGCATGGACGGCTTCGCGCTCGCCCAATGGGTGCGGGCGAACCGGGTCGGCACGGACGTGATCCTGGCCGGCAGCGTGGCCCGCGCCGTACAGGCTGCGTCCGACCTCTGCGACCAGCAGAACAGCGTGCCAAAGCCCTACGATCCGCAAACCGTGCACGACCGCATTCGCCGGCTGCTGGCCTCGCGCGGCCCGCTCAAGCGCGATCTGCAATCGGCGCAGCAGCAGTCCCGCTCGCTCGACGGCCCGCCGTCGTGAGTTTTGCACGCCTTATTTCGTCATTGCCGCGCTCAACGCCTGCAGTGCCATGCCGCAAGGTGGCGCAATCACGGCGATGCGACGCCGGCCGCGGCGCCGCGGGGTCGAATTGACCGGCTGTTACGACGTCGGCCGCTTACGCCGGACCGTGGCGCTTGGCGGCGGCTTCGGCGCGGCGCGCGTCCTTAAGGCGCACGATGTTGGCGGCGTTCGGCGCATGCGCTTCGGCTGTCGCCTTGGCCGCGGCGCGGCTCAATTCGGAGAGCTGGATCGGCTTGCGCAGCACGGTGAAATCCGCCGCCGCCGCGGCGCTGCTGCTGTAGCCGGCGACCGGCAGGATCGGCAGATTCGGCTTGCTTTGCCGCAGCGTGCGGGCGAGCGGCGATGCCGTCGATGGCACCGCGGCCGGCGCCTGTCGTCGATTAACAATCCATTAACCTTTCCAAATCAAGGATTTGGTAACCATGCAGGCGGAGTGATTCAAGCGTCGCCTCCACCGGGCGCATCGGTGCAAGAGGAGACAACTTCATGACCAGATTTGTTACCTTGCTCGGCCGCAAATCCGAGTCGCGGAACGCCGGGCAATCGGCCGTCGAGCAACCGATCATTGTCCAGCAGCCGACGCCGGCGCGGGCCGCCGCCAACGCCACTCCTGCGCACAAGACCGATGTCGACCTCGACGAGGAGCTGTTCGTTCCGGTCGCGGCCAAGCTTGGTGCAGAGAATGAAGTGGTCCGCAATCTGTTGCTGGACGCCGAGCACAAGATCGGCGAGCTTGACACCATCAAGCTCTCGATCGCCAAGCTGCTCGATCCCGTCACCAGCACGTTGCGCAGCTATGAGGAAGCCAAAAGCGAAAAGCTGATCCTGCAGCGCGCGCTCAACAATGCGCAGGACGTTTGCATCAAGCTGCGCGATGATCTGGCCGCGGTGCAGAAAAAGGCCGCCGCGTTCAAGACCGAATGCGCGCGCTTGCAGGAAGTCGCCGCGGTGGCCAAGCAAAACATGGCCGCGCTGGAACGCAACAACGCCAGGCAGCTTGCCGAGCTCGCCGAGCACCGCACGCGGATGGCCGAGCTGCAAAAACTGGCGCAGCGGCAGGCTGCCGACCTGCAGTTGGGGCGGGTCGAAAATCTGCGTCTTGGCGAGCGCGCCGGCGCGGCCGATCAGCAAATAGCCCAGCTCGAAGCCCAGATACAAATGCTCCAGCAGCAGGCGAAGCAGACCAAGCAGGAGCGGGCTGCCGTGCAGGGCTCGCTCGACAAGACCTTCAACGAGCTGGCACAGACGGCGCGCCGGCTGGTCGACACCGAGAAGGCGCTGGCTGCCACGCAAGGCCGGCTGCAGGCCGTGGAACGCAATCTGGCGGACGTGCAGGACGAGCGCGCGCAGCTTTCAGCCACGCTCGACGAAGCAGTCCACCAGCATCGCGACAAGCTCAACGTGCTGAGCTCCCGCTTCGAGACCGTTCAAGCGCGTTCGAGCCTGACCGAAAATCTGCTCGACGAGGCCCGCCAGTCGCTGGCCGCGCGCACCGATGAGATCCGCGCCCTCGAGCGCCGCTTGATGGAGGCTGCCACCGCGCACGGCGCGACGGCCGAGAAGCTCCGCGACACCGAGGCCGCACTCGCCGAGCGTGAGGCGCACATCGCGGACCTCGAGCAGGAGCGCGCGGCGCTGACCGATCATGGCCGCAAGCTGCTTCAGGTCGCCAACGAGCGCGAAGCCGCCCACCGCGAAGCGCAGCAGCAGATCGGCGAACAGAGCGATCTGGCGGCGCGGCTGCAAGACGAGCTCAACGCGGCGCGCAGCTCCCACGAGGTCCAGGTCGAGCATCTCAAGGTGCAGCTGCAACGCGAGCAACTCGACCGCTCGATGGCCGAAGGCGCGCTCGAGGCCGCGCGCAAGGACATGGCGCGCTTGCTGCAGGAAATCGGCGTGCTCAAGGGCCGGCCCCTGGCGCCGCGCGCCGCCGAGCGGGACATGCTGAAGCAGGCGGCCTAGGCATGAAGAGGTTAAGTTCGTTCAGTACATCGTCATTGCCAGGAGCCAACCGCCCCGGCCCGAAGTGGCCGGCCCGATAACAAGCTCAGCGACGAAGCAATCCAGAACGGCGCCGCCGCCCTGAGATTGCTTCGCTTCGCTCGCATGACGATCGAGTGCGCGGTGCTGACCTGAAATCATCTTGCGCTAGGCGCTGACCAGGAATTTCCGGACCGCGGCTGCGGCAGTGTGCTCGCCGACCAGATTCAATAAACCGATGCGGTGGTATTCCAACCACACTTGTGCCAGCCAGTGACGGATGTAGCCGCGCAGCACGAACGAGTATACCGCCGCATGAGCGCGTCCATGGTCGTGTCCCGCACGGCTGCCAGGATTTTCAATTCGCGCCATGTGTCCACCGGCAAGTGGAGCGTCACGCTCCGCCTCCCTTTTTATTTTGGAGGCAGCTTTCGTGCCGTGCCGTGGCAAGACTCGGATGCAGATGCATCGCGAGAACGAGATTGTTTGTTCATCCTTTCCGTTTGTTCATCCTTTCCCGCCCAGCCGGCAACCTTCTGTGCGTTGCAGCATCACGGATTTGTGGGCGCGTCTCACATGTTCGGGGACTCGTTCGGGAACTCGCGCCTGTGTTTCACGTTATTTCCCAGAGAGTTCCTATCTGAATTGTCGGATATTGATCATCAGGATTCGTGTCATGCGCGCATGGAAGCCCACGACTGGAATTGGCGCCGTTGTCCTCGCCGCGTGCTTGGCGTGCGGGACCGGCCTTGCCGCACCACGCAGCGGCGGCGGGCATCCCGGCGGCGGCGCGCCGCACATTGCAGCAGCCCCGCATTTCAGCGCGCCGCATTTTGCCGCGGCCCCGCATATCAGCGCACCGCATTTTGCTCCGCATATCGCGGCCCCGCATATCAGCGCGCCGCGTATGGCTCCGCATATCGCGGCGCGAAGGTTTGCGCCGCATGTCAGCCTGGGCCGGCGCGGCGTCGGCGTTGCGCGTGTTGCGCCGCGCACGCGCGTCGGCCGGATTGGCCGACCGGCCGGAACCCATGCGCGTACCGCCACCCATGTCAGCCCGCTCGCGACCCGCGGTCGGCGCGCCACTGCGGCTACGCGCGGGACAACGCCCAATAACGCGGCGGCCGTCAACGCCAACGCCGCCAGAAACCGCGCGGCGGCGAACGCGGCGCGCACAGCGGGCCTGCATGCCTCGGCCAACCGCGTCACCGGCGCTGCCAGTGCGAGGAATTTCGCGGCGCACCGCGATTTCGCGCGCGCTCGGGCGCTGCGGCCGTTCCTGTCCGAGCCGTGGTACCGCCGCCATCATCATCTGGGCTGGATCGGGCCGCTGTTCTGGCCCTATGCGTACGGCGATCTGTTCTATTACGCGCTGTGGCCTTACGAGTACTCGTACTACGATCCGTTCTGGGCATACGGCTACGGCGACATCTACGAGGCGATCTTCCCACCCTACGATTATGCGAGCTACGTGCGCGGCGGGTCGGCGGGCCTGACGGCGCTGACGCAGAGCGTGGCGCAGAGCTGTACCAACGAGGCGGCGGAGGTCACCGGCTGGCCGATCGATCAGATCCAGGCCGTGGTGCAGCCCAACCAGCAGCAGCTGGCACTGCTCGACGATCTCGGCAACGCCATCGTCAAGGCGAGCGACGTGATCAAGTCGCATTGCCCGACTCAGGTGGCGTTCACGGCGCCCGACCGTTTGGCCGAGATGCAACAGCGGCTCGAAGGCTTGGTGCAGGCCATCGCCATCGTGCAGCCGCCGCTGGCAAAATTCTACGACTCGCTGGGCGACGAGCAGCAGGCGCGCTTCAACGCCTTGGGCGAGCCCTCCGGCGAGCAGCCGCCGCAAAGCCAACAGGCAGCGCTGAACCCGCAAAGCCAGTGCGGCGAGAACGCCGTCGCCTGGCCGGCCGACCGCATCGATCAGGCGATACGTCCGAACGGCGACCAGCGCGGCAAGCTTGATGCGCTCGACGCCGCGGCGCGTGCGGCGGCCGATACCATCAAGGCGGCGTGCCCGAGTGAGCTGCCGGCCACGCCGCCGGACCGGCTCGCCGCCGAGGGCAAGCGGCTGCAGGTGATCCTGCAGGCGGTGCAGACCATCCGTCCCAAGCTCGACGATTTCTACGCGTCGCTGAGCGCAGAGCAGAAGGCGCGGTTCAACACGATCGGCCGGCAATTGTTTGCCGCGCGATCGTAATGCGTCATTCCGGGGCGCCGCGAAGCGGCGAGCCCGGAATCCATAACCACGAACGTTTCAGGACAGGCGCCGCACGTCTTTCTGAAGCGAACGTGATTATGGATTCCGGGCTCGCGCCTGCGGCGCGCCCCGGAATGACGATTAGTGAAACAGTTTTGGAAACTTGCTTCGCAATTTCTGCCGCAGGTTGGCGCTGATGTCGACCACCGGCGGGAACGTGTTCTTCAGCTTCATGTCGTAGGGAATGCAGGCGTCGATCAGGATGCGATTGTTGAAGTTGCCGGGCAGGTAAAGCGGATCGCGCTTGGACGCCCACGCCTTCTGCACCAGGTCGATGTCGACTTTGGGATCGAAGCGGGTGCACATCGCCCATAGCACCTGATCGAGATCGCCGGCGTCGATGTCGTCGTCGACCACGACGGTCCATTTGCCGGCGTAGGCGCCGCCCTGGCAGGCGCAGGCGACGTGCAGCGCCTGGCGCGCATGGCCGGGATAGCGCTGGCGGATCTGGATCGTGGTGAAACGCGTCGCCGGCCCGGCTTCGTGATTCCAGACGCCGAGCACGTCGGGAATGCCGCAGGCTTCGAGGGCGCGCCAAATCTGCGCCGCGCCGGCGATGCCCTTGAGGAGCCCGGTCTCGTCCACCGGCTTGTGCTGCGGCGCGCAGGTCAGGATCGGATCGTTGCGGTGCAGGATGGTTTTGACATTGACGTAAGGTCGATCCTGCGTGTCGTCGGAATAATAGCCCATCCATTCGCCGAACGGGCCTTCCGGCTTGGTCTGCCCGGCAACGGTTTCGCCCTCGATGGCGATTTCGCAATCGGCCGGTATGGGAAAGCCGGTATACGGTCCGCGCACCACGTCGATCGGCTCGTCGCGCAAGCCGCCGGCAATGTCGTATTCGCTTACCTCCGGCAGCGGACTCGACGACAGCATGAACAAGAGCGGATCCTGGCCGCACAGGATGACGACCTTCATCGGCTCGCCGCGGGCGAAATATTTGTCGCGGTGGATGCGGCCGTGCTTGCCCTCGGTGATCTGGCAGCCGACGGTCTTGCCGTCGTAGACTTGGCTGCGATAGGCGCCGAGATTGAACCAGCCGTCGTCCGGGTCCTTGGTGACGACGCAGCAGGCGGTGCCGATGAAGCGCGCCCTGTCGGCTTCGTGGTGGCGCGGCACCGGGAATTTCAGTACGTCGATGGCGTCGCCCTCGATCACGTTCTCCAGGACCGGGCCGTCGTTGACGAAGCGCGGCTTGAGCGGGCGGAGCTCCTGCATCCGCGCATGATAGCGCTGGACGATGTCGACCTTGCGCTCGTATTCAAGCGGCAGGCCGAGCGTGAGCGCGATGCGCTTGATCGAGGAGAGCTGGCCGTACAGCGTGCGAAAGCCTTGCGGATAGCCGGGCACGTCGTCGAACAGGATGGCCGGCGCTTGGCCGCGGCTTTTTTCGGTGAGCATGTGGGTGAGCGCACCCATTTCGACGTCCCAACTGGCGCCGGACACGCGCTCGAGCTCGCCGAGTTTGTCCACTGTCTCAAGCCAGCCGCGCAGGCCGCGATATTGCATGCCCTGACGCTGTTGCGCCGCCGTGGCCGCAATCGCCATGTGGATCTCCTAGCTCTCAGTTATTGAGGCGGGTATGAAATGTGGTACCGGGCGTGTCAAGGTGAGCTCATTCTTCGTCGTTGCCGGACTTGATCCGGCAATCTGTGCGACCTCTCAAAAAGCTCAGGCGCAGCATGGATGCGCGGGTCAAGCCCGCGCATGACGAATGTGATAAAGGACTATTGATCAAGGGAATTTGCCATGCCCATCCCGCGCCCGAACTACAATCCGCCGTTCAACGTCACCCGCGCCAGCCATGCGGTGCTGCATGTGAGGGACCTCGGCAAGAGCCGGGCGTTCTATGTGGACCTGATCGGGTTCATCGTCAGCGACGAGGATAAGGACGCGATTTATCTGCGCGGCGTCGCCGAGGCCTGCCATCATTCGCTGGTGCTCAAGCGCGCCGCGGCGGCGGCGGCCGAACGCGTCGGCATGCGCTGCTTCACCGAGGAGGATTTGGCGAAAGCCAAGTTCTATTTCGAAAAGGCCGGCCTGCCGGCGCAATGGGTGGAGCGGCCCTATCAGGGCCGGACGCTGCATGTGGCCGACGCGCTCGGCGTGCCGCTCGAGTTCTGCGCCACCATGACCACAAAACCGCGGCTTATAGTCAGCTTCGAGCAGCATCGCGGCGCCGTGCCGCAGCGCATCGATCATTTTCAGCTTTTGGTTCCGGACGTGCAGCGGCAGCTTGAGTTTTACATGGGGCTCGGCTTTCGCCTCTCCGAATACATCGCGCCGGACGGCAGCGACGAGCCGCTGTTCGTGTTCCTGCAGCGGAAGGGCAATCCGCACGACATCGTGTTCGCGCCCGGCGCCGGGCCGCGGCTGCATCACGCCGCATTCAGCATTGCGGAATCGTATCTGTTCTTCTACGTCTGCGACCTCGCCTTCACCATGGGCTTTGCCGAGAACGTCGAGTTCGGTCCTGGCCGGCACGGGCCGGGCCACGCGCTGTTCGTCTACATGCGCGATCCCGACGGCCACCGCATCGAATTGTTCAACACGCATTATCAGTGCATCGACATCGAGGACGAGCCGGTGCGCTGGGACGCTTCGTTCGCCGGGCAGCGGCGCTGGCAGCTGCCGGCCCGCGCGCAATGGTTTACGCAGGCGAGCCGCTTTGCCGGCGTCGAGCCGCGCGAGCCGGCGGGCAAGGGCAATCCGATGACGCTCGAACGTTACGTCGGCGCGGCGCGGTAGGGCAGGGCGCAAAAATGAAGGCTGCATCGATCGCACTTTGCCTCGCCGCCGCAGCGACTGTCGCCGCCGGTCTTTTTCTGCCCAGCATCGCGGCGCGGGCGTTCGATCCGAACGCGCTGTGGAACATCGTGCACGACCGGTGCGTGCCGAACCAGCTTCAGCGCAGCGATCCAAAACCGTGCGTCGAGGTCGATCTGAAAAACGGCGTCGAGCGCGGCTATGCGGTCTTGAAGGACATTCGGGGCACGACGCAACACCTGCTCATTCCGACGCAGCGCATCGCCGGTATCGAAAGCGCCGCGCTGCTGGCGCCCGACGCGGAAAATTATTTTGCCGATGCCTGGAACGCGCGCGGCTTTGTCGAAAAGGCCGCCGGCCAGGCGCTGCCGATCGACACGCTCGGTCTTGCGGTGAATTCCGTGCGGGCGCGCACGCAAAACCAGCTTCATATCCATATCGATTGCATTCGCCCCGACGTGCGCGCGACGCTGATAAAACTGCGCGCCGGCATCGGCGCAAGCTGGGCGCCGCTTGCCGAGCCGGTCGGCGGTTATGGCTACTGGGCGATGCGCGTGATGGGCCCCGCGCTTGCCGGCGCAAATCCGTTCAAGCTTTTGGCGGAGCGCGTGCCCGGCGCCCGCGCCGACATGAAGCTGCGCACGCTCGTGGTCGCCGGCATGCGCTTCGAAGGCGGCGCGCCGGGCTTCGTCATCCTGGAAGACCGCGCCGACCTTTTGCATTTCGACTTTGCCGCCGGCGCGCGGTTGCAGGATCACGACTGCGCGTTGGCTCGAGGACTAAGGGCTAAACCCGCCGATGCAGCCGGTGCTCGATGAAGAGCAAAAAGCCGTTGGCGAGCGCGGCGAAGGCGAACAGCACGATCGCGACCGTCATCATCTCCTCGCCCTGGACGAGCTGCAGCGCATTCATGATCATGGCGCCGAGACCTTCCTTGGAGGCGAACATTTCGCCCAAGAGCACGCCGAGCAGCGTCACCGTGAAGCCGATGCGCAGTCCGGTGAACACTTCCGGCAGCGCGGCGGGCAGCAGCACCGTGGCGATGGTCTGCCACGGCGACAGTTGCAGCGTGCGCGCCGCCCGCAGATAGACCGGCGGAATGGCGCGGATCGCGCCCATGGTGAGCAGCGCGACGGGCAGCACGCCGTGCAGCGCACCGAACGCCACCTTGCCGGAAATGCCGAGCCCGAAGATCAGCAGCACCACGGGATAAAGCGTGATCTTCGGCAGCGAGTAGAGCGACACCAGGATCGGCTCGCCGACGGCGCCGGACAGCCGGTGCGCGCCCATCCACACGCCGATCGCAAGGCCGATGCCGTAGGCGAGCAGCAACGCGTAGCCGAGCTCCAGGCCGGTCGTCGTCAGGTTGGCGATGAAGCGCGGCGTGGTCAGGTTATGCAGGAGATAGGCGAAGGTCGGCAGCGGCGCCGGCATCGCGGTCTCCCCGGCGATGCGGTGCAGGATCTCCCAGAGCACGACGAGACCGAACAGGATGAACAGGGTGTCGGCGGTTCGGCGCGTCGCGGTCATGAGCGATCTCCGCTGCGGCGCGCGGCAAAGCGCATGTCGAGGCCGTGCAGTATGGCGTTGACCAGTGTGGCGACGACGAGGAGGAACAGTATCAGCGCGTACATGCGGCGGTTGTTGAAGTCCGCATAGGCGTCGGCGATGTCGCGGCCGAGCCCGGCGGGCGAGAGAATGAATTCCGCGGCGATCACGGCGATGAAGCCGTAGGAGACCGCGAGCTTGATGCCAGTGAACAGATACGGCGCCGCCGCCGGCAACTGCAATTGCAGCGCGGTGGCGAAGCGGCCGAGCCGATGCACGCGCGCCACCTTGCCGAGCACCCGCGGCACCCGGTCGAGGCCGTTGAGCGTGGCAATGATCATGGCGACGATCGCGGTCGCCACCCCGATCAGCACGATCGGCATGACCGAGAGCCCGAAGATCGCGATCAGCACCGGATAAAAGATGAAGACCGGCACCGCGTAGTATGTGGCGAAGAACGGATCGAGCGCCCGGCGCAGGCGGGGCAGGGCGTGAATCGCGATGCCGGCGGCAAAGCCGAGCACGATGGAGAGCGCGATGACGAGGCCGATCATGCCCAGCGTGCGCGCGATATCGGCATCAAGCGCGCCCGAGGCGAGCAGCGTCCACAGCGCGCTCGCCATCTGTGAGGGCGCAATGATGACGCGATGGTCGATCAGCCCGCTCCGGCAGGCAAGCTCCAGCGCGCCGATCAAGGCGGCAACGACCAACAGGCGGATCAGGCCGATGCGCGTCATTCCGCAGCCATTGCCGGCACGGCGGCATGGCCGAGCGCCTTGAGCGATTCGCCGCGCAGGCGCTCCCACAGCCGGCCGGTGATCTCGCCGAATGCCGCCTCGCCGACGATGGTGGAATCGCGTCCGCGCGGCCAGCCGGTCGCGATGATCTCGATGAAGCGGCCGGGCCGCGCCGACATCGCGCCGACACGGTCGGCGAGCATCGCCGCCTCGTCGAGCGCGTGGGTGATGAGCAACACGGTGGCGCCGGTGCGCCGCCACAGCCGCAATACTTCATCGCCCATCAAGAGCCGCGTCTGGGCGTCGAGCGCGCCGAACGGCTCGTCGAGCAAAATGAGCCGCGGCTGCAGCACCAAGGTGCGGGCGATGCAGACGCGCTGGCGCATGCCGCCGGAGAGTTGCGACGGATAGGCGCGGGCAAAATCCTTCAACCCCACGAACGCGATCGCGTCCTCGACGCGCCGGCGCAGTTCAGGCGCGGCGACGCCGCTCCTGCGCAAGCCGAAGGCAACGTTGTCCCAGACCGTGAGCCAGGGAAAGCTCGCGTCTTCCTGAAACACCACGCCGATGCCTTCGGGCACTTGGCCGCCGACCGGCTTGCCCTCGAACGTCACGGCGCCGGCCGTGGGCTGTTGCAGTCCGGCCAGCACTTCCAAAAACGTCGACTTGCCGCAGCCGGACGGACCGACCACGGCAAAGAATTCGCCGCGCAGCAGGTCGAGATCGATGGGGCCGAGCGCGTGCACCGGCATCTTCGCGCCGGCGCCCGGAACGGTCGGATAGGTGCGCGTGACGCCGCTCAGTTGCGCATGAATCTCGTGCGGCACCGGCGCCGCATTCATTTCTGCAGATCGGCCGGCAGGAAGGACGGATCGATCATCTTGGCAAGGTCAACGTCCTTGTCGAGCATGCCGACGACCTTCATCACGTGCGCGGTGGTTTGCAGAAGCGGCATCTCGATGCGGCCTTCGCTATAAAAATTTGCCGCGACCAGGTCGTGCATCATGGTATCGACGTCCTTGGGCGGCAGCGGCGCGTAGATCTTTTCCAAGATCTTGCTGGCGTCGGCGGTGTGCTGGTCGATGAACTGCACGGCCTCGCGCCGCGCCGCGAGAATCGCGCGCAGCTTTTGCGGATGGTTCTTCATCAGCGCGCCGGTGGCGATGCCGGCGGCGGGCGGCAGCTCCGGCAACGCCTTCGGGCCCATGATGACGCGGTACCTGCTGTCGCCGCCGCGCATCATGAACAGGATGCCGGGAATGGTGGTGGCATCGACGACGTGGTTCTCCAGCGCGGTCAGCGCGCCGGACAGATTACCCAGTGCGACGCGCTGAATGTCGGCGGGGTTGATGCCGACTTTTTCGGCGGCGGCGACGAACGTCATCTCGCCGAGCGACTTTGGATTGCTGATGGCGACCTTCTTGCCCTTCAGATCCTGGACCGATTTGATCGGCGAGTCCGGCATCACGATGATGACGTTGTCGGCGAGCGAGCGCGTGCCGATATCGACGATCTTGAGGTCCTGGCCCTGGGCGATGGCCGCGATCGCGGCGGCGGGCGAGGTCTCGCCGAAGCCGAGGCTGGAGGCGATCACGGCGCGCACCGAGGTGCCGCCGCCTTCGCCCGAGATCACGCCGGTAATATCCACCCCGGCCTGCTTGAAAAATCCCCTCTCTATGGCGACGCCGTACGGCGCTCCGGAAGGATCGTTCTTGTATTGGGTGACGAGGACATCCTCGGCCATGGCCGGCGCGGACGCGGCCGCGCACCAGGCGGCGACGCAAACGGCGAGCGCCGCAACCGTGCCTTTTTTGTACTGCGACATGCCGACCTCCCTGGTTTTGTCCCCAATCCTGCCCGCCCGCTTTCATGCATGCAGGCCGGCAAGATCGCCGGCATTATTGCGCCGCCGAACCGGAAAGGGAATGCGACCTGATTTTCCGGCTTTGCCGGTCGTTTACTCTGGCGTGGTAGACTTGCGCTGATACGCGCTTTGCCGCGAAAAACCCGGCTTTGCGCGCCAGGATCATAAAGCCATGACCTTGCAGCCGCAGACCGTTGCGCCGCCGCATCCGCCCGGCGCCCCATCGGATGGGACACCGCCCGTCTGGCTGGTCTCGTATCCGCCCGGCGTGCCGGCGCGAATCGACGCCGACGCCTATCCGTCGTTGCACGCCATGCTGCTCGAAGCCTGCCGCGCCCATGCCGAGCGGCCGGCGTTCGAATGCCTGCGCGTGCGCATGAGCTATGCCGAATGGGAGCACGACAGCCGTGACTTTGCGGCGTTCCTTACCGAAGAGCTGCACTGCCGTGCGGGCGACCGCGTCGCCATCATGCTGCCGAACCTGCTCGCCTATCCGGTGACGTTTTTGGGCGTCCTGCGCGCCGGGTTGGTCGTGGTCAACGTCAATCCGCTGTACACGCCACGCGAGCTCAAGGAGCAACTCGCCGACAGCGGTGCGACCGTCATCGTCATTCTGGAAAATTTCGCGCACAAGCTCGAAACGGTGATCGCGGAGACGGCGATCCGGCATGTGGTGGTGGCGCGGCTCGGCGATTTCGTGCCGCTCATCAAGCGCTGGGCTTTCAATTTCGCGAATTCATACCTCCGGCACGCGGTGCCGGCCTGGCATTTCAAGAATTTCACCATGCTGCAGGACGCTTGCAGCCGAAAGCCACGCGCGCATTACGCCGACGCCACGCCGGCCGCGAGTTCCGTGGCGCTGCTGCAGTACACCGGCGGCACGACCGGCATCGCCAAGGGCGCGATGCTGTCGCACCGCAATCTCGTCGCCAACACGCTGCAGTGCTGTGCCTGGATCGCTTCCGGCCTGGCCCTCGACGAGGAGCGCGCGCTCACGCCGCTGCCGCTCTATCACATCTTCTCGCTGACCGCGAACCTCTTGGCCTTTGCGCGGTTCGGCGGCTTGAACGTGCTCATTCCCGATCCGCGCGATCTGCATCGGCTCATTCGCACCATGCGCAGCGACGGCATCACGGCGATGACCGGCGTCAACACGCTGTTCAATGCGCTGATCAACCGCGCGGAGTTCGCGGCGCTCGATTTCAAAAGCCTGCGCGTCACCATCGGCGGCGGCGCCGCGGTGCAGACCGAAGTGGCGCGGCGCTGGCGCGCCATCACCGGCTCGGCGCTGGTCGAGGGCTACGGGCTCACCGAAGCGTCGCCGGTGGTGTGCATCAATCCGATCCCCGAGCCGAAGCTCGGCACCGTCGGCCTGCCGGTGCCCTCGACCGAAGTCACCGTGCGCGACGACGGCGGCGCGATCCTGCCTGCCGGCGACGACGGCGAAGTCTGGGTGCGCGGCCCCCAAGTCATGCTCGGCTATTGGCAGCGCCCCGACGAGAGCGAAAAGGCGCTCACCGCCGACGGCTGGCTGCGCACCGGCGACATCGGCGTGCTCGACGCGCAAGGTTTTTTGAAGCTGCTCGACCGTAAGAAGGACATGATCATCGTCTCCGGCTTCAAGGTGTTCCCCAATGAAGTGGAAGACGTGACCATGCTGCATCCCGGCGTGCTCGAGGCCGCCGTGATCGGCGTGCCCGACGCGCGCACCGGCGAAGCGGTCAAGCTGTTCGTGGTCAAGCGCGATCCGGCGCTGACCGAGGCGCAACTGCGCGACTTCCTGCGCGAGCGGCTGGTCAACTACAAGCGCCCGCACATCGTCGAATTCCGCGACCACTTGCCGAAGAGCAACATCGGCAAGATTTTGCGCAAGGAATTGCACTAGGCACCTTGGTCGCCGGGAAGCGTCCTGCGCGGTTCGCTTGCTTGCCGTTCGGCCGGCCTGATCTGCCAAATCCATCTTCCTGCTCGTCATTCGCCGTGCTAACGCTGCGCCGCCATCACGATCGGGGAGGATTTCGCGCTCATGGCCAAGTTGCAGTTGTCGTTTGCGTGCGGCCTCTATGACCGGATGCAGCCGCTTTATACCGGCGAGGTGAAGCCCGACGGCATCGATCTGAATTTCATCGCCATCGATCAGCCGCGGCCGATTTTCGACCGCATGTCCGGCGGCCAGGAGTTCGACGTCGCCGAGTATTCGCTGTCCGAGTTCACGCAGCGCTTCACCCGCAACGAGTGCCCGTTCGTTGCCATCCCGGTATTCCCCTCCATCGCCTTCCGCATGGGCTTCATCGCCATCAACAGGAAGGCCGGCATCAAGACGCCCAAGGACCTGGAAGGCAAGCGCATCGGCGTGCCGCTCTACACCATGACCGCCGCCATCTTCATCAACGGCATCCTGCATCACGAATTCGGCGTCGACCTCACCAAGGTGCGCTGGCTGCAAGGCGCCATGAACGAGGCGGGGTCGCACGGCCAGCCGACCGTGCTGCCGCTTCTCAAGAAAATGTCGATCGAGAACAACCGGTCGAACAAGACGCTGGGCCAACTTCTGGCCGCTGGCGAGATCGACGCCACGCTCGGTACCAGCCTGCCCGAGGAAATCCGCACCAGCCCGGATCTCGTGCGCCTGTTCCCGAACTACCTGGAGGTCGACACCGACCTCTACAGGCGCAAGGGCATCTATCCGATCATGCACACCGTCGCCATCAAGCAGAGCATCTATGAGCGCTATCCGTTCGTGGCGACGAGTCTCTACGACGCCTTCGTCAGATCGAAGAAGATCGCGCTGCAGAAATTATTCAACCTGCGCGCGGTGCGCTACATGACGCCGTTTCTGATGCGCGAGATCGACGACATCTGGGCGGTCTTCAACGGCGATCCGTGGCCCTACGGCGTCGAGCCGAACCGCCGCACCATCGCGGCGCTGATCACCTATCAGCAGACGCTTGGCCTGACCGACAGGGCCGTCAAGGTCGACGACCTGTTCGTGCCGACCTATGGCTGATCAAGAATGAGCGTTGCAAGAATGCGTTTCCCGGGCGCGGCGCAGCACGAAGTGATGCGCCGCAGACCCGGGATCGTAACAAACTCAGTGTATGTTAAGGTCCCGGATCAGCGGTGCACCGCTGCGCGCTGCACCGCATCCGGGACGCGCCACGCTATTGTGTTCTCAAACAGCATGGAAGCGTCATGAGCCAGCTCGACGACCTTCTCCGCGACCTTGTCATCGCCAACCGCATCCTGTCCAACGAAGAGGTGGTCGACGCCTACGGCCACATCAGCGTGCGCCATCCCGACAATCCGAAGCGCTTCTTCATGTCGCGGTCGCTGGCGCCCGAGCTGGTGCAGCGCCACGATCTGATCGAGTTCGACGCCGCGGGCGAGCCGGTCAACGACAAGCGCCAGCCGTATCTCGAGCGCTTCATTCACGCTGCGGTCTACGAGGCGCGGCCGGACGTCGTGGCGGTGGTGCACGCCCATGCCGAGGATACCCTGCCGTTCGGCCTGATCAACAAGCCGCTCGAGCCGGTGATCCATTCCGGCAGCTTCATCGGCGGCAAGGTGCCGGTCTGGGATATCCGCAAAAAATTCGGTGATACGAATTTGCTCGTCACCAACATGGCGCAGGGCCGCGACCTCGCCAAATGCCTGGGCAAAGGCAACGTCGCGCTGATGCGCGGCCACGGCTTTGCCTCGGCGGCGCGCTCGATCATCGAGGTGGTGCGGCTGTCGGTCTATCTGCCGCGCAATGCCCGGGTGCAGATGAACGCGCTGCGCATGGGCGGCAAGCCGAAGCCACTGTCGAGGGGCGAAATCGCCGCGCGCTTCAAGGGCTACCGGCCCGAAGCGCCGGAAACCTGGCGGGCCTGGGAATATTGGGCGACCCGCGCCGGCTGCGGCGACCAGATCGGCAAGCCGCCCGAGCATGCGCGGTAATTTGCGCCGCAGCGGCGTAACGTTTTCGCCGGCGCGGCCGGCAAATAAAACAAATAAAAATCGGAGCACGAGAGGCCGTGCTCCGACGAGATCGCAAGTGAGCCTGCCGCGCTACTGCAGCGGCAGCTCGGTCACGTTGCCCTTTTGGTCGCGGCCTTGGGCGTAGTACTGGCCGATGGCGCGCATCAGCGCGGCGTCGGAAACCGAGTAGATGATCGCGTCATCCTTGCCGGTGTTGATGTGGCGGCGCCACAGGAAATTCGGCACCACGAACAGATCGTTGTGGCTCCACTCGAAGCGCTTGCCGCCGACCTCGGTGGCGCCTGAGCCCTCGATGCAGACGTAATAGGTGCCGGCGGTCTCGCGCTTCCATTCGGTCTCTTCGCCGGGGCGGAGCAATTGCGCCGCGTAATTCAAGGTTTTGAACACCGGCGCTCCGGTCACCGGATTGACGAAGTCGATCTTGATGCCTTCGTGCACGTCGCCCTTTTCCTTGCGCAGGCTGTGCAGCATCGCTTTCACGTCCTCGCCGCGGAAGTGGAACAGCGGCGACGGATCGCGGCCGACGCCGCGCTGATGATCGACGAAGGTCGGCTTGAGCCCGCCGTGGCTGTACAGGTGCCGCGAATAGCCTTCCGGCATCGTCACCGCCTGCACGTTGGTGTTGCGCTGCGCGCCCGGCATGTTGTGATCGACCCAGGCGGCGTCCAAAAATTCCATCAGCGGCCAGTCCAGCGTGTCGATCCAGATCACCGGCTCTTCCGAGTTGTTGCCGTGGTCGTGCCAGGTGCCGTTCGGGGTGAGGATGAGGTCGCCGCGACTGGCGGTGACGCGCTCGCCTTCGATGACGGTGTAGCCGCCTTTGTTGGAGAGGATGGTGCGGCTGGCGTTCGGCGAATGCAGGTGCACCGGCGCCACGTCGCCCGGATTGTAGATCGAGATGGCGCAGCGGATGGTATTGGTGACCTGGAGGCGGCCGTTCAGCCCGGGATTGAGCAACAGAATGCTCTGCCGGTCGGCAAATTCGATCGGCGACACATCGGCTTTTTGCGCGATCTGCGAGATCTGCTCGAGGTAGCCGCCGTACTCGTTCCACTTCCACATATACGGAAGAGTTTTGAGCTGCGCGACGGCGACACGGCCGCTGGCAATCTGACCGGAACCCTCGCCGCTCGTCTCGCTGAACCACGGCCGTTGCGCCGGCGCGTTGGCCTGGGTGCGGACCCAGATGTTGTGCTTGCCGGCTTCGGTGTTGATGGCCTCCATCAGCTCGCGCGCCTTGTTGGACAGTCCGCCCGGCGCGGGGGCCTTCATTGTCACCATGGCCATGAGCATTCTCCTATAAAAGCGGGGGTGGCGTTCCTGCCGATGAACAGTGCTGGGCCTTGAGTGCCGGGCCTTGGCGGCGCTGTCTCATCTGAGTGTTTTACCGAGGTATAGTGATTGGAACTTGTGTTTGCAAAGCCTTCGGTTCCACGCGCCGCGATGCGTGCCCCGCCGAAAAATCATAGCCCCGATACTGCGGAATTTGATTGCGGTTGACGCCGGCGCCCTCGATCAGGCGCCGAGAAAATCGCGCAGCGCCCGGTTGAATTCCGCGGGCCGCTCCATGTTGGAGATGTGGCCGGCGCCGGGCAGTTCGACGAAGCGCGAGCCGGCAAGCTTTTCGTGCAACTTGCGCATCGCCATGGGCGCGGCGCCGTCCTTTTCGCCGACCACAAACAGCACCGGTCGCCGCACCGTGGCGACCGCCGAAGCATAGTCGTGAGCGGCGAGCGCGGCGGCGCAGCCGATAAAGCCGTTGACCGGGGTGGCGCGGATCATGGCCCGGACCTTGTCGACGTGCGGCGGGTTCTTGGCCACGGTCTCGGCCGCAAACCAGCGCCCGACCGTGGATTCGACCAAGGCCGCCATGCCCTGCTTCTGCGCCAGCGCGATGCGCTCCTCCCAAAGCTGGCTCGACTGCGGCGTCGACCGGCAGGGCGAGTCGCAGACGATGATCCGGTCGAGGCGGTCGGGACGGCGCTCGGCAAGCCCGAGCGCGGTGGCGCCGCCCATGGACAGGCCGGCGAAATGCGCCTGGGCGATGCCGAGCGCGTCGAGGAGGCCGAGCGCATCGTCAAGTAGCGTATCGAACGCGTAGCGGCCGGAGGGCGCCTCGGTGCCGCCATGGCCGCGCTGGTCATAGCGCAGCACGCGGAAGGCGGATTGCAGTGCCGACGCCTGCTCGTCCCACATCGCGGTCGAGGTGGCGAGCGAATTGGAGAAGACGAGCCAGGGCGCGTCCTCTGGACCGTCGATCTGATAATTGATGGTGATGCCGTTCGCTTTGGTTTTCATCACAAGTGCTCTGTAGGGTCGGCATGGCGTGCGCTGGTGCGCTTGCACCGCGCGGGCAAAATCGTGCGCACGCCTTGTCCACGCGGTATCACATCGCGGACGATTTTGCCCATCCTACTTATTGCGGCAGAAAATCTTCGAGCAGCGCCAACAGCGGCTCCGGCCCCTGGGTCGGCATGAAATGACCGGCCTCGATCAGCTCGAAGCGCGCGCTTGGGATTTTCTTGGCGAGTTCGGCGGTGCCGGCGCACGGGCGCACCGTGTCGTGGCGGCCGGCGACGACGAGCGTGCGGCAGCGGACCTTCGGCAGCATGTGCAGCATGTTGGTGCGGGCGAGCGCACGAAAACCGTAGCCAAAGCCGACCGGATCGTTGGCGAGATAACGGCCGCGGTACGCCTCGTAGGCCGAGCGTTCGCCGAGGTGCTCCGGATAGGAGATGGCGAGCGTCGTCGGCAGCGACGCACGCATGCCCTCGCGCATGGCAAATGCCGCGCGCTCGTCGAGCGCCGCGGCGCGGCTGGGATCGACGCCCGGTGCCGGATTGCACAGGACGAGAGAGCCGACCTCATCGCGGTGCAGTTCGAGAAAGCGCAGCGCCTGGGCGGCGGCGGCGGCGACCGTGACGAAATGAAACGGCGGGGCGAGGCCGATCGCTTTGGCTAATGCAATAAAATCCTCGACCAGCACGTCGTTGGTAAATTCTTGCCGCACCTTCTCTGACGATCCCGCGCCGCGTTGATCGTAGCGCAGCACGCGGCGGCGGGCGGCTAGACGCGGCGCCACGGCGTCCCAGGAATTGAGCGTGCCGCCGAGCTCGTGCATCAGCACCACGGACGGGCCGCGGCCGCCGGCCAGCTCGTAATGCAAACTCACGCCATTGGCATCGATGAACGGCACAGCCTTCTCCTATGACGTCGCGCATCCATGGTGGCGACGATGCGGTGGCGAAAATCACGATCGAACGGCATGGTTCAAAAATCCCAACCGAGCAGATGGTCGAGCGAATAAAGCCCGCCGCCGTGCATCAGCACGTAGAACGCGGCGATGGTCCACATCAGCGTGTATTCGAGGCCGAGCTTGTTCCAAAAATAGCCGCCGACGCGCCAGCGCTCGACATTGGCGACGAGCAGGAACAGCACGACCGCGACCGCGACCGGGCGCGTCAACAGTCCCGCGGCGAGCAAGGGGCCGCCGAGCAATTGCGTGACCGAGATCGCCGGCGCCCAGAAGCGTCCGGGCTGATAGCCGCCGCGATCGAGGCCCACGGCGAGTTCCTTGAGATTCAGTGCGACCGCGCCGCTGTTCGGAAAAAACCCGAACGTGTTGCGCAGGCCATGCGGCACCAGCGCGAGGCCCACCGCGATGCGGAGCAGCGCGTAGGCGAACGGCGACAGCGTTTGGTAAAGGCCGGACAATCAATGCGCCATCAGGACCGGCAGCTTGGCGTTGGCGAGAATGTGCCGCGTGGTGCCGCCGAAAATCATCTGGCGCAACCGGCTTTGCGTGTAGGCGCCCTTGACGATCAGGTCGCAGCCGAGCTCGCCGGCCTTGGCGAGCAGGGTTTCGCCGGCGCTGCGCTTGCCGCTGGGCTTGAGCGTGACCGGCTCGGCGGCCACGCCATTGATCTTGAGCGTCCGTGCCATCTCCTCGCCGCTTGGGCCGGCCACCATGGCGCCCTCGACGGTGACGATGGTGACGCGTTCGGCAAGCCGCAGGATCGGCATGGCATCAGCCATGGTGCGCGCCTGCTCGGTGCTGCAATTCCAGGCGACCAGCACGTTCGTTCCGAGCGAGCGCGGCGACGCCGGCGGCGCGATCAGCACCGGGCGGCCGCTTTCGAACAACGCCGATTCGAGCGTGATCATCGACGGGCTCTGCCATTCCGGGCCTGGTCGCGCCAGCACGATCATGTCGAAGACGCGGCCATAGCTGCCGACGAAATCGTGGCCGCTCGGCGCGTCCTTGTGCCAGGACCAGGACGGCGCGGTCGCCTGCGCACTCGATAAAGGCGGCACGTTGTGCCGGTCCATGAACGTGTGGAACGTCGCTTCGGCATGCTTGACCAATTCGGCATCGTTTTCCTTCACCGCCACCATGGTCAGCCCGCTGTCCGGATCCATCGCCACCAGATCGGCGACGCCCGGCCGCAGCGCGAAGCCTTCGATGCACGAGCCGAATTTCCGCGCCAGCAGCAGCGCGGTATCCAGCGCCGATTGCATCGAAGCCTGGTGTTCGGTGGGCAGCAGTATCGCCTTCATGCGCACGCCCCACGTGTCCTCGGTGATGACCAAGCGACGCCGTTCGCAGACCGTTTCCCCTGGACCGCCCCTGTCGCCCCTTGGCGGGGTCTTGTCCGCGTGATCATACTGCCGCGCCGGAGGGTGCCGGACAAGCACCCACGGCGCAGGAATCCGCATGAAGCTGCACTGGTCGCCGCGCTCGCCGTTCGTGCGCAAGGTCATGATCGTCGCGCATGAGCGCGGGTTGGTCGACCGCATCGTCTGCGTGCGCACGGTCGCGGCGATGACCAAGCCGCATGCCGAGCTGATGCAAGATAATCCGCTGTCGAAAATCCCGACGCTTTTGCTGGACGACGGCAGCGCGCTCTATGACTCGCCGGTGATTTGCGAATATCTGGACGGGCTCGGCGACGCGCCGAAGCTTTTCCCGGCCGAGCCCGCGGCGCGGTTCGAGGCGCTGCGCCGCCAAGCGCTCGGCGACGGATTCCTCGACATGCTGGTGGCCTTGCGCAACGAACGCGAGCGCGCGCATCCGTCGCAGACTCACATGGCCAGCACGGCGGTGCGCAAGGCCGCGGTGCTGCAAAGTCTGGAGCGCGAAGCGGGCGCGCTCGGCGCCGCGCCGTTCGGCATCGGCCACATCGCCATCGGCTGCGCGCTGTGTTATCTCGATTTTCGCTTCGCCGCAGAGGATTGGCGCAAGGGTCATCCGCGCATCGCGCGCTGGCACGCGACATTCGCGCAGCGACGCTCGGTGCAAGCGACCGAACCGGTCGACGATTCCTAGCTGGTAGGGTTGGCAAAATCGTCTGAGCGCCGTGTCTGCGTGGGCATCGCGCGTGAACGATTTTGCCCGCGCGGTCAAGCTTCAGCGCGCCATGCCCTACACATCCAGCGTCGGATCGAGCACGATCTTGCCTTGACCGCCGTTGTCTTCGATCAGCCGGTGCGCCTCGGCGGCGCGCGACAGCGGCATGATCTTGTCGATCTGCGGCACGACCTTGCCTGCGGCCGCGGCGGCGAGGCAATCGGGCAGGTCGGACGGCGTAAAACCGGGCCGGCCCTTGATCGTGATGCGCTTGTGGTAGAGGTGCGAGAAGTCGATCGCAACCTCGGGCCCGGCATGGGCACCCGCAGTGACCAGTCGGCCATCCATGCCGATGGCGCGGAACGCCTGCGGCAGCACGGCGGGATTGGCGATGTTGTCGTACAGCACGTCAACGCCCCTGCCATGGGTGAGCCGTAACACCTCGTCGCGGATGTTCTGCGTCGCGTAATTGATGCCGAAATCGGCGCCGAGATTGATCCCGAGTTTTACGCGGGCGTCGGAGCCGGCGGCGGCGATCACGGTGGCGCCGATCACGTTCTTGGCGATCTGAATGCCGATCGAGCCGAGATTGCCGCCGGCGCCCATGATCAGCACGGCCTCGTGGCCCTTCAGCTCGGCGACGTGCACGAGCAGATTCCAGGCGGTCGGCACGTGGCGCATGATGGCCGCGGCGCGATGAAAATCGAGATGCTCGGGCACCGCGACCGCTGCGCAAGCGGGCACCGCAATGAGCTCGGCAAAGCCCCCCGGCCGCTTGATGCCCATCATGCCCCGCGGCCCGCGATAGGAGCTGCCGTCCTCGGCGCAGACCTCGAGCGGCATGACGCCGGCGGCGGCGACGCGGTCGCCGACGCGCCAGCGGGTCACGCGCGGCCCGGCTGCGTCGACAATGCCGGCGCAATCGACGCCGGGAATGAGCGGCAGCATCGGGCCGCGGTATTGTTCGCGGCCGGCGCGCAGGCTCACGTCGAGCACGCGGTTGACCGTCGCTGCATGCACCCGGATGCGGATTTCGCCGTCGCGCGGCACCGGATCGGGCACGTCCTCGTAACGCAAAACGTCGGGCGGACCGTATTCGCGGATGACGATGGCTTTCATTTCTGTTCCTGCAAAAGCCGCGGCTTCAGTAATCATCGCACGTGCATTTGCGCAACCGTGCTGTCGCGTTCAGCCTGGCGCCGATGAGCGGATCCATCGGCCGTCTTGCAAGCCGCGACGCGCTGGCCTCGGCATGCCGATTCTCCTATCGTTGGCGATAGCAAGGAGGAGCTGTACGTGCCCGCCGACCCATCGACCGCGGCCGATAAGATCGCCTGCGCGGAGTTGATCCAGAACTGGGGCGTCTTTCGCGACCAGGGCCGCTGGCCGGAGCTGCGCTCGACCTTCACGCCGGACGGCCACATTTCGATTTCGTGGTTTCGCGGACCGTTCGAGCAATTCGTCGAGCGCTGCCGGGCGAGCTTTGCCGCCGGCCATGCCTGGTCGCGCCATCATCTGTTCACGCCGTCGGTGACGCTGAACGACGACCGCGCCATCGCGGAGACGCCGGTGGTGATCCGGGTGCGCCAGGCGTTCGGCAGCATCGCGGTCGATCTCACCTCGTATTCGCGTTTTTTGGACCGGCTGCAGCGGCACGGCGAGCATTCTTGGCTCATCGCCGAGCGCGCCGCGATCTACGAGCGCGACCGCCTCGATCCGGTCGAGCCGTCGCCGGCGTTCGCCGAATTGTTCGCGGCCGCCAATGCCGCGCAATATCCCGAGCAGTACCGCTACATGGCGTTCCGCCTGGCCCATACCGAGGGCCGCTCGCTGGCCTCGGTGATCTACCGCAACGGCGGCGCTGAAACCGCCGACCTTTACGCGCGCTTCTCGCGCTGGCTTGCCGGCGGCGCACCTTGACGGCGGCACGCGCGCCGGGTCTTTAGCCGTGACGCGCTGGAGAAAGCCTCATGGCGGTGTACACGGATGTCGCGGCCGAAGACCTTGGCGTTTTCCTTGCCGGCTACGACATCGGCGATCTGTTGTCCTACAAGGGCATCGCCGAGGGCGTCGAGAACTCGAATTTTCTGCTGCACACGAGCCGCGGCCACTTCATCCTCACGCTCTACGAAAGGCGCGTGGCCGAGCGCGATTTGCCGTTCTTTCTGGCGCTGATGGAGCATCTGGCCGCCCGCGGCATCAATTGCCCGCAGCCGGTGAAGAACAAGGCCGGCAAGATGCTCGGCAAACTCGCCGGCCGCCCGGCCGCGATCGTGACGTTTCTCGATGGCATGTGGATCCGCCGGCCGAGCGCGGCGCATTGCGCGGCGCTCGGCGAGGCGCTGGCGCGCCTGCATCTCGCCGCCGCCGATTTCGCCATGCGGCGCGACAATGCGCTGTCGGTCGCCGGCTGGCGGCAGCTCTACGACAGCAGCCGTGAGCGCGCCCACAAAGTGGAAAGCAATCTGGAAAAAATCGTCGCCGCCGAGCTCGATATGCTGGAGCGGGACTGGCCGCGCGGCCTGCCTGAGGGCGTCATCCACGCGGATCTGTTCCCCGACAACGTGTTTTTTCTCGGCGACCGGCTGTCCGGCCTGATCGACTTTTATTTCGCCTGCACCGATACGCTCGTTTACGACGTTACCATCTGCCTCAACGCCTGGTGCTTCG
>JASHQS010000287.1 GCA_030038995.1 Xanthobacteraceae bacterium
GAGATTGATACGGCGACCGAACGGCCCGGGTTGTTCGTCGCCGGCGAGGACGCAAGCGGCATGCACGGCGCTAACCGGCTCGGCGGCAACGGCGTCGCCAATTCCACGGTGTTCGGCGGCATCGCCGGCGACACCATGCCGCGCTGGATTTCTACGCGTCTGCCGGGACACCGCCCGCCTGACCGCTACGCCCTCGATGCGGAAGTGGCGCGCGCGCTGCAGCCGTTCGGGTCGCAACAACAAACCGGCGACCTCAACGCCCTGCGCGAAAGGCTGCTCGACGCGATGTGGGACGACGTCGGCGTGGTGCGCGACCGCGCCGGACTTTCGCGCGGTCTCTCTGCAATCGACGCAATCGAAACCGAATTGCTGGCGACCGGAGTCGCCGGCAGCGACCGCCGCTTCAATCTGACCTGGCAGGACTGGCTCAATCTGCGCTCGCTGTGCGAGATCAGCCGCGTCATCGCGCGCGCCGCGCAAAAGCGCGAGAACTCGCGCGGCGCGCACTACCGCTCGGATTTTGCCGAGCCCGGCGATCTGGCGACGTCCACCTTCACGGTGGCGCGGCAGACGCCAGCCGGCATCGCCATCGGCGAAGAGCCGGTGCAATTCACCCACGTGCGGCCGGGCGAGACCTTGATCCGTGACCAGCTCGCGGCCGAATAGAAAGACAATGATTCATGCGAAGTTTGACACCGCCGCTCGTCCCCGCGAAACCGGCGACTCACAGTCGGCTTGCTGCGATTTCAGAGGAGCCCCACTGGATTCCCGCTGTCGCGGAATGAGCGGAGGAGATGCTTACACCTGATAGAATGCTCGCCATGATCCCGATCTCATCGATCCAGCGCGCCGCCGAAGAGTTGATGGCCAAGGCCGCCATCGAAATTCCCGAGGATTATCTCGCCGGCCTGCGGCGATGCGCCGATACCGAAAAGGGCGATCTGTCGTCCTTTGTCATCAAGGCGATGCTGGAGAACTATGAAGCGGCGAAAGAAGACCGCCGCGCCATGTGCGGCGATACCGGCCTGCCGCGCTGGTACGTCAAGATCGGCAACGAGGCGCGCGTCGAGGGCGGCCCGGTGGCGCTCGAAGCGGCATTGCGCCGCGCTACCGCGCGCGCCACCACGTCGGTGCCGCTGCGGCCGAACCGCGTGCATCCGCTCTGGCGCACCGATCATAATAATAATGTCGGCATCGGCGCGCCGGAGATCGAGTACGCGTTTCATCCCGACGCCGATTGGATCGAGCTGACCACGGTGCACAAGGGCGGCCTGTTCGGCACCGATTACCGCATGCTGTTTCCCGGCGACGGCATCGAGGGCATCAAGCGGTTCTATCTCGACACCCTGATCGGCTTCGGCAAGCGCGGGCTCGCTTGCCAGCCCGCCATTGTCGGCATCGGGCTCGGCGGCTCGAAGGACACTTCCATGGTGCTCGGCAAGCAGGCCTCGTGCCTGCGCGTGGTCGGCTCGCGCAATCCCGATCCTCGCATCGCCGCGCTCGAAGAAGAGTTCAAGGAACTCGGCAACTCGATCGGCATGGGCGCCATGGGCTTTGTCGGCTCGTCCATGGTGATCGATTGCCATATCGAGGTCGGCTATTGCCACACCGGCGGCATGCCGATGTCGGTGCACATGTTCTGCCTGTCGTCGCGGCGCGCCTGCGCGCGTATTGCGGCCGACGGCAAGGCCGCGTTCCGCACCGATCCGATGTGGTTCACCGATTACATGCGGCGCGCGACCGTCGAATGGGGCCGTCAAGCGGCCGAGGCGGCGGAATAGACGCCATACGTTTCCCGGGCGCGGCGCAGCACGCAGTGGTGCGCCGCAGACCCGGGATCGTTACGGACGCTGAATCTGCGAAGGTCCCGGATCAGCGGTGCACCGCTGGCGCGCTGCACCGCATCCGGGAAACGAAGGCGATGTTCAAACCATGCCCGACCTGAAAACTATCCACCTCTCCCTCCCCGCCCGCACCGAAGACCTGCGCAACCTGGAAATCGGTTCGGTCGCCTATCTGACCGGCCGGCTCTTCACCGCCCGCGAGGGCGCCTACAAGCACGCCATCGAGGACGGCGCCGGCATGCCGGCCGGCAAGGACGCGCTCGGCACCGCGAACTTTCACTGCTCGCCGGCCGCCAGCGTCAATCCGGACGGCAGCTACACGGTCGGCGCCGTCACCGCCACCGCCTCGTTCCGCTTCGCCAAATGGCTCGACGGCTGGTTCAAAATGTCCGGTTGCAACGTCATCATCGGCAAAGGCGGCATGACCTCAGCGACCTATCGGCAGTTTTTCGTGCCCAACAACGCGGTCTATCTGACCACGGTCGGCTACGGCACCGGCGCGCTGCTCGGCCGCGGCATCAAGCGCGTCGCCGGGGTCCACTGGCTGGAGGAACTGGGCCTCGCCCAGGCGGTGTGGGTGCTGGACGTGGAAAAATTCGGCCCGTTTTTGGTCGAAAGCGATCTTTCGGGCCAGTCGCTGTTCGAGCGCGAGAACGCCAAGATCGCGCCCGGCCTCGACAAGCTTTACGCCGGCACGAAGCCGGCCACGATGCGGCGCTACGGCGAGACCGACGACAAGACCGAAGAAGTGATCTGAATCACACATGATCGGAATAATTCGCTCGTCATTCCGGGGCCGAGCGAAGCGAGGAAGCCGGAATCCATAATCCCAGCACAGAGCTTATGGATTCCGCACTCGCCGCTTCGCGGCGATGCGGATGACGATTGGAGCGATCCTGCAGATTCCGGATCACGCCAGCTCGTAGGGAATCTGCGTCGGGCCGTATTGCTCGACCACGGTGTAGGCGGCGCGATCGTAGCGGTGCTGCAGCACGGTGCCTTCGCCGAGTTTTTGGCTGCGCACGATGCTGCCACCGAGCGGGTCGGGCCGCCCTGCTCGGCGTGAATGGCGCGCGGCGACTTCAGGCTAACGCCGAACGTCGCGCGTCTCAATCAGCCCGCAATGCCGGCGCTGCAGCGCTGCGTCGCGCCGATCAGCTCGCGGCGGGCTTGCCGCCTTTGCCGCGCTGCTCACGCTCGGCGGCGTGATATTTGCGCCGGATCGCCGCCAGATCGACCCGCGGCCGCGGCAGCGCCAGGCCCATGTCGTCCATGGCGTCGGCGATGATTTGCGACACCGCGAGGTTGCGAAACCATTTGTGGTTGGACGGGATGACGTACCAGGGCGCGCGCTTGCTGCTGGTGCGCTCGAGCGCATCCTCATAGGCTTCGACGTATTGCGGCCAGAACTCGCGCTCGGCGTAGTCGGCCTCGCTGATCTTCCAGTGCCGCGTCGGGTCGTCGAGGCGCGCCTTGAAGCGCGCCAATTGCTCCTGCGGGCTGATGTGCAGATAGAACTTGAGAATCCGCGTGCCGCCGTCGCTCAGGATTTTCTCGAAATCGTTGATCAGATCGTAGCGCCTGGACCACACCGCGTGCGGCACCGATCTGTGCACGCGCACGATCAGAACGTCTTCGTAATGCGAGCGGTTGTAGATGACGATCTCGCCCTTGGCGGGAGCTCGCCGGTGAATGCGCCAGAGAAAATCATGGGCGGCCTCGCGCTCGGTCGGCTTTTTGAAGCCGACCACGGCGACGCCCTGCGGATTGACGCCGGTGAACAGGTGACGAATGAGCCCGTCCTTGCCGGCGGCGTCAAGGCCCTGCAGCACGATGAGCAGCGACTGGCTGGCATCGGCGTAGAGCAGATATTGCAGGCGGGCGATGCGCTCGATCTGCCGCGCGGTGGCGGCAATCGCCGCCTGGCGCGAGACGTGCTTTCCGGTAAAGTCCGGGTCGATCTTGGCGAACCGGACCTTCGCGCCGGGCTCGATCATAAATTTCTTGCGATAGTTCATGGTTGCCTCCGGGCGCGGTTTTCCGCGCCCCGATCGGTGCTATCCTGGCCGCCGCAAAGGCGCGGCAGAAAGGAACTTGGCTGCCCGCGCCGGCATTGACGATTACGGCAGGAGATTGCTGATGAACAAGAAAAACCTTTGGCACGTCTGGTATTTCCTGGCGGCGATCTTCGGCATCATCGTCCTGCAACAGCTGTTCAGCTACAATCAGCAGGTTCAGGTCGTCCCGTACAGCCAATTCCTCAACGATCTGAAGGGTGGCAAGGTTGCCCAGGTCAAGGTCTCGGGCGACTACATCCAAGGCAGCTACAAGCAGCCGGTGAACGGCAAGAAGAATTTCGTCACCACGCGGGTGCCGGCCGACTTGGCGCAACAGCTGCAGAATTACAACGTGCAATTTTCCGGTGCGCCGAAAGATACCTTTCTGAGCACGTTGTTGTCGTGGGTGGTGCCGATCCTGTTATTCTTCGCCATCTGGGTATTCTGGTTCCGCCGCGTCGCCTCGAAGCAAGGCCTCGGCGGCATGATGTCGATCGGCCGCAGCAAGGCGAAAATCTACGTCGAGACCGACACCAAGACGACCTTCGACGACGTCGCCGGAGTCGACGAGGCGAAGGAAGAGCTGGCCGAGATCGTCCAATTTCTCAAGGACCCGAAGCAATACGGCAGGCTCGGCGCCCGGGTTCCCAAGGGCGTGCTCCTGGTCGGGCCGCCCGGCACCGGCAAGACCATGTTGGCGCGCGCCGTGGCCGGCGAGGCGGGCGTGCCGTTCTTCTCGATCAACGGCTCGGAATTCGTCGAAATGTTCGTCGGCGTCGGCGCCGCGCGCGTGCGCGACCTGTTCGAGCAGGCCCGCGCCAAGGCGCCGGCGATCATCTTCATCGACGAGCTCGACGCCATGGGCCGCGCCCGCGGCGCCTTCCCTTACGGCGGCCACGACGAGAAGGAGCAGACGCTCAACCAGCTCCTGGTCGAGCTCGACGGCTTCGATTCGCGCACCGGCCTCGTTCTGATCGCCGCCACCAACCGGCCGGAGATTCTCGATCCGGCGCTGCTGCGCGCCGGCCGCTTCGACCGCCAGGTTCTGGTCGACCGCCCTGACAAAGCCGGCCGCATCGACATTCTCAACATTCATCTCAAGGGCCACCGGCTCGGCCCCGACGTCGATCCCGAGCAGATCGCCGCGCTCACGCCCGGCTTCACCGGGGCCGACCTCGCCAATCTCGTCAACGAGGCGGCGCTGATCGCGACGCGCCATCGCGCCACCCAGATCACGATGAACGATTTCACCAGCGCCGTGGAGCGCATCATCGCCGGGCTGGAGAAGCGCAAGCGCGTGCTCAACACCAAGGAGCGCCAGGTCGTCGCCTACCACGAGATGGGGCACACGCTGACCGCGATGTCGCTGCCCGGCGTCGACCGCGTGCACAAGGTCTCGATCATTCCCCGCGGCATCGGCGCCCTCGGCTATACCATTCAGCGGCCGACCGAAGATCGCTTCCTGATGACGCGCGAGGAACTCGACAACAAGATGGCGGTGCTGCTCGGCGGCCGCGCCGCCGAATGGATCGTGTTCGGGCACCTCTCGACCGGCGCCGCCGACGACCTCGCCAAGGTCACCGACATGGCCCGCGACATGGTCATGCGCTTCGGCATGGACAAGGAGCTCGGTCCGGTGTCGTACGAGAGCCCGCGCTCGCCGTTCCTGATCAACGCGCCGTCGCCGGAGGCCTGGCACGAGCGCCGCTACAGCGACGAGACCGCGCACGCCATCGACCAGGCGGTGCAGCACATCGTACAGACCTCGTTCGACCGCACCGTGACGATCCTCAAGGACCACCGCGCGCTGTTGGAGCGCGGCGCCAAAATGCTGCTGGAAAAAGAGACGCTCGACGACACCGAGCTGCGCGAATTCGAAGCCGATATCCGCGCTGCGGCGCGCGAGCCGGCGGTGCCTTTGGCGCCGCGTGCGGTGAGCTGACCCTGCGCCGGCATGAATTCCGCTCATTCCCGCGACAGCGGGAATCCAGGGGGTTGCAAAGAGCTGGGTCCCCGCTTGCGCGCATAGGCGCTAACATAGGCCTCTGTTTCCCGGATGCGGTGCAGCGCGAAGCGGTGCACCGCTGATCCGGGACCGTCCCAGACTCCGCAACTTGTTACGATCCCGGGTCTGCAGCGCACCACTTCGCTGCGCTTCTTGCTGCGCTGCGCCCGGGAAACGCAGCTATGTTAGCGCCTATGCGCTTGCGCGGGGACGAGCGGAAGGTGGAACGGCCGCCGCTGGTAGAACAACGGCCCGGCTGCTAAAGCCATCGTGCCTATCGCACGGACGCAGCAGCGGGTTCATGACGCCCCAGTTCAATATGATCGGCTACGAGATTTCGGTCTGGCTGCTGCCGGTCCTGATCGCGGTGACGTTCCACGAGGCGGCGCACGGCTTCGTCGCCCATCTGCTCGGCGACGATACGGCCTGGCGAATGGGCCGCGTCAGCTTCAATCCGTTCAAGCACATCGACCCGTTCGGCACCATCGTGCTGCCGGCGCTATTGCTGTTGGCCCGCTCGCCGTTTCTGTTCGGCTATGCCAAGCCGGTGCCGGTGAATTTCCGCGCGCTGCGCCATCCGCGCCGCGACATGGTCCTGGTGGCGGCGGCGGGCCCGTTCATGAACCTGATCCTGGCGACGCTCGCCGCGCTCGGGTTTCACCTGCTCGGCTATGCGCCCGATCTCTTGGTGCGCTTTATCGGCGAGAATTTGCGCAACGCGCTGGTGCTCAACGTCGTGCTCGCCGTGTTCAATCTGGTGCCGATTCCGCCGCTCGACGGCGGACGCATCCTGGTCGGGGTGCTGCCGAAGCCGCTGGCGAGGCCGCTGGCGCGGCTCGAGCCTTACGGTCTCGTCCTCTTGATCGGGCTCCTGATCGTCCTGCCGCTCCTTGGCGCGCAGTTCGACCTCGATCTCAATTTCATCTCAATAGCAATCGCACGCGCCACGCGGGCGATCATCGGCGTGATCATTTACATCACCGGCAATGGTTGAACGGCAAATGATGATTCCGCTCATTCCCGCGAAAGCGGGAATCCAAGGCTTTGGAAAAAGCTTGCGAACGTTACGAGGCGGCGGCGCGGCGCGGCATCGCGGCCGGACGGCCAACCTTGAATACCTCGTCGAGGCACCAGCGCGCCACCTCGCCGCCGCAGGCAAACCAGACGCCGCCTGAGCCGCGCATGTGCCGGATGATGGTGCGCAGCGCGTTGGCCCGGCCGGGACGGCCGGAAATGTACGGATGGAACTGAAACGGGCAGTACGCCGGCGCCGCCTTGGACTCTTCGTGAAATTCGTCGAACATCGCCTTCCAGACGACCAGCGCATCATGCGGACTGCCGGCATCGTTATTGCGATGCTGATAGGTGCGGCCGTCGCCGAACGGCTGACGCGGCAGCTCGACCAGCGCACCGCGATCGCTTTCCCAGAGGAACGGCAGATCGTGCGAAAACGAATTGCTGTTCCAGATAAAACCGTGCTCGATCAAGAGTTCGAGGCTGTTCGGGCTTTGCGTGCAGGAGCGCCAGCCCAGCGGACGCTGCCCGGTGCGGCTGCGGACCATGTCGATGGTCTTGCGCATCACGTCGCGCTCCTCTTCGCGGGTCAGGTTGCGCGCGACTTCGTGGTGATAGCCATGGCCAGCGATCTCGTGGCCGGCGGCGACGATCGCCTCGACTGCGTCGGGGTAGCGCTCGGCAATGGCGCCGCAGGTGAGGAACGTCGCTTTCACGCCCTCCTCCTGCAGGATGCGCAGGATGCGCCGGACGCCGGTATGCGGCCCGTATTCGCACTGGGTGTATCCCTCGTGATCGCGCGTGCCGTCTTCGAGCGGCCGCACGTCCTCGCCGCCCTGGAAATCGAAGGTCAGCGTCACCGCCACCCGGGCATCGTTCGGCCAGCGAAAGCGACCGTCGTAATGATGATCTTGCAACATTTTCTTCGACTCCTTTCGCGGTCGCCGAGAAGTCTGGACGAGGCGCGTGATTGCGTCCGCGACAGCGCGCGAAATCACCACGGCGCGCAGCGCAAGTGGCCCTTCCAATCGCAATAGCCGAAGCCGGGGCGGCAGCAGCCGAACGACGCGCGCGTGCAGAAATAGAACTGATAGTCGAGGCCGCAATGGTTCGAGCAGTAGAAGCGGCCCTTGCCGTCGAAATGGCAATGGTTGCGGAAGCGCCGTGGCAAGGCGGCGGGCGGCTGCCAGTCCGCCGCGATCAGCGGCCTTTCCAGCGGGGAATAATTCAATGCCGCCGCCGCGAAGGCCCGCGGCGGCTGGCCAGGACAGATGGCAAAAACGGCCGTCACCGCCGCGACGCCGGCAAGGCCGGCAAGCTTACGCAGTCGAGCACTGATCACCCGGGCCATCATGGCATCATCCTTCCGATGCGGCCGCCGTAGCCGACAGGACCTCCGGCAAACCATGGGGCGGCGCCGTTGCCGGCTCGGCCGTCGTCGCTTCGAGTGGCCGCGTCTGCTTGCTGACGGATGCGTCGCTGATCGGCAGGTGAATGGTGAAACGCGAGCCTGCGCCTTCGCGGCTCTGCACCGCGACGCGGCCGCCGTGCCGATCGACGACCATTTTGACGAGGTGAAGGCCGACGCCGGTACCGACGATGCCGGAGACGTTGCTGCCGCGATGATAGCGCTCGAACAGCCGCTCGAGGTCGGCCGGCGGAATGCCGATGCCATGGTCGGTCATCGCCACGACGGCCTCGACCGCGGTCCGTTCGGCCGCGACCTCGATGGCGCCGCCGTGCGGCGAATATTTGATGGCGTTCGACAAGAGATTGCTGAAGACCTGGAACAGCAATTTGGCGTCGCCGGCCACCGGCAGCGCTGTGCCGGCAAAGCGCTCGACGATCGGCGCGCCCGGAACCATCTCGCGATGCAACTGACAGACTTCGCGCAACAGCGCCGCCAGATCGATCTCGGCCGGCTGATAATAAAGCCCGGCGCTGCCGTCGATCAGCCGGGAGGAATTGAGCAGATTGTCGATCAGGTGCGTCATGCGAAGGACAGCGCTGCGGATTTTTCCGGCGCGCTCGCCGATCTCGGCGGGCTGCACCGCGTCCTTGGTCTTGTCGAGCCGGCGGGCATGGCCGTCGATGACGGTCAACGGCGTGCGGAACTCGTGCGATGCCATGGAAACGAAATTGCGCTGCAGGAGCGCCAGCCGCTGCTCCTGCGCCAATTGCTCCTCGAGCATGGCAGCCTGGCGGGCCAGCGTGCGCTGGCTGCGCATCAGCTCGATGGCATTGTTGCGGAAGATCACGGTCGCCTGCGCCATCTCGCCGATCTCGTCGCGGCGCTCGGTGCCGGCGATATCGACCGCGGTGTCGCTCGCGGCAAGCCGGCGCATGCGGTCGGCGAGGCGGCGCAACGGCTGCGAGATCGAGCGGCTGATGTGGATCAAAGCGGCAACCACCAGCACGCCGGCGACCAGCATGACCAGCACGATCAGCCACAGCGCCTGCCGGTAGGCGATGCCGAGCCGGTCGCTCGCCGCCCGTGCATCGGCGACGGCGCGGTCGGTCAATAGGCCGAGCGTGTCGCTTGCCGCATTGTAAGCGGTGCGCGACGTGCTGCGATAGATCGCAACCGCCTCGGCCTTGCGACCGCTGCGCGAGAATTCCAGCATCTGATTGACGATGGTGCGATACGCGGTCCAGCGCTGCTTGAATTGCCCGTAAAGGTCGTTCTCGGCGGCGCCATGACGAATGCGCTCGAACTCGCGCTCGGAGCCGGCAATGATGCGGTCGAGCTTGGCCATTTCGTTCTCGCTCGCCGTCGTCTCGGCCGCCCCGGCGGACAGCAAATTGCCGCCTTCGATGGCGCGGAAGTCGGAAGTGTAATTGTTGAGGTCGCCGAGCGCGCGCGTGGTCGGCAGCCAGATCTGGGCGACCTCGGCCGACAGCGCGTCGAAATTGCTCAGCCGCCAGAGGCTGAACGCGCCGAGCGCCGCGACCAGCGCGAAGAACAACAGGAAGACCGCGGCCAAATGGAAGCGGATCGATCGCGGCTGCCGCATGCAAAGGGCCCATCGCTGCAAAGACGCGCGCCCGCGCGAGGCTTGCCATCGCGGCGGCGTCTCATCATACACTTATACAGGAGGCCGGCGGGCCAGCCAAACCGCGCCGCAATCGTTTACACGCGCGCGCGGGGCTGCGGCCATGGCCGGCAAATCGCGGTTGACGCATGTCCGAAGCGCCGAAGAAAATCCTCTGCATCGAAGACGACCGCGAAACCGCGGCGCTGATCGCCGAGGAACTGGTCGACCGCGGCTACGACGTGACGCTTGCCCATGACGGCCGCGAAGGGCTTGCCGCCATCCTGCGGATCATGCCGGATCTGGTGCTGTCGGACATCAGCATGCCGGCGATGTCCGGCTTCGAGCTATTGGATCGGCTGGTGGCGCTGGCGCCGCGCTTTGCCCGCATGCCGTTCGTGTTTCTGACCGCGCTCACCGACCGCGACAACGAGCTCAAAGGCCGGCAATTGGGCGCCGACGATTACGTCACCAAGCCGATCGATTTCGACATGCTGGCCGCGATCATCGCGGCGCGGCTCGCCGGTGTGGCGCGGGCCGGGTTGTGGCCGAAGACGGTCGCGCTCAACGAGCGCGAGGTCGAGGTGCTGACCTGGGTGGCGCGCGGCAAAACCTCCGCCGATATCGCGCAAATCATCGGCCTGACCAAGCGCACGGTCGACTTCCACATCGACAATGCCAGGGAAAAACTCGGCGCGGCGACCCGCACCGAGGCGGTGGTCAAGGCGGCGAGCGGCAAGCTGATCGAGCCTTAGCCGCACTTTGACCGTCATTCCGGATCGCCGCGAAGCGGCGAGTCCGGAATCCATAACCCCAGCACAGGGATTATGGATTCCGGGCTCCTCGCTTCGCTCGGCCCCGGAATGACGATCAATCACCATACCGCGATAAGACAAATGAACGAGAACGGCACCGCCACCAGGCCGAGATAGAACCAGGTGCGATAACCTCCCTGGTCGCGCGGCCCTTTGAACAATTGGACGAGGAGCCATACCGCGACGGCAAAGCCGAGCAGCATGCGCACCATGTCGCTGGGCGTGTCGTAGGCGGTCCAGAACGTCTCGTTTTGCGGCCTGCTGACGCGAAACGTGATCAGCACCAGCACGGCAATGAACAGCGCGCGCAAAATACCGGCGGCGATCCGCAGGCGAGCCGGAATCTCGCCATCCGGCGTTGCCGTCTCAGGAGGATTCTCCGGCCGCGCCATGTCGCTTGCTCCACAGGGCATGCATGGCACTTTCTGCTGCCCCGCCCGCCCCGCGGCCAAGCCGCCAAGCGTCGCTTACTCCTCCGCGAACCCACACAACCTTAATATAGGCCACTGCGTCAGTCGGTGAAGGGCAAAAGCGAACGCGCTCAATGCTTCGGCTGAAAATTGGTGCCGTTGATGCCGGTTGCGGCAGCTTTAGCTGGACCGCCGAGAGGTTTCAGGGCCGTCCCGGGACGCGTCAACGCCGCGCCATCGATTGTGCCACGGCTCCAGATCAGCGGCCGCGGCGCCGGCACCGGCGCGGGTATTCGCGGCGCCTGCAACCCCCTGCTGCCCAAGACCGCCGGAGCGCCGGATGGCGCCGGCGGGGCGGGCGACGCGAGCGTTGCCGCGCGGCCGAGGTTGGGCGCGGCGGGCCTCTGACTACCATCCGGCCGCGCGACCGGCATCCCGATCGCATTGCGATCGAGAAGGTTCGAGCCGCCGCGGACGATCGATCGCTCCCTGGTGGGCGCAATCTTCAGCGGCGGCGCCCGCACGCCACCGCCTTTGTTCTCGCCTGACGGAGCCGCATGGACGGCTCCGCCGGCATCGGACGCCGCCGGCTGCTGCGCGAGCGTAGCTCGCATCGGCATGCCGGCGAGCAGCGCGCCCGCCGCCATGGGCAGAACGACACGCCGGACGTGACGCGGCAATGTCGCAGTGATCATGCCGAAGCCTCCGGCGCGCTCGGCTCGGCGGGCGGCGGCGGCGCGGGTCGGTCGAGAACCAGCGCCATCAGCGCCGGCACGATGACAAGAAGAATGATCGGCCCGATGAACATGCCGCCGACCACCACGGTCGCCAGCGGACGCTGCACCTGGCTGCCGATGCCGCTCGAAAGCGCCGCCGGCAACAGGCCGATGCAGGCCGACAGCGCCATCATCAGGATCGGCCGCATCTGCCGCTGCAGCGCTTGCCGCATCGCTTCGCCCGGCGCCACGCCGTCCGCGGCCAGCTGATGGTAGGCATTGATGATGAGGATTCCGCTCATCACCGAGACGCCGAGCAGCGACACGAAACCGATCGCCGCCGAAATGCTGAACGCCAGGCCCGTCAGATAGAGCGCGAGAACGCCGCCGCCGGCCGCGAACGGAATGCCGGCAAGCGCCAGCAGGCTGTCACGCACCGAGTTGAACAGTGCGTAAAGCAGCAGCACGATCAGCAACAGGCTGACCGGCACGATGACGGCAAGCCGCGCCTTGGCCTGCTGCAGTTCCTCGAACTCGCCGGCCCAGATGATGCGATAGCCGGTGGGCAGGTGCACGTTTTTTGCGATCCGCTGCTGCGCCTCGGCGACGGTGCTGCCGAGGTCGCGGCCGCGCACGCTGAACTTCACCGGGATATAGCGCTCATTGCGCTCGTGATAGATGTAAGAAGCGCCGGTATCGAGTGAAATGTCGGCAACCTCGCTCAGCGGCACGTAGGCATTGACGCCGCTCGGCGTCTGATATCCGACTTTGATGTTGCGCACGCTGTCGAGATCGTTGCGATATTTTTCAGCGAGCCGGACCGTGACGGCAAATTGCCGGTCCGATTCCAGCAGCGTCGTCGCCACCGTGCCGCCGAGCGCCGCCTGGATCACGGTGTTGATGTCGCCGGCGTTGAGCCCATAACGCGCCGCCTTTTCGCGATTGACCCTGATGTTGAGATTGGGCTGCCCGAGCACCGGGAACATGCCGAGATCGGTCACGCCGTCGACCTGCGCCATCTGCTTCATGACTTCGCCGGCAAGCTTTTCCAGCTCGCCGAGATTGCGGCCGACGATTTTCACCGAATTGGCGCCTTTGACGCCGGACAGCCCCTCCTCGATGTTGTCCTGGATGTATTGCGAGAAGTTGAAGCTGATGCCGGTGAACTCGCTGGCGAACTCGTTCTGTAGTTCGTCGATCAGCTTTTCCTTGGTCATGCCGGGCGCCCAGTCTTCGAACGGCTTGAGCGGCACGAAAAACTCGGCGTTGTTGAAGCCGGCGGCGTCGCTGCCGTTGTCGGGACGGCCGTGCTGCGAGACGACGGTGATGACTTCGGGGTGGCGCAACAGAATCTCGCGGATACGATTGACGATCGGCATGCCGGCTTCGAGCGAGATGGTCGGCGGCATGGTGGCGCGAATCCACAGGTTGCCCTCCTCCAAAGCCGGCAAAAACTCGGTGCCGAGCCGCGGCAGCAGCGCGGCGAAGACGGCGAGGCAGGCCGCAGCAACGGCGAGCATGATGCGGCGGTGCGCCAGCGACCACTGCAATACCGGCGTATAAAGCCGGCGCAGGCCGTGCACGATCACGGTTTCGACTTCGGCGATGCGCGACGGCAGCAGATAAGAGGCCAGCACCGGCGTGACCGTGAAGGTCGCGATGAGCGCGCCGATAAGGGCGTAGCCGTAGGTGCGCGCCATCGGGTTGAAAATCTGGCCCTCGACCCCCTGCATGCTGAACAGCGGAATGAACGCGGCGACGATGATCGCCGTGGAAAAGAACACCGCGCGGTCGATCTGCAGGGCGCTGATCAGGATGAGCCGCAGCCGATCGGTCCACACCGGGTTGCCGACGGTCGGATCGCCGCCCCACCGTTGTGCTGACAGCGCCTGGAGAAGCGCGGTTCGCTGCTCCGGGCCGCCCTGGAAATTGCGGTAGATGTTCTCGACGAGGATGACGGCAGAATCGACGATGATGCCGAAATCGACGGCGCCGACCGACAACAGATTGGCATCCTCGCCGCGCAGCACCAGGATGATGACGGCAAAGAACAGCGCGAACGGGATGTTGGCGCCGACGATGACGGCGCTGCGCAAGTCGCCGAGAAAGATCCACTGAATGAAGAAGATCAGGACGCAGCCGTACACCAGGTTATGCAGCACGGTGGTGGAGGTCACGGCGACGAGCGAGGTGCGGTCGTAGAACGGCACCAGCTTGACGCCGGGCGGCAACGTGCCGTCCTTGTTGATGGTCTCGATTTCCTGCCGCACCCGCGGCACCACGTCGTTGGTATGGGCGGTGCGGTTCATGACCACGATCGCCTCGATGATGTCGTCGTCGTGATCGCGCCCGGCCTTGCCGAGCCGCGGCACGACGCCGACGTGGACGTTGGCCACGTCCTTGACGCGCACCGGCACGCCGTTCGACTGCGCCAGCACCACGTTCTCGATGTCGGCGACGTGATAGCCCTGCGTCAAATCCTCATCGCCGCCGCTGTCGAGCAGGCCGACGCCGCGGATGTTGACCGATTGCTGGCCGAAATTGATGGTGCGGCCGCCGACATTGACGTTGGCGTTGCCGATCGCGGCAATGACTTGCGGCAGCGTGACGTTGTAGGCGTCGAGCTTGTTGAGGTCGACGTCGACGTCGAATTGCTTGGTCGTGCCGCCCCAGGTATTGACCTGAACGACGCCGGGAACCGTGAGCAGGCGGCGCTGCACGATCCAGTCCTGGACCGTGCGCAGATTGGTCAAGCCGAAATGCGGCGGCCCGACGACCTGGTAGCGAAAAACTTCACCGACCAGGCTCGAGCCCTGGATGGTCGGCACCACGTTGTTGGGCAGGCTGACGTTCTGCTGCAGATTGATCGCGGTCTGGGTCAGCGCGAAATAGTAGTCGACGCCGTATTTGAAGGTCACGCGCACGAACGACAGGCCGTAGAACGACGTGGAGCGGATGACGTCGACGCCCGGAGTGGCGGCGAGCCCGACCTCGATCGGAATCGTGTAATAACGCTCCATCTCCTCGGCCGACTGTCCGGGCGCCTGCGCGGTGATCTCCAAAATGACCGGCGCCGGATTGGGATAGGCCTCGATGTTGAGCCGCGTGAACGCCGCCGCCCCCCCGGCGATGAAGAGCAAGAGACACAAAAGAACGATCGGCCGGCGCGTCAGTCCGAACTGCAGGATGGATTTGAGCACAGCTTAATTCTCACTCGGCTGGGGCGCCGCACATCGCAATCCACCGCGCGTTCAGGGTGATTCGGTCGCCAGCGTATTGCTGAGAAACAGCGCGCCGTCGGTGGCAACCAGTTCGCCGACCTTCACGCCGTCGAGAATCTGCCGGTAACCGTCGCGCTCCCGACCGATTTTGACCACCCGGCGGGCGAAGCGGCGGCGGTCGGCGGTCACCCAGATAGTCATGGTGCCGTCGCCTTCGCGAACCACGCCGGCGGCCGGAATGGCCGGTGAACGAACCGGCGCGCCGACGCTGATGGTGAAATTGGCGAACATGCCCGAGCGCAATTCGTGCTGCGGGTCCTTGATGGTGGACCGCACCAGGACGCGGCGGGTGTTGGGGTCTACCGTCGAGCCGATGGTGTCGATCGTGCCGTCGAACACCTGGCCGGGAAAGGCGTCGATGCGGACCTGCACCTGCTGGCCGACGCGGAACGCCGGGCTGTCGGTTTCCACAACGTTCGCCAGCATCCACATGGTGTCGATGTTGGCGACGGTGAACGGCGCAGGCGGGTTGGCCGGCTGCACGTACAGGCCCGGCGCGGCGTTGCGCGCGGTGATCCGCCCGTCGATGGGGCTGCGCACGACCAGT
>JASHQS010000288.1 GCA_030038995.1 Xanthobacteraceae bacterium
CGGCGCCTCCACCGGCGGAGGAGGCTTTTGCGCCTCCGGGCGGCCGCCGCCAAGAAGATCGCTGCCGCTGCAGCCGGCGGCAACGGCCAATGCCAGAAAAGCCGACGCCAGCGCTCCGCCGCGCGTAACCGTCCTTTTGCGCTGCACACTCATCGTCCGCCGATGCTAAAAACACGGCCGGCCGGAAGGCAAGCGCATGGACCGAAAAGCCCACTCGCCCGAGACCCATGCCGGCTCGCCTTTGCCATGGCCACGCGCCCCACTTGCGCCACTATTCCTAATCGGAATTAACCGCATTCGGAATACGTCTATTCGCAATACGTGGGTTCGGAGGAGTGCGTCACGATGAAAATGTTGCAGATCGTCCGGGCGCGCCTGCCCTTGGTTGCGGCCGTGCTGCTTGCGGCGGCGCTCCTGATCCCGGGAAACCTCGCCCGCGCCGAAGATGCCGGCGCTGCCGGGGGCCCCGCTTCGCCGGTCGACGAGTTCGCCAAGCAGCTCGAGGATTTCCAAAAAAGCATGCCGGATCTCAACCGGCGCATCCAGGAGAGCGCCACGAGCATCGACCGCACCAGCGACGTCGCCAAGGCGCGTGCCGCGATCGATCAGCTACGCGACGAGGTGTCGACGCTCCTTGGCGCCGTCGCCGACAATGGCCCGGTGTCGCAGCTCGGCGTCAAGGCCTTGGCGCACATCCACGACAAGCTCAAGCAACTACAACAGGACAGCCGCTTCAAGCCGGAAGAGCGGCAATATCTGATCGGACAATGGCAAGAGCTGCAAAGCCAGACCGAGGCCGCCACCAAGGAGCTCGACGGCGCGCGCGCGCAATTCGCCGGCCTGTTGCAGACCTTGCAGCAGAACGAGGATTTCATCGGCGAGCTTCTGGAAATCCGCCAGGCCGAGCGGGCGCTCGAGGTGATCCGCAGCCTGTCGCACGACATCCGCGACGCCTCGAACCAGCTCAACAAGCTGATCGGCGGCATCAAGCCGCCGGGCGCGTGAGCGCGACAGCAATCGGGCGTGCCGTGAGTATCACGAAAAGCCGCATTCTGGGCCTGTTGGCGAGCGTCGCCGTGGTCGGCGCGGTGATCGTCGCCTGCCGGCCGTCCGGCGACGCCGGCTACGTCGAGATCAAGACGGTGCCGAGCGCGCTGCCGTTGCAGGCCGCGCTCTATCTCGACTCGGTCAAGCTCGCGCCGATCCGGCAAGGCAGCGCCATTTTGCGCCAGCGCGTCGGCGTGCTGAAGCTGCAGGCCAGTGGTTTTGCCGGCACGATGGCGCCGCTGTGCAGCATCGTGGTCGCCAAGGACCGCATCACCACGGTGACGATTTCGGTGCTGGAGCGGCCGCCGCGCTGCCAATGCCGCTTCATCAGCCACGACGCCGCGACCGCGCCGGCCTGCGTGAGCTAACCACTTGTCATTCCGGGGCCGAGCGTAGCGAGGAGCCCGGAATCCATAACCACTGCCGCTCCAGGATGCGCTCGGAGCGTGTTCTGCAAATGTTGTGGTCATGGATTCCGGGCTCGCCGCTTCGCGGCGCCCCGGAATGACGAGTCCGTCACTTCATCGTCGGAATGACGAACTCGGCGCCTTCCTTGACGCCTGAAGGCCAGCGCGCGGTGACGGTCTTGGTGCGCGTGTAGAAGCGCACCGCGTCGGGGCCGTGCTGGTTGAGATCGCCGAAGCCGGAGCGCTTCCAGCCGCCGAACGTGTAGTACGACAGCGGCACCGGAATGGCGAAATTGACACCGACCATGCCGACCTCGACGCGGTTGACGAAGTCGCGCGCGGCGTCGCCGTCGCGGGTGAAGATGGCCACCCCGTTGCCGTATTCGTGCTCCGACGGCAGCCGCACCGCCTCCGCGTAATCCTTGGCGCGCACCACCGCAAGGACGGGTCCGAAAATCTCCTCCTTGTAGATGCGCATGTCCGGCGTCACGTGATCGAACAGGCAGCCGCCCATGAAATTGCCGTTCTCGTAACCCTGCATTTTGAAGTTACGGCCGTCGACCAACAGCTTGGCGCCTTCCTTGACGCCGAGATCGACGTAGCTCTTCACCTTGTCGAGGTGCGCGCGCGTGATCAGCGGGCCGAAATCGGCCTGCGGATCGGTCGAGGGACCGATCTTGAGGTTCTCGACCCGCGGCACCAGCTTTTCCAGAAGCACGTCGGCGGTTTTCTTGCCGACCGGCACCGCCACCGACACCGCCATGCAGCGCTCGCCGGCCGAGCCGTAGCCGGCGCCGATCAGCGCATCGACGGCCTGATCCATGTCGGCGTCCGGCATGATGATCATCTGGTTCTTGGCGCCGCCGAAACACTGCGCGCGCTTGCCGTTGGCCGCTGCCGTCGCATAGACGTATTCGGCGATCGCCGAAGAGCCGACGAAGCCGACGGCCTGGATGCGCGGATCGGTGAGCAGCGAATCGACTGCTTCCTTGTCGCCGTTGATCACATTGAGCACGCCGGCCGGCAGGCCGGCCTCGACAAGAAGCTCGGCAAGCCGCATCGGCACCGACGGATCGCGCTCCGACGGTTTTAGGATGAAAGCGTTGCCGCAGGCGAGCGCCGGGGCGAATTTCCACATCGGGATCATGGCCGGAAAATTGAACGGCGTGATGCCGGCGACCACCCCGAGCGGCTGGCGCAAGGAGAACAGGTCGATGTTGGGGCCGGCGCCCTCGGTGAATTCGCCCTTGAGCAGGTGCGGAATGCCGCAGGCGAATTCGACCACTTCGAGGCCGCGCTGAATGTCGCCCTTGGAATCGGCGAAGGTCTTGCCGTGCTCGGACGACAGAAGCCGCGCCAGCGTATCGAATTCCTTCTGCACCAGGTCGAGGAATTTCATCAGCACGCGGGCGCGGCGCTGCGGATTGACCGCGGCCCACGCCGGCTGCGCCGTCTCGGCCACCGCGATGGCATGCTCGACCTCGGAGCGCTTGGCGAAGGCGACCTTGGCCTGCACCTCGCCGGTGTTCGGATCAAACACGTCGCCGTGGCGTCCCGACGTTCCCTGCAGTTGTTTGCCGCCGATGAAATGGCCGATCTCACGCATCGTTTTCTCCCTGGACCTTCTGCGCCGCCGCAGCCGTCGCGTTTTGCCCATTGTGCGGCTTTTTCCCGCGCCGGTCACGGGGGGTCGGCGATCGGTCGCGGTGGCGCGGCGGCGCCCTCTGGACCGGTTGGGTAGCGCCCATGAATAAAGCTGCATCCGATGAGACGGCGCGTTAAAAGCCGCGCTATGAAGAAGCTATTAGAAAAGGCTATAGCCCAAGCGCGGGCGTCCTCGTCCGTCATGGTCAGCAGCATGGCGGCGAGCGCGTTCCAGCATGAATTCCGATAGCTTCTGGCCGCGCAACGCCGCAGCCCGATTGAGCATTGCCTTTGCCTCCGCAGAGGCGCGGATTTGGATCACTTCGTCTTGGCGGCGCGGCGCTGCGGGCATTTGCGCTGTTTCCAGTTACTTTACGGTTATGATGCGCAATCCAGGGCTCGTACTGACATTGTCAATACAGTAGGCCGCCGCGCCCCGGTAACCGTCCCTTAAGCGCGCTGCCGCTAGGCTTGCGGCGCCGGCCTGTTTTTAGGGCCTGCGGTCGCGTCGGTGGGGTTCTCTTATGGACATTGCCACAGGCCTTGGCCTGATCGCCGGGGCCGTCGTGCTGTGCACGCTCATCCTGATGGGTGGCGACCTCAGGATGTTTCTCGACATGCACGCCTGCATCGTCATTTTCGGCGGCTCGTTCGCGGCGACCTTGATCCGCTTCCCGCTGACCTCGATCTTTCACGGCCTGCCGCTCGGCGCCAAGTTCGCCTTCAGCATGCGCCGCATCACCCAGCGCGAGCTGGTCGAAGAGG
>JASHQS010000289.1 GCA_030038995.1 Xanthobacteraceae bacterium
GAGCAGTTCGAATTGCTGCGCGGCAAGGAGGCACTAACCGCCTATCGCTTCAACACCGCCGTAGCGCAGCACACGTTCTGCTCGACCTGCGGCATCCATCCGTTCTACGTGCCGCGCTCCGACCCCGACAAGATCGACGTCAACGTGCGCTGCCTCGACGGCGTCGACATCGCGGCGCTCGAAGTGAGCCAGTTCGACGGCCAGAACTGGGAGCACGCGATGGCCGGCCGGGTGCCGTGGCGATGACCCACGTTCCGCTCGACGGCGAAATTCGCGACGGCCGGCATGTGCTGGCGGTGCGGGTCTATTACGAGGACACCGATTTTACCGGAATCGTCTATCACGCGAGCTACCTGCGGTTTCTGGAGCGCGGCCGGACCAATTATCTGCGGCTCCTCGGCGCCGATCACCGCGCGCTGTTCGAGGCGACCGAGCAGGAAGCGCCAGGCTTTGCCTTCGTCGTCCGCTCGATGAATATCGAGTTTTTGAAACCCGCGCGCATGGACGACGTGCTGGAAATCTGGTCAGAGCCGGCTGAGGTCAGGGGCGCGTCGCTCACGCTGCGGCAGCGCGTGCTGCGCGGCGACGACGTGCTGACCGACGCCAACGTGCGCGTCGCCTTCGTCTGCGGCGGCCGGGCGCGGCCGATCCCGAAACCGCTGCGCATCGCCATGAGGGCGGATCAGGACGCCGCGCAACGCTGACCGGGACGCTCTCGCAGCTTTCGGGTGGAAGCGGCGCGATTCTGCCCCTAAATAGCGCGTCATGATCGATCTCGGCTTTCATCTGTTTACGACCGCAATCGGCGAGTGCGGCGTGGTGTGGAGCGGCCGCGGCATTGCCGGGGTGCAGCTTCCGGAAAAGAGCGCGCGCGGCACGCGCGGGTGGATCGCGCGACGCTTCCCGGACGCGCGCGAAACCGCGCCGCCGCCCGAAATCGTCCGTGCCGTTGCCGATATCGTCGCCTTGCTCGCCGGCGAGCCCAAAGACCTCCGCTCCATAGCGGTTGATCTCGACGGCATTGCCGCGTTCGACCGCCGCGTCTATGCCGTCGCCCGCACCATTCCGCCGGGCGGCACGCTCTCCTACGGCGAGATCGCGGAGCAACTCGGCGACCGCAAGCTGGCGCGCGAGGTCGCCGAGGCGTTGTCGCGCAACCCGGTGCCGCTCATCGTGCCCTGCCATCGCGTCCTGGCGGCGGGCGGCAAAATGGGCGGCTTTTCCGCGCCGGGCGGCGTGCGCACCAAATTGCGGCTGCTGTCGATCGAGGGCGCGCGCTACGGCGAGCCGACGCTGTTCGAGCGCCTGCCCTGGATGGCGGCGCCGCTGCCGCGCTCCTGAAAGCGCCGGCTGTTGTGATGGCCGCGACTCCAACCAGCGGGCCCTAAATCCATTCCTCCTGCTCCTCGTGGTGCGCCGGGAACATGTTGACGTATTGCACCAGGCGCGGCCTCCTGCCGCGGTTGGGGCTGGCGCCGTGCGGCAGCGCCTGGTGCCAGATGATGAGATCGCCGGCGCGGCCGCCGATGGCGCGCGGGCCGAGCGCGTAAAGGTCCTGCTGCCGCGGGTCGGCGCCGGGCGGCAAATCTTTGAGCCAGCTTTCGCCCCAGCGCTGGAAACCAGGCACCAGCGTGAACGCGCCCTGCTCGGGCGGCGTGTCGGTGAAATACAGAATGCCGGCGGTGCTCAACGGAATCGGCGTTTTCACGCTGACGTCCCAATGCAGGCGCGGCCCGGGAAACTTGAAGCCGTCGCGCTCGGGCGGATTGAAGCCGACACGGTCGGTGGTCGCCCACACATCGGCGGTGCCCCACAATTGCGCGAAGGCCTTGTGGATGCGCGGCGAGCGGCGCACCGCCTCGAATGCCGGGTGCTGAAAATATTGCACCATGATGCCGTGATCGCTTTTGCCGTACCAGGTGTCGGGATCGTCGGGACGCGCGCCGATGTGCTGCCACACGGCCTGCGCCGCGGCCGCGCACAGCTCTGCCGGCACCGCATCGTGCAGCACCACGTAGCCGTGCTCGTGCCAGAAGTTGAGATCGGCGGCGCTCAAGACCGGCGCGCTCGCGTCCACGGCGGCGAGCCAGCGCGCGGTTTGCGGCGGCGGATCGGCGCCCATCACCGCGGCGTTGATGCGCGCGATCCGCTCCGGCGCCACGCCGCCGGTGGTCGAGGCGATCCAGCGTTCGAACTCGGCGAAACTCGGCGCCGCTTGGCCAAGATACGTCGTCGTCTGCTCGAGGCCTATTCCGAGGGCATGGATCACCAAGTAATCGAGCTGCCGCTCATGCAGGCTCGGCCGCAGGAAACGGCCCTGTTGCGCCGCCAAGGCGCGCGACCACAGGCGCTTGAGCCAAAGCACGCCGAGCGTGCCGGTATCGGTTGCCGCTGCCAAAAAAGGCGGCGCGGCCCGGGCTTCGGTAAGGGTCATTGCCGAACAACCACTACGGTTGCGTCGTTTACTAAGCCCGCGGCTGCCGTTGCCGTCAATTGCGGGACGGCGTTGAAAAACTCGACGGCGCCGGCCGGCTAATGTAAAAGCCATTAACATGAGCTGGTCCAAGCACGAGCGCGGCGGCGCAGAGGGGGCCGGCGGGCCGCGCGGCTATCATCACGGCAATCTCAAAGAGGCGCTCTTACGCGCGGCGCTCGAGCTGATTGCGCAAAAGGGACCGGCCGGCTTCACTTTCGCGGAAGCCGCGCGCTGGGCCGGCGTCAGTCCGGCCGCGCCGTACCGGCACTTTCGCGACCGCGACGAGCTTTTGGCCAACGTCGCGCTGCGTGGCTTCGAGCGCTTCGAGGTGGTGCTCAAGCGCGCCTGGGACGATGGCCGCCCCGATGCGTTGGCGGCGCTCGATCGGCTCGGCAAGGCTTATATGGAATTCGCCCGCACCGAGCCGGCTTATTACTCGGCGATGTTCGAGGCCGGGATTCCGTTGTCCACAAGCGCGGAATTGCGCGAGGCCGGCGAGCGCGCCTTTGCGGTTTTGCGCGGCGCGGCCGAAAAGCTGTGTGCGCAAATGCCGGCGGCAAAACGGCCGCCGGCGCTCATGGTGGCGCTGCATATCTGGTCGCTGTCGCACGGCGTCGCATCGCTGTTCGGCCGCGGCGACGCGGCGCGGCGCACCTTGCCGATGTCGGCGGAGGAACTCTTGGAAGCCGGGGTGCTGGTCTATCTGCGTGGGCTTGGCCTCTCGGCCGCGGGCGATCGGCCACCCGGCTGAGCGTCCCTGTGAATGACGGGGCCAAAAGCCCCCCTTGACAGCCGCTCGGCGTGATGTAAATGTTATTTACATTCACACGCGAGGTGTCGCCATGGTGGTCGTGGAAAAGCTCGACGAACTTGGAAAGCCGGCTTGGATCGCACTGATGATTCTCGGCTTCATCGCCTGGTGGCCGCTTGGTCTCGTACTTCTCGTTTTCATTCTCGGGAGTGGACGAATGGGATGCTGGCATCATAACGGCGGCGGCTACTGGCAAAACAACTGGCAAGCCAATATGGGCCGCTGGCAAGCGAAGATGGAGCGCATGCAGGAGAGGATGGAACGGCTGCGCGGCCGCATGGAGCGTGCGCGGCAGCGGGGCGGCCCCGGCTTCTTTTGGGGCGAGCCGCCGTCGAGCGGCAACCGCGCCTTCGACGACTACCGCGCCGACACGCTGCGGCGGCTCGAGGAAGAACAGCGCGAGTTCAAGGAATTTTTGGAGCGGCTGCGCTTTGCCAAGGACCGCGCCGAGTTCGACCAGTTCATGGCCGAGCGGCGCAAGGGGTTTTCCGATCAGGGGCAGGAGCCGCAGCCGCAAGCCTCGTGAGCGTGCTCGCACCCAGGCAGAGATTTCATTCGTCATTCCGGGGCCGAGCCCACGGGTCCGGCCCGAAGTGGGGCACCCCATCGCGCTGGCGCGATGGGGACCCCCGGCCGGCCCGATGACAAGCTCAGCGAGGAGCCCGGAATCCATAATCCCAGCGCGGGGCTTATGGATTCCGCAGTCGCCGCTTCGTGGCGATCCGGAATGACGGCCAACCGCGCATTTTCGCCACCAGCCGATCATGTCGCAGGGGCCGTGCGCACCGCATTAACCCCCCATTAAGCACGCTCGGGCTTCGTTGGGGCGCACGACCGGTGTTGCGCCCTAGTTTGGACAAGTTTCGCGACTGATTTCGGCCCCGCCGGTGGCGGGTCCGGCCTTTGGGGTCCTCGCGAAATTTCGGGTCTTGGTCGGCGCGCGCGATACGGCTGCCTGGCCTCCGCCCTTTAGGTCCCAGCGCAGCATGCGCCGCGCACACCGCGGCCCGATCCTCCCGGCTGCGACGCGATCCGCGCCGCCGCAACGACGCGCAAAGGACGCCCGATGTCATCGTCCAGCCTCGAGCTTGTCACCCTGTTCTGGCACGCCCATTGGATCGTCAAGCTGGTGATGGTCGGGCTCCTGGTGACCTCGGTCTGGGTCTGGGCCATCGCCATCAACAAGACCCGGCTGTTCGCCCGCATCCGCAAGGCCGGCGATTATTTCGAGCAGGCGTTCTGGTCGGGCGAGCAGTCGTTCGAGGAGCTCTACAAGACCTTTGCCGCCGCCAACGGCCATTCCACCGATGCGCTGTTCGTCGCCGCCTGGGAGGAGTGGAAGCGCAGCATCGAGGCGCACGTGCGCTCGCTCGCCGGCTTGCAGGTGCGCATCGAGAAAAAGATGAACGTCACCATCGCCCGCGAGATCGAGCATATGGAGCGGCGGCTGTTGGTGCTGGCCACCGTCGGCTCGGCCGGCCCGTTCGTCGGCCTGTTCGGCACCGTAGCCGGCATCATGTCGAGCTTTCAGTCGATCGCCGCCTCGCAGAACACCTCGCTGGCGGTGGTCGCTCCCGGCATCGCCGAGGCATTGTTCGCGACCGCAATCGGCCTCGTTGCCGCCATTCCGGCGACGATTTTCTACAATAAGTTCGCGGCCGAGGTGAACCGCCAGGCGCAGCGTCTGGAAGGCTTTGCCGACGAGTTCTCGGCGATCCTGTCGCGGCAGATCGACGAGCGCGGATGAGGGCCGGGGGCAGGGCAGGGGCAGCGTAATGGCGGCAAGCGTTGCGAGTTCAGCATCGGCCAGCCGGCGCAGCCGCCGCCGCCGCGCGGTGATGAGCGAGATCAACGTCACGCCGTTCGTCGACGTCATGCTGGTTCTGCTCATCGTCTTCATGGTGGCGGCGCCGCTGTTGACGCTGACCATCCGGGTCGATCTGCCGGACACCCGCGGCGGCACCGTGCTCAACTCCGACAAGGCGCCGCTCACCATCACCTTGAAAAAGAGCGGCGGCCAATGTTCGAGCCAGGCCGACCTGTTCCTCGACAAGACGCCGATCGCGCTGCAAGACATCGAGGCGAAGTTCGCCGCCATCAAAAGCACCCATACGCCCGGCCAGCCGCCGCCCACCGTGTGGGTCAACGCCGACCGGGAGCTTTGCTATAATGAGGTGGCGCGAGTCCTCGGGCGGCTGCACGATGCCGGTGCCGGCACCGTGCTCAACATCACCGACGAGAAGCGGGGGGAATAGGCTTGCGGTCCGACTGGATCATATCCGGCTGCGGCCACGTGGCGATCTTCGTCGCCGGCTTGGTCACGCTCGCCAGCTCGAAGCCGAATGCCGACGTGTCGAATTTCGTTCCGGTCGCGGTCGTCACCGACACCGACGTTTCGCGCGCCGCTTTGGGCCAGGAGAACGCGCCGAACCAAAGCAAGCCGAAGCCGCTCGCCGACAAGATCGATATCCCCAAGCAGGTCGAACAGGTCGCGCCGAAGGCCGCGCCAAAACCCGAGATCAAGACCGACGCGGCGCCGCCCAAGCCGCAGCAAAAGCCGCCCGAACAGAAGCCGGATCCGAAGCCGAAGGCCGCGCAAAAGCCGGACAAGAAGGATCCGCAATTCAAGCCCGACAAGATCGCCGATTTGTTGAAGAAAGACGAGAAGCAGAAGCCGCGTGAACAGAAAGAGACGCAGCAACCGCTCAAATACGACGCCAGCGAGATCGCCCAACTGCTCGATCATCGCGATCCGCGCCGCGAACTGGCGAGCGGCAGCGTGCTGAACCAGGAAGCGAGCCTCGGCGCGCCAAACGCGGCGCCGGACGCCCAGTTGTCGCAGAGCGAAATCGACGCGCTGCGCCAGCGCATCCGCGAGTGCTGGAGCCCGCCGCCCGGCGTCGACAGCGATACCAACATCTATGTCGAGCTGCGCGTGTTGTTCCGGCCGGACGGCTCGCTGGCGCAGCCGCCGGTCGTGGTCGCCGGCTCGGCGTCGCCGCTCGGCCCGGCGCTCGCCGAGAGCGGCAAGCGCGCGCTCTTGCAGTGCCAACCGTTCACCATGCTCAAGCCGGAACATTACGCGCAGTGGCGCGACATCACGGTGAATTTCAATCCACGTGAGCTGTCGAACTGAGGACGAGGAGCTCGCTCGATGCACTCAATTCGTCATTGCGAGCGAAGCGAAGCAATCCAGTGCGCCCCCTCCCTTCCCTCCCGCGCAAGCGGGGGATGGTTAGGGTGGGGGGTGCTTCGTCGCTTCGCTCCTCGCAATAACGAGGTAGTGAACCAACCTGCTTCATCTCCTCTAACAAAACCGATGCAAGTATCATGAGCCGCATCTTAACTCCCAGTATCCATCGCCCTCTGCTGACGCGGCGGCGCGCGCTGGCGCTTGGCGCCTGCGGCGCTGCGCTGATGCTCCCCACGCGCCATGCCGCGGCCAGCGTGCGCCTCGACATCACCGAGGGCAATTTCCAGCCGATGCCGATCGCGATCCCGGAAATGATCCCCGGCACCGCGGCGGACTCCGACACCGCGCACGGCATCACCCAGATCATCACCGCCAACCTGCAGCGCAGCGGCCTGTTCGTGCCGATCGACCCGTCGGCTTTCATCGAGAAGATCGTCAACTTCGACACCGTGCCCAACTTCGCCGACTGGCGCGCCATCAACGCCCAGGCGCTGATCACCGGCCGCGTCAGCCGGCAGAACGATGGGCGCCTGAAGGCCGAGTTCCGGCTGTGGGACGTGCTCGCCGGCCAGCAGCTCGGCGCCGGCCAGCAATATCTGACCACGCCCGAAAATTGGCGCCGCCTCGGCCACATCATTTCCGACGCCGTGTACGAGCGCATCACCGGCAACAAAGGCTATTTCGACACCCGCGTCGTGTTCGTCGACGAGACCGGGCCGAAGGAGCGGCGCGTCAAGCGGCTCGCCATCATGGATCAGGACGGCGCCAATGTGCAGTATCTCACCCGCGGCGACGAGCTCGTGCTTACCCCGCGGTTCTCGCCGTCGAGCCAGGAAATCACCTACATGGCCTACGGCGAGGGCGATCCGCGCGTCTATCTGCTCAACATCACCTCGGGCGCCCGCGAGATCGTCGGCAATTTCCCCGGCATGAGCTTTTCGCCGCGGTTCTCGCCCGACGGCCAGAAGGTGATCATGAGCCTGCAGGAGGGCTCGAATTCCAACATCTTCGTCATGACCCTGAGTTCCACGCAGATGACGCGGCTGACCAACACCCAGGCGATCGACACCTCGCCGTGCTATTCGCCCGACGCCAGCAAAATCTGCTTTGCCTCCGACCGCGGCGGCCAGCCGCAAATCTACGTCATGCCGGCGGCCGGCGGGCCGGCGGCCCGCATCAGCTTCGGCGACGGCATCTACTCGACGCCGGTGTGGTCGCCGACCGGCGATTACATCGCCTTCACCAAGCAGACGGCCCAAACCTTCGCCATCGGCGTGATGAAGCCGGACGGCTCGGGCGAGCGCATCCTCACCGAAGGTTTTCACAACGAAGGCCCGACCTTTGCGCCGAACGGCCGCGTTATCATGTATTTCAGCGACCAGATGGGCGGCCCCGGCCCGTCGCTCTACACGATCGACATTTCCGGCCGCAATCAACTGCGCGTGCCGACCCCGAGCTACGCCTCCGACCCGGCCTGGTCGCCGCTATTGTCGTAAGAGCCAGTTGCTCTGCGGGTTCCTCAGCTAAAAGCCTATTTGCGGCGCCGCTCCGCTCCCGCAGGAGCTGAAGATCAGCTTACAATAGCACGATGGCAAACACATTCACGCCACGTCTCGATATCTTGCCGCCTGCGCAGCAATGATTATGGCCGGAGCTGGCACGGACGCCGGGCTATTTCACGCTCTACGGCGGCACGGCCATTGCGCTGCGTCTCGGCCGCCGTCAGTCGGTTGATTTTGATTTCTTCTCGCCAGAATGCTTCGAGCCGTACATGCTGGTTGCGAGCGTGTCTTACCTAAAAGCCGCCGCCGTTCGAGCCTCGGCAGGGAACAATCTCACCGTCACGGTAGACCGTGGCCGGCCTATCCAGCTTCGGTTCTTCGGCAACTTCGATCACGGCCAAGCGGAGGCCGCGGAAATGACACTACGCCGCGTCCAGCCTCGGCTTGAATGAGGCTGTGCCCCGGGACAAGCCGCAGGAACGCCGCATTCAGGCTCTATTAAGCATTACCAAAGCTTTTCGGGGGTTCGGCGGGGACGGGGCTTCTTTGCAAGGCCTTATCAAGGTTGACGGAACCTTCGCTTAACGAAGGCGCTGCTAGACCCGCTGGAGTGGCTTCCGCTCTCCCGCGCGCAGGAAGGGCAGGCACGGGACCACCAAGCAATGGAGGCACCGGAATGAACCGGATGAGCATCGTCCGTGGCGTCAGATTCGCAGCCGTCATCCTGGCCGGCATCGCCATCGCCGGCTGCGCCAAGCAGGCCAACGACCAGACCGGCGCCATGGCGGCCGCCGCCACGCCCGGCAGTCAGCAGGATTTCGTGGTCAATGTCGGCGACCGCGTGTTCTTCGACACCGACTCCTCGGATCTGTCGGAGCAGGCGCGGGCCACGCTCGACAAGCAGGCCGAGTGGCTCAACCATTACGACCGCTACGCCTTCACCATCGAAGGCCATGCCGACGAGCGCGGCACCCGCGAATACAACATCGCGCTCGGCGCGCGGCGCGCCCAGACCGTGCGCGATTATCTGATCTCGCGCGGCGTCTCGGCGCAGCGCATGCGCACCATCTCGTATGGCAAGGAGCGTCCGGTCGCGGTGTGCGACGACATCTCCTGCTGGTCGCAGAACCGCCGCGCCGTCACGGTGCTCGATCAGAGTTCGTAAACCGTTGGCGGCGAAACAACCGGTGGCCGGCCATGTGAGGGGTGTCCGCCGCAGCCGGCAGTCACAATTTGGTCGCAGGGTCGACTATGGTGGGGCGGGTCTGAAGCCGTATGCTCTCGCAGCGGCCGGGACACCGCCCGCTCGTCCGTGAGCAGGCTCAAAACGCAACGACCATGCCGCACGGAAAAATTCGCTTCGCCCGCTTCGCTTCGATTGCGCTTATGTGCGTGCTCTGCGGCACGGCCGCGCAGGCGCAGGATGCCGCCGACCTCGTCACCCGGCTCGATCGTCTCGAAGCAACCGTCCGCAACCTGACCGGGCAGATCGAGCAATTGCAGTACCGCAATCAGCAGCTCACCCAGCAGCTCCAGGCCCTGCAGGAGCAGCACGGCGTCCCGGCGGCTGCCGCCGCGCCGCGAGCGAACCCGCCCTATCCGGCGCCGCAGCCGCAATACGCGGCGCGGCCGGCCGAGCCGTATCCGGCTCCGGCAGAGCCGCAATATGCGGCGCGGTCGAACCCGCCATATCCGGCGAATCCGCAATACGTGCCGCCGCCGGCTGCTTATCCGCCGGCGCCGGTCGAGGCCGGCCAGCCTGCGGGCGACGGAGGCCGCCACGACGCCTTCAATCCGGCGCTCAATCCCGGCGCGCCGGGAGCGCCCCGCGCGCTTGGCTCGAGCACTAATCAGAACGAGCCGCCGCCGCCCGTGGCGCCGGCGCCGGCGCCGCGCCAGGCCGGCGCGCCGCTCGATCTTGCACGTCTGTCGGGTCCGGCCAATACTGGCGCGCCCGGCGGCGCCTTGCCGCCGCCGCCTCCGGCCAATCCGAGCGGCACCGGCGCCGTCGCGGCGCTGCCGCCTGCCGCCACGCCGAAGGACGAATACGACCTCGCCCACAGCTATTTCGCCCGCAAGGATTACGCCGACGCCGCGCAAGCGTTCGGCGCTTTCCTGCACAAATATCCGAGCGACCGGCTGGCGCCGGAGGCGCAATATTGGCTCGGCGAATCCCTGTTTCAGCGCCAGCAATACCACGATGCGGCGGAAGCGTTTCTCGCGGTCTCCACCAAATACGAGACGACGGCGCGGGCGCCCGACGCGCTGTTGCGGCTCGGCCAATCGCTCGCCGCCTTGGGCGAGAAGGAAGCCGCCTGCGCTTCGCTCGGCGAGGTGATGCGCAAATATCCGCGCGCCTCGCTTGCGGTGAAGCAGAACGTGGAGCGGGAACAGAAGCGTGCCCACTGCTGAGGAAGCGGTCGGCGACGAGGAATTAGACGCGCTGTTCCGCGGCCTGGATGATTTGCCCGGTTTTGTCGCTGCCGTTTCCGGCGGTCCGGACTCTACCGCGCTGTTGGTGCTTGCCGCGCGCTGGGCAAAACGGCTGAACAAGCACAAACCGCCGCGATTGCTCGCCGTCACCATCGATCACGGCTTGCGGCGGGAAGCCGCCGCCGAAGCGGCGAGCGTCAAGCGTTTGGCGCGGCGGCTCGACGTGCCGCACCGCACGTTGCGCTGGCGCGGCAAAAAGCCGGCGAGCGGCTTGCTAGAGGCGGCGCGCATCGCCCGCTACCGCTTGTTGGCGCAAGCCGCCGCCGGCGCCGGCCTTGCCCATGTGCTGACCGCGCACACGCTCGACGACCAGGCCGAGACCGTGCTGTTTCGCCTCGCCCGCGGCAGCGGACTCTCCGGCCTTGCCGGCATGGCGCCGGTGTCTCATCTTCCCTACAGCCACGACGACGATCGTATTTTTCTGTTGCGGCCGCTGTTGGGCGTGCCGAAGTCGCGGCTGATCGCCACGCTGCGTGCGGCGCGCGTTGCCTATAGCGAAGATCCGAGCAATAGCGATCCGCGCTTCACCCGGGCGCGGCTACGCGGCCTCATGCCGGCATTGGCGCGCGAGGGACTTGATGCGCATCGGCTGTCGCGGCTTGCCGCGCGGATGCGGCGCGCCGAAGCGGCGCTCGAATTCGCCGTCGCTGCCGCCCACGCGGCGCTGGCGCCGCCGCCCTGGCCGAGCAATGCCGTCGCGTTAGAGCGTGCGCGATTCGCCGATCTGCCGGCCGAGGTGGCGTTGCGCCTGCTCGGCCGGGCCATCGCGCATGCCGGCGACGAAGGCCCGGTCGAGTTGGGCAAGCTCGAGGCGCTCTACGAGGCCTTGCGGCAGGCGCCCGGACGGCTGCGACGGACATTGGCCGGGGCGTTGGTGACGCTCGGCGACGACCTGCTTGCGGTCGAGCGCGCCCCTGCACGCCGCAGCGCAGCCATGCGGCAAAGCCGCAAGGCCCGCTTTACGAAATAAGCCTATAATACTTGGCGGATTCGCTTGTACTGGCTATGGGGGTTCCCTTGGCAGGGGGCGGCGGCGCCCCTACATTGCCATTTCGTAGGGGACGTGAAGCCGCCACGATCCGCAGGCTTATCTAACTGTGCCACGGGCCTCCGCGCCGCAACGCGGATCAAGGATCTGAGATGAACGCCAATCTGCGCAATTTCGCCTTGTGGGTCATCATCGTCCTATTGCTGCTGGCGTTGTTTACGCTGTTTCAGAACCCGGGCCACAATACCGGTTCGAAGGAGATCAGCTTCTCGCAGCTCCTCAGCGACGTCGATAACGGCCGCATCCGCGACGTTACGATCCAGGGTCCGGAAATCCACGGCGTCTTCACCGATGGCAGCACCTTCCAGACCTATGCGCCGAATGATCCCGGCCTGGTGCAACGCCTCTATAATAAGGGCGTCACGATCACGGCGAAGCCGCAGAGCGAGAACGTGCCGTGGTTCGTGTCGCTGTTGATCTCGTGGCTGCCGTTCGTGGCGCTGATCGGGGTGTGGATTTTCCTGTCGCGGCAGATGCAGGGCGCCGGCGGCAAGGCGCTCGGCTTCGGCAAGAGCCGCGCCAAGCTGCTCACCGAAGCGCACGGCCGCGTCACCTTCGAGGACGTGGCCGGGGTCGACGAAGCCAAGCTCGACTTGCAGGAAATCGTCGAATTCCTGCGCGATCCGGCCAAGTTCCAGCGGCTCGGCGGCCGCATCCCGCGCGGTGTGCTGTTGGTCGGCCCGCCCGGCACCGGCAAGACCTTGCTCGCCCGCGCCATCGCCGGCGAAGCCAATGTGCCGTTCTTCACCATTTCCGGCTCCGACTTCGTCGAAATGTTCGTCGGCGTCGGCGCGAGCCGCGTGCGCGACATGTTCGAGCAGGCCAAGAAGAACGCGCCCTGCATCATCTTCATCGACGAGATCGACGCAGTCGGGCGCCATCGCGGCGCCGGGCTCGGCGGCGGCAACGACGAGCGCGAGCAGACGCTCAACCAATTGCTGGTCGAGATGGACGGCTTCGAGGCCAACGAGGGCATCATCCTGATCGCCGCCACCAACCGGCCCGACGTGCTCGATCCGGCGCTGCTGCGCCCCGGCCGCTTCGACCGCCAGGTCTTCGTGCCCAACCCCGACGTCGTCGGCCGCGAGCAAATCCTCAAAGTGCACGTGCGCAAGGTGCCGATGGCGCCCGACGTTAACCTGAAGACCATCGCCCGCGGCACGCCCGGCTTCTCCGGCGCCGACCTGATGAACCTCGTCAACGAAGCGGCCTTGATGGCGGCGCGGCGCAACAAGCGCATGGTCACCCAGGTCGAGTTCGAGGACGCCAAGGACAAGGTGATGATGGGCGCGGAGCGCAAGTCGCTCGTCATGACCGAGGAGGAAAAACTCCTCACCGCCTATCATGAGGGCGGCCACGCCATCGTCGCGCTCAACGTCAAGGCCACCGATCCGGTGCACAAGGCCACCATCATCCCGCGCGGCCGCGCGCTCGGCATGGTCATGCAGCTGCCGGAACGCGACAAGCTGTCGATGAGTCTGGAGCAGATGACCTCGCGGCTTGCCATCATGATGGGCGGCCGCGTCGCCGAGGAATTGGTGTTCGGCAAGGAGAAGGTGACCTCGGGCGCGGCTTCCGACATCGAGCAGGCGACCAAGCTCGCGCGCATGATGGTGACGCGCTGGGGCCTGTCCGACGCGCTCGGCACCGTGGCCTACGGCGAGAACCAGGAAGAGGTGTTCCTGGGCTACTCGGTGGCGCGCCAGCAGAACATTTCCGAGGCGACCGTGCAGAAGATCGACGCCGAGATCAGGCGGCTGGTCGAGACCGGCTACGAAGAGGCGCAGCAAATCCTCACCGAAAAGCGCGCCGATCTGGAAACGCTCGCCAAGGGTTTGCTCGAGTTCGAAACGCTCACCGGCGACGAGATCAAGGATTTGCTGATGGGCAAGCGCCCGGTGCGCGAATCGGTGATCGAGCCGGCGGCGCCGCGGCCCTCGACCGTGCCCACCGCCGGCGCCGGCCGCAATCGCCCGCGCCCCGAACCCGGCCCGCTGGAACCGCAGCCGCAGGGGTGACCTGTCGGCTGGATTTTCCACTTTCTCGACCAATCAGGCCGACCAGCGCATCAGCGCTGCCGGCCTTCAGGCTTTGACCGGCGATTTCATAAAGGTCGCACCCGCGTCATAATGGTCATTGCGAGCTTTCGCGATGGACCCGCGCCGAACATGCGCCAGATGACCCTGATCGGCTTTCTGCAGGCGCAGAATTGCACCAATCATCCGAGCTCGTGGCGGCATCCGGAGTCGCGTACCGATTCGTGGTCGCCCGATTTCTACCGGCACATCGGCCGCGTGCTGGAAGCGGGCAAATTTCATCTCGGCTTTTTCGATGACCGGCTGTCGATGCCGGACATGTACGGCCGCGATCATGCCCATACCGTCCAGCACGGCATCCGCCGCGTCAAACTCGACGCCGTCACGGTGCTCACCGTGATGGGCATGGCGACGGAGCGCCTTGGGCTCGGCGCCACCTATTCGACCAGTTATTACGAGCCGTTCCACGTCGCGCGCGTGTTCGCCACGCTCGATCTGATGAGCGGCGGCCGCGCCGCCTGGAACGTCGTCACCTCGCTCAACGACGGCGAGGCGCAGAACATGGGCCGCGACGAG
>JASHQS010000290.1 GCA_030038995.1 Xanthobacteraceae bacterium
ACTAGTGTCGCCTAGGCGGACGTCTTCGAGAACTCAATTCGACCCGCCGATCTCGCCAGTCAGTATGAACTTTCATCAGCACGGATGGCGATTATTTGGAAAATACCTTGCCTATGTCGTCGCCAACACGGAGGGCACTCAATGGAACCCGGTCGCCTATCACCTCAACAACGCCTGCGAAGCCACGGCCGGCTCTCTCGACGCTTGGGCGATCGGGGTATCCGTTGCTGTAGAGGCGGTAGCAAGCCTGATCAGCGTCAAATATGAAAAGGAACAAGACGGGCTGGTAGCTCTTTGCCAGGGTCGGATGCGAAAGTGGTTCGGAGAGCAGACTGACCTGCAGGGCCTCGCTCGCCAGGTTAACGGAATGATCGACCGAATGAGTGATAAGCGGACACCGGACACCTTGTATGCGTTGGCAAAAACAGGCCATGTAGAAAAGAGCCATGTCGACGCCTGGAAATATCTACGTAATCGCCACGTGCACCCGACTCTAAAGGATTTGCAGATACCAGATCAGGCCGACTTTCAAAAGCTTATCGACCATATTCACCGGGTCCAAGTTCTACTCCGCCAGCTGACTTTCTACCTTATAGGGTACGAGGGTCCCTTCACCGATTACGGGGTCCACGGTGAGCAAACCTTTCTATCCAAGCAATACCCGCTGGGGGCGAAGCCATCTATCCCGTCTGATGCGGTATAAGGTGGGGCACTAAGGCGGGGCGAAGCAGGAGTTTTCGGGTCTAGAAACTGCCTCACTTTCCGGTAAGCTGCCGTAAAGACAAGAATGTTCCAGCCCCTCCACTCCTGCCAGCGCTACGAAGACGCAGTGTACGTGTCGCACGCCTTTCAGAAGAATCCAGCCGGGGAACTGCCACGCCTCGAGCGGATATGAAGCCGCTCGAAGCGCACTTGATCGAACTGATCCGAGAAAAGGAGCGGCAACGATAAACGGAACGTCTGCCGCTCGCGATCCCTCACGGAATGTGTGGCTTCAGCTCGGCTTTCCGGACGCCGAAGAGCATTATTTGAAGGCGAAACTCCTGCTGCGATTGCACAAGGCAATAAGGTCGCTTGGCCTGACGCAACGCGCCGCGGTGCAGGCATCGGTGCTGCGCAACCCGAACCGTCGAAAATCCTCGGCGGAGAATTTAACGAAGTCTCCCGGGAGCGCCTGATGCGGTTTTTGACTGCGCTGGGCTGCCATATCGAGATCAAGATCGGCGCCGGCAAAGGCCGTAAACCCGGCGCGGTCACCGTAAAGGATGCGCGGCCAAAGGCGGCCTAGCGCATGTTTCGCTCCGATCGAATCGCGACTCCTCGGTTCGTCATTGCCGGGCTTGACCCGGCAATCCATGCTGCGTCGGGGCCGCATGGATGCGCGGGTCAAGCCCGCGCATGACGGGGAAGTGGCGCTACATGAGCGGGATCTGCTCTAGGTGACGCAAACGGCGCGCGGCGGGCTGCGGACGCGTTTTGACCCAAAGATTGCCCGATTTTTCGGTATCTTTATCGCAGGACACATGAGATTCCTGCGGCGGGAGATTCTGTGCCGGGCATTTGGCGTGCGGAAGATTGAGACGGGGGCGACAGACCGGGGACGAAGTAAGGTGCGCCCATGAAGGCGATCATTCTGACAGCAGCGGTGTTGGCGCTGACCATGGCCAGTGTCCAGGCGCAGGACGCGGGAGGCATGGGAGGAATGGGCGGCATGGGCGGCGGGCGACATCACGGCCAGCAAAAGAACGCCAAGGCTGCGCCGCCGAAGCCGAAGGCCGATGAAAAGGCCTACAATTCCGCGCTCAAAGGCATACCGAACAAGCCTTACGACGCCTGGCACGGCGTGCGCTGAGCGTGCCGTGATGGCGCATCGCGCAGCCGGTCGCCGTCGCGCGCCGCCGCAATCGAAGAACGTATTTAATCATTTCTTCTAGTATAAATTGTCGCAGCGCGATGCGGCAACCCGCTGCGCGAGGCCACGGGCGTAGCGGACCTGCGGTCATGGGCAGCTTCACTCCAACCGGCGCTGTGCTAGCATGCCGGGGCTGAATACGCCGCGACCTGGCGGGGTTTCTATGGCTGGCGCCCGCGATGCGTGCGGGGGGATAAACGAAGGGAGCGTGCCAAAAATGGCTCAGGGTGAAGCAAAACTGATGTATCCGGGACTCTCCGGATTCTACGCGACGATGCTGCCGATCGCCGAAACGTTCGTGCGCATCGTCGTCGGCGCCATGTTTCTGATGCACGTTTCGGTCAAGTTCAAAATGGGCGCCGGCGCGGTTGCCGCCAACATCTTCGCCAAGCACGGCTTCGAACCGGCATTGGCGTGGGCCTATGTAACCATGTTCATCGAGCTGGTCGGCGGCGTCTGCCTGATCATCGGCCTGTTCACGCGCTTTGTCGCTGCCGTGCTCGCCATCGAGATGCTGATCGCGCTCCTGTTCGTGCATCTGGCCAAAGGTTACTCGGCCGGCGTCGGCGGCTACGAATATGTGCTGCTGATCGGGGCGGTATGCTTCGTCTTCGCCATCCGCGGCGGCGGCCCCTATTCGGTCGACCGCCTTCTCGGCCGAACACTGTAGTCTTCCAGGTTACAAGGCGTGCGCGTTCGATTTGCCGCACGCCTTCGGCAAAGCGAGACAGGCAAGCCGGAGTCGGGCGCCGCCTCCCGGATCGCTGTGCCGCCCTTGCGGGCGCGTTCGCGATGATGCGGCCAATGCGGTTCGACCGGAAAGCGCGCTTGGCGCGCCGGCGCGGGCTGTAATCGCGCCTCGCAACGGCCGCTTCATGATTGTCCGCTTCATCGATTGTTAACCAATTCCGTTAATCAAATAGGCGGCCGGCGATGTGAAACCGGAGGCCTCGGACATCACCGCATGATCTGGCCGCGCTGCAAGGCTGTGCGCTCCCCCCAAAAATACGGCCACAAGTCCAAGGGATCGGGATGTTCATCGGCACCAAGGTCACGGTTGGCGCGTTCGTTCCCGACGATTATGTCGCCATGTATTGCTGGGCCAACGATGTCGTTGCGGCCCGCCTCGACGGCGCATTCCGGCCGGCCAATCTCAAAGACGTCGTCAGTCAGTGCGAAGCCGTGGCCAAAGACCCGTCCCGGGTCATGTTGGCTATCCGCCTGCTCACGGACCCGAAGATCATCGGTTACATTCATATCCAGAACATCAGCGCGGTGCACCGCTCCGCCGATATCGGCATCAGGATCGGCGAGGAGAAGAACCGCGGCCTCGGCTATGGCGCGGAGGCCTTGCGCATCGCACTGGACTATTGCTGGGACCACTTGAATTTGGAGCGGGTAGGGCTGGTCGTGTTTCGCGACAACGCAAGAGCGATCAGCGCGTATCGGGCCGTCGGATTCAAAAAGGAAGGGCTGCTCAAGCGGCCGTTGTATGTCGACGGCCGCTGGGTCGACGTCGTTCTTATGGCTGCGTTCCGGCGATCGCGACGCGCTCGGTCGGCCCGTCAAGCATCGATCGACGCCAATCCTTCCTGCCGAATTGCCGCGCCGGCGGCGGCCGCCTAGCGTTTGCGAAAACTCCAGATGGCGAGAAGCCTCATGCCTGCTCAAGCCATGGCTCAGAACGAGATCACCGAGACCGCGATCCCGCTGGGCGATCCGGTGCCGTGGTTTGCCGGACCGGTCCTGGGCGAAGGACTGTTCAATCTGCACGTCGCCGCCGGGCGGTGGATCGTGCTCGCGTTTCTCGACCCGGCTCGAGCCGGCGATTTCGAGGATGAGCTGGATGAGCTCATTGGCGACCTGCAGTTTGACGATGACCATGTGATCTTCTGCGGCGTGCTCGCCAATCCGCCGCGGCATGCGCACCGGCTGATCGGGCGGCGCAACTCCGCCGTCGGCTTCATCGCCGACTACGATGGGGCCATCGGCCGATTATTCGGAGTCTTGGCGCCGCGCACCTTCGTGCTGGATCCGATGCTGCGGGCGGTTGCCAATATTCCCGCCGAGCGGACGGACGAACAGTTGCGAGCGGTTCGCGATGTCGTCAAAAGCCTGCCTCAGGTCGATCATTCCGCCGGCGTGCCGCTGACGGCGCCGGTTCTGATCGTACCGCGCGTGCTCGACTTCCCGCTATGCGAGACCCTGATCCGGGTTTTCGACGAAATCGGCGGCGACGAGTCCGGATTTTTGCTGGATGTGGGCGGCAAGACTGCGACCGTGATCGACCATCGGCTCAAGCGCCGAACCGACCTTGCCATCGTGCATCCGGTCTTGCGCGAGGCGATGCGCAGCCAGATCGTGCGCCGGCTCGTGCCGCCGGTCGACCGCTTCTTCCAGTTCCAGGCAACGCGGCTCGACCGTTACATCGTATCCTGCTACGACGCCGCGGCCGGCGGGCATTTCCATCGCCACCGCGACAACGAGAACATCGGCGCGCAACATCGACGCTTTGCCGTCACCATAAACCTCAACAAGGACTATGAGGGCGGCGATCTGGTGTTCCCGGAATTCGGGCGCCGGACCTATCGGGCTCCGGTGGGCGGCGCCGTCGTGTTCTCATGCGGCGCTTTGCACCAGGTGACGCCGGTCACCAAGGGCCGCCGCTATGCATTCCTGGCCTTTCTCTACGGCGAGGCCGATGCGGCTTTGCGCGAAGCCAACAATGCCAAGCTTTGCCCCGGCGCCGCGCGATATCTGCCGGGCTCCGATCTTTTGTTTCCGGACGGCAGCGCTCGGCGGCGCACAGGCTGAAGCGGGATGATTTAGGTTCAGTTGACAGCGCTGGCGCGGCGCGCTCCCTCTCCCCTCCGGGTGAGGGTTGAGGTGAGGGGGGTTCGGAAGTTTCAGAAAAAATCTGCAGCGTCCGCCCCCCCCTCGAATCATCAGCCAAGCCCCCGATGGCGACCGCGAAGGCCAACATGGCTTTCGATCCCAGCCACGCGCCGCTTGCCGGTCTTAACTTCAAAAAAACCGTTTGCGGCTAGGGTCCGTTAACCTTTCAAGGCGCCGGTCAATGCTCAAGCGTCTCAGATCGCGTGTATTCGAACACGGCTGGCCGGCCGTGTTCGCCGTCGGCGCAATTGTGCTCGGCGCGGGCCTCTTGGCTGCGGGTTTTGCCGGCGTCGACGCCGGGCGTCTTATGTCGCAGCTGCCGTCCGTGGCGGCGGCGACGGCAATACTGGCCTTGCTCGGCATTTTATCCGTCGCGGCGTGCCTGATCCGGCATTTGCAAAACAAAAATCGACTGCTCAATGCGGCCGTCGAAGGCATGCCGCAGGGCCTTTGTCTGTTCGATTCCTCGGCAAGATTGCGGCTGTGCAATGAGCGCTACCGCGAAATCTACCGGCTCGACGCGAGCCAAGCCGCGGCGGGCCGATCGCTGCGCGATATTCTTGAAAGCTGCCGGGCGACCGGCACTTTTGTCGGCGATTCCGATCGCTTCGCCGGCGAATGCATAAGGAAAATTGCCAGAGGCGAGTCGACGAGCACCGCCTGGGAGATGAAGGATGGGCGCATCGTCGCCTACGCTACGCGACCGCGGGGCGATGGCGGATGGGTCGACACCCATGAAGACATTACCGAGCGCCGTCTTGCCGCATTAAAGCGCAATTCCGTGCAGCAGGACAAGCAGCGCCGTGCAGCGTTGGAACAAGCGATCGGGGCATTTCAGCAACAGACCGAGAATCTCCTCGGCTCGACGACCGACAGCGTGTCGACCATGCGCTCGATGGCCGGCGCGATGCTGGATGTCGTCGATCAAACGGCGCATCATGTCGCCAACAGCGCCGAGAAGTCGCGTGGCGCGTTTGCCAGCGTCGAGACGGCCGCAACTGCGACGGTGGAGCTGTCAAGGTCGATTGCCGAGATAAATCAGCGGTTGGCGTGCACCACCGGCATCGTCCGTGATGCCTTGAGCCGAACGCAGCACACCAACGAGCAGATTGCCGGGTTGGCGCAAGCCACGCAAAAAATCGGCGATGTCGTCAAGCTGATCGGTGACATCGCCGGCCAAACCAACCTGCTCGCGCTCAATGCCACGATCGAAGCGGCCCGTGCCGGGGAGGCGGGCAGGGGATTCGCCGTGGTGGCGTCCGAGGTCAAGACGCTGGCGATACAGACCGCCAAGGCGACCGAAAGCGTTGCCGCACAAATCGCCGTCGTGCAGCAGTCGACCTCGGCCGCGGTTGCGGCGATCGCTGAAATTGCCGACAGGATGCAGACGATAAACGCCGATGCCCTCTCGGTGGCAGGATCGGTAGCCCAGCAAGCGAACGCCACGGAAGTCATCTCGCGCAATGTCGGAAGCGCCGCGGACGGCACCAAAGCCGCCGCATTCGTGCTCGACGAAGTCGCTGAAGCCGCAAGCCAGGCGAGCACGTCGGCGCAAGCCCTGCTGCAGGCGTCGGAGACGGTCGCCAACCTCGCCGCCAGCCTGCGCGGCGAGGTCGAGACCTTCCTTCGCCAGGTGGCGACCTGATACGGAATCCGAGAAGGCGCGTTGCTTGGCATGGACCGCCGGATCAGGTGTTCAGCCCGGTAATGACGATGATAGGGATACGCGCCGCGGCAATGAGAACTCGCCGCTTCACCCGCCCCTGCAGGGGCCGGTCTCTCGCGGCCGGCGCTTGACGGTCCGGCCGACCGGCAGTAGATAGCGGCCATCGCGCGCGGCCCGGCGACGGATTTCCGCGGCGAACGTATTCCCCAAGCAGGATCCGCATGTCGGTCTCATCCTTAAAGGTTGGGCGGGGAATAGCTATTTGGTCTAAGCGATGCCGAAAATCAGTCCGTTCAAGTTCCTGCAGGAAGTGCGCGCCGAGGCCGAGAAGGTCACCTGGCCGACCCGCAAGGAGACCACCGTGACCACCATCATGGTGTTCGTCATGGTGGCGATTGCCTCGGTCTTCTTTCTCCTGGCCGATCAGGTCATGCGCATCGCGGTGAGCTTCGTGCTCGGCATCGGCACGTGAGCGTTTGCAGGGGGCGCGTTTGACAACGATTTTGGGGACCAATTCCGGACACCATGCCATGACGACCCGTTGGTACGCGGTGCATGCCTATTCGAATTTCGAGCGCAAGGTCGCCGAGTCGATCCGCGAGCAGGCCAAGCAGCGCGGGCTGTCGCACCTTTTCGAGGAAATCCTGGTGCCGATCGAGAAGGTCGTCGAGGTCCGGCGCGGCCGTAAGGTCGATGCCGAGCGAAAGTTGTTCCCGGGCTACGTGCTGGTCAAAATGGAACTGACCGACGAGGCCTATCACCTGATCAAGAACACGCCGAAGGTGACCGGATTTCTCGGCTCCGACAACAAGCCGATGCCGTTGCCGGACGCCGAGGCGCAGCTGCTCATCCGTCAGATGCAGGAAGGCATCGAGCGGCCGAAGCCGTCGGTGACGTTCGAGGTGGGCGAGCAGGTGCGCGTGTCCGACGGCCCGTTCGCCTCGTTCAACGGCACGGTCGAGGAGGTCGACGAAGGCCGTTCGCGGCTCAAGGTGGCGGTGTCGATCTTCGGCCGCGCCACCCCGGTCGAGCTGGAGTTCGGGCAAGTGGATAAGCTGTAGGCGGAAGGCGGAAGGCGGAAGTCGGAAGTCGGAAATCAGAAACCAGAAATCGGAAATCGGAAATCGGCTTCGAATACAGGAAATCCTTCTGATTTCTGATTTCCGACTTCTGATTTCCGAGCGAGCGAAGCGAGCGTAGAGAATGGCAAAAAAGATCACCGGATACGTCAAGCTGCAGGTGCCGGCCGGCGCCGCCAATCCGTCGCCGCCGATCGGGCCGGCGCTCGGCCAGCGCGGGCTCAACATCATGGAGTTCTGCAAGGCGTTCAACGCGCAGACCCAGAAGCTGGAGAAGGGCACGCCGATCCCCGTCACCATCACGGTCTATGCCGACCGCTCGTTCACCTTCGAGTTGCGCACGCCGCCGGTGTCGCACTTCCTCAAGAAGGCGGCCAAGCTCGAGAGCGGCTCGAAGACGCCGGGACGCGACATCGCCGGCTCGGTCACCACGGCGCAGGTGCGCGAGATCGCCGAACAGAAGATGAAGGATTTGAACTGCGACACCATCGAGGCGGCGATGCGCATGGTCGAAGGCTCGGCGCGGTCGATGGGGCTGGAGGTGCACGAATGAGTTCGCTCGGCAAACGCGCGCGCGCGGCCCGCGAGGGCATCGATCGCGAAAAGCTTTATCCGCTGCCCGAGGCGGTCAAGCTGGTCAAGGACCGCGCCAAGGCGAAATTCGACGAGACCGTCGAGATCGCGATGAATCTCGGCGTCGATCCGCGCCACGCCGACCAGATGGTGCGCGGCGTCGTCAATCTGCCGAACGGCACCGGCCGCGCGGTGCGCGTTGCGGTGTTCGCGCGCGGTGCCAAGGCCGACGAGGCCAAGGCCGCGGGCGCCGACGTGGTCGGGGCGGAGGATTTGGTCGAGAAGGTGCAAGGCGGCAACATCGATTTCGACCGCGTCGTCGCCACGCCCGATCTGATGCCGCTGGTCGGCCGTCTTGGCAAGGTTTTGGGGCCGCGCGGGCTGATGCCCAACCCGAAGGTCGGCACCGTGACCATGGACGTCACCAACGCGGTGAAGGGCGCCAAGGGCGGCTCGGTCGAGTTCCGCGTCGAAAAAGCCGGCATCGTTCAGGCCGGCGTCGGCAAGGCGTCGTTTGCGGCCGAAAAGCTGGTCGAGAACATCATGGCGTTTGCCGACGCGGTGCAGAAGGCGCGGCCCGCCGGCGCCAAGGGCCACTTCATCAACCGCGCGGCGATCTCCTCGACCATGGGCCCGGGCGTGAAGATCGAGCTGGGGAGCCTGTTCGCGACCCCGCAGCAGGCGCGTTGATCGGCGTTGCGCCGGCGCCAAAAGCGCCGGCCCGCATGGAACCATGTTTGCCTTCACGACATTGTTATGCACCTACGGTCGGGAGTCGGCATTGCATAAGGCTTTGCTATTTGGCGCGACCTAATCCTTGTCCTACGCCGCGGCGCGCTTGCCCCACAGCGTCGCGGTGGCGATGCGCGCGCCTTCCACCAGCGACTGCAGTTTCGCCCACATGATCGAGGGATGAACGCGGCGCGCGAACGGGCTCTGCGCAAAGCCGCAGTCGGTGCCGCCCATCACGTTCTCGCGGCCGACGATCTTGGCGAGCCGCACGATGCGTTCGGCGACGAGTTCGGGATGCTCGACGATATTGGTGGCGTGGCTGATGACGCCGGGGATCAAAACCTTGCCGGGCGCGAGCTTCACCGTGTCCCAGACCCGCCACTCGTGCGCATGGCGCGGGTTGGCGGCCTCGAACGAATAATGGCCGACGCGCACTTTGAGGACGAGATCGATGATGTCTTTGAGCGGCACGTCGAAGACGTGCGGGCCGTTCCAGCTACCCCAGCAGATGTGATAGCGCGAGCGCTGCTCCGGGATGCCGGCGAGCGCGCGGTTGAGCGCATCGATGCGCAGTTCGGCCCAGCGGCGATATTCGGCTTTGCTCAGCGGCGGCACCATGCGCTCGTACATGTAGGGCAGGAAGGCATCGTCGACCTGCACATAAAGCCCGGCATCGACGATGGCTTGGTATTCCTGGTGCAACGCGTCGGCGAGCGCGGCCAAGTAGCTTTCTTCATCCTTGTAGTGCTCGATCTTGGCACCCGGAAGCGCACTCGCCGGCGCCACCACTGGCAGAAAACCGGTGAGCGTCGGATGGCGTTGCTTCGCCTTGGCGAGGCCGGCCTTCAGATTGGCAATGTCCCGCAGCACCTGCTCGTTCGCATAGCGCAGCGGGCCGTTGACGACGACGCGGTTGCCGAGCCGCTTGGCGAGGCCCGAGGCGGCGTCGTACTCGGCATAGAATTCCGGAAAAGCCTGGTGATCGCGGCCGCCGCCCATGGAGCTCATCGGGTCGGCCATTTCCTGCGGCGTCGCGGGGCGGACCGCGATGCCCGCCAGCCGCTTGAAAATGTAGAACGCCCAGTTGAGCCCCTTGGCGAATTCGCCATCGCTGACGATGTCGATGCCGGTCTCGGCCTGCTGGCGTACGACGTCCGCCACCGATTCGGTGAGGCAGGCTTCGAACGCCGCTTCGTCGTACGGCTTGCCGTCCTCGATCAGACGCCAGAATTCGATCAGCCTGGGCGGGCGGATCAGGCTGCCGACATGGGTGGTCAGGATGCGATCGGTGTTCTGCGGCATGGCCTGCGCCTCCCTGCGCTGCCTTGATATCGTAGGGTGCAAAATATCGTAGGGCGCAAAATATTTGCGGCAAAGTGCGCTAAAGGCTTGGCAAGTCCGCCGCCGCGGGCTAAATAATCGTCGTAGGGCGTGCCGGCCCGTTTTGTCGGCGCGCCTTTGTGCGCTTCTCGAAAACCGTAAAAAGCGAGACCTCTCTTAGACGCTATCCGGCATGGATTTGCTAAGAGGCGGAGGAGCTTATCGGTATTTTTGGAGCGCTCAGGTCAGCCGGCGGTCCGGTTGGCCGATCCTGTCCGAGACTGCAGGTGCCGCCCAAAAAGCGGCTTAAGTCGCAAGAGCCTGCACAGACGGGTGAAAACTAAAGGGCAGCCAATGCCCTTCGGTTCTAACCTCGACGGCCCGGACCAGCCGATAAGGCTTTTCCGGGGGGCAGGGTGTCAATCCAGCGCCGGCGGCATCCGCGGAAGGGCCGCCAACCGGAGAGAACTCTTGGATCGCGCGGCAAAATCCGAGCTCGTTGCCAGTCTTGGGCAGGTCTTCAAGGCCACCCAAGTGGTTGTCGTCGCTCATTATTCCGGCCTCACCGTGGCGCAGATGCAGACGCTGCGCCGGCAGATGAAGCAGGCGGGCGCCAGCGTGAAGGTGGCGAAGAACCGCCTCGCCAAGATCGCTCTCGAGGGCAGCGACGTCGCCGCAATCGCGCCGCTTCTCAAGGGGCCAACGCTCGTCGCCTTCTCGGGCGATCCGGTCGCGGCGCCGAAGGTCGCGGTCGATTTCGCCAGGACGAACGAGCGTTTCGTCATCCTTGGCGGAGCGATGGGCAGGACCGCGCTCGATCTGAACGGGGTCAAGGCGCTGGCCGCGTTGCCCTCGCTCGACGAGCTGCGGGCCAAGATCATCGGCCTCGTGCAGGCGCCGGCGACCAAGATCGCTCAGGTGGTCACGGCTCCGGCCGCCAAAGTCGCTCGCGTGGTCCAGGCTTACGCCAGCAAGAGCACAGACGCTGCGGCCGCGGCCTGATGGGTTCCGCATTGGCTAAAGGTTAGAACCGAAGGACGTAAATCATGGCTGATCTGCAGAAAATCGTGAACGACCTCTCCGGCCTCACCGTTTTGGAGGCTGCGGAGCTGGCAAAGCTCCTCGAGGAGAAATGGGGCGTGTCGGCCGCCGCTGCGGTGGCGGTGGCAGCGGGTCCGGCCGCTGGCGCCGGCGCTGCCCCGGCGGCCGAGGAAAAGACCGAGTTTACAGTGGTGCTGGCCGCCATCGGGGAGAAGAAGATCGAGGTGATCAAGGAGGTCCGCGCCATCACCGGCCTTGGGCTCAAGGAGGCCAAGGACTTGGTCGAGGGCGCTCCGAAGCCGGTCAAGGAAGGCATCAACAAGGACGAGGCGGCCAAGATCAAGGCTACCCTTGAGAAAGCCGGCGCCAAGGTTGAGTTGAAGTAGGCGAGTACCTATTTCAGGGAAACCCGGGCGAGCGCAGCGGAAAACCCCGGGGTTCCAAGAGTACCGAGAGGTGTCGTGGCCCGGTCGGTCGGCCGCGACAGGACGTAAGAGGCACGGCGGCCCGACGCCTGTCCCGACGGTCGCGATGGATTGCGGCCTTCTGGAGAGTCGTCTTGATCGCCACGAAATCCCGAACCGCGGCGGTTCGGGCGTGATGGTTCGGGCCGAAAAAGGCCGTGGCATCGCGTTTCGATTGAGCGAGAGGACATGATGGCGCAGACGTTTATCGGTCGCAAGCGCGTACGGAAGTTTTTCGGAAAAATCGAGGAAGTCGCGGAGATGCCGAACCTCATCGAGGTTCAGAAGGCGTCCTACGACCAATTCCTCTTGGTGAAGGAGCCGCAGGGCGGCCGGCCCAACGAGGGCTTGCAGGCCGTGTTCAAGTCGGTGTTCCCGATCTCCGACTTCTCGAACACCTCGCAGCTCGAATTCGTCAAATACGAATTCGAGGCGCCGAAATACGACGTCGACGAATGCCGCCAGCGCGGCATGACCTACGCGGCGCCGCTCAAGGTGACGCTGCGGCTGATCGTGTTCGATATCGACGAGGAGACCGGCGCCAAATCGGTCAAGGACATCAAGGAGCAGGATGTCTACATGGGCGATATTCCGCTCATGACCAATAACGGCACCTTCATCGTCAACGGCACCGAGCGGGTCATCGTCTCGCAGATGCATCGCTCGCCCGGCGTGTTCTTCGACCACGACAAGGGCAAGACCCATTCGTCGGGCAAGCTCCTGTTCGCCGCCCGCATCATTCCGTACCGCGGCTCCTGGCTCGACATCGAGTTCGACGCCAAGGACATCGTCTATGCGCGCATCGACCGGCGGCGGAAGATCCCGGTCACCTCGTTGCTCTATGCGCTCGGCATGACCGGCGAGGAGATCCTCAACACCTTCTACAAGCAGGTGCTCTACAAGCGCACCAAGGACGGCTGGCGCGTGCCGTTCGACGCCAACCGCCTGCGCGGCTACAAGGCGATCAACGATCTGGTCGACGCCGACACCGGCAAGGTCGTGCTCGAGGCCGGCAAGAAGCTCACCGTGCGCCAGGCGCGCCAGCTCGCCGAGAAGGGGCTCAAGGCGCTCCGCCTCACCGACGAGGAGCTGCTCGGCCATTACGTCGCCGAGGATTTGGTCAACCCGAAGACCGGCGAGATCTACGCCGAGGCCGGCGAGGAAATTACCGAGAAGAATCTGAAGGTCCTCAACGAGCAGGGCTACAAGGAGCTGCCGCTCCTCGACATCGATCACGTCAATGTCGGCGCCTACATCCGCAACACGCTGGCGGTCGACAAGAACATGACGCGCGAGGACGCGCTGTTCGACATTTACCGCGTCATGCGGCCGGGCGAGCCGCCGACCATCGACACCGCGCAGGCGATGTTCCAGTCGCTGTTCTTCGATTCCGAGCGCTACGACCTCTCCGCGGTCGGCCGCGTCAAGATGAACATGCGGCTCGATCTCGACGCGCCCGACACCATGCGCGTTCTGCGCAAGGAAGACATCATCGCGGTGATCCGCACGCTCGTCGATCTGCGCGACGGCAAGGGCGAGATCGACGACATCGACCATCTCGGCAACCGGCGGGTGCGCTCGGTCGGCGAACTGATGGAGAATCAGTATCGCATCGGGCTTCTGCGCATGGAGCGCGCCATCAAGGAGCGCATGTCGTCGGTCGATATCGATACCGTCATGCCGCAGGACCTGATCAACGCCAAGCCGGCGGCGGCCGCGGTGCGCGAATTCTTCGGCTCCTCGCAGCTCTCGCAGTTCATGGACCAGACCAACCCGCTGTCGGAGATCACCCACAAGCGGCGGCTCTCGGCGCTCGGTCCGGGCGGGCTTACGCGCGAGCGCGCCGGCTTCGAGGTGCGCGACGTGCACCCGACCCATTACGGCCGCATCTGCCCGATCGAGACACCGGAAGGTCCGAACATCGGCCTGATCAACTCGCTCGCCACCTACGCGCGGGTGAACAAATACGGCTTCGTCGAAACGCCGTACCGCAAGGTCAAGGACGGCCGCGTCACCGACGAGGTGGTCTACCTCTCGGCGATGGAGGAGGGCCGCTACACCGTGGCGCAGGCCAATTCCGCCATCGACGCCAAGGGCCGCTTCACCGACGATCTGGTCGTCGTGCGCCATGCCGGCGACGTGCAGCTCATTCCGCCCGACCGGGTGGATTTCATGGACGTGTCGCCGAAGCAGCTGGTTTCGGTGGCCGCGGCGCTCATTCCGTTCCTGGAGAACGACGACGCCAACCGGGCGCTGATGGGCTCGAACATGCAGCGCCAGGCGGTGCCGCTCGTGCGCGCCGAGGCGCCGTTCGTCGGTACCGGCATGGAAGGCGTGGTGGCCCGCGATTCCGGCGCCTCGATCGCGGCGCGCCGCACCGGCGTGGTCGACCAGGTCGACTCCACCCGTATCGTCATTCGCGCCACCGACGAGGCGGACCCGACCAAGCCGGGCGTCGATATCTACCGGCTGCAGAAATTCCAGCGCTCGAACCAGAATACCTGCATCAACCAGCGGCCGCTGGTGAAGGTCGGCGACCAGGTCAACAAGGGCGACATCATCGCCGACGGTCCGTCGACCGATCTCGGCGAGCTGGCGCTCGGCCGCAACGTGCTGGTCGCGTTCATGCCGTGGAACGGCTACAACTTCGAGGACTCGATCCTGCTCTCCGAGCGCATCGTCAAGGACGACGTCTTCACCTCGATCCACATCGAGGAATTCGAGGTGATGGCGCGCGACACCAAGCTCGGACCGGAGGAGATCACCCGCGACATTCCCAACGTCTCGGAAGAGACGCTGAAGAATCTCGACGAGGCCGGCATCGTCTATATCGGCGCCGAGGTGCGCGCCGGCGACATCCTGGTCGGCAAGATCACGCCGAAGGGCGAAAGCCCGATGACGCCGGAAGAGAAGCTGCTGCGCGCCATCTTCGGCGAAAAGGCCTCCGACGTGCGCGATACCTCGCTCCGCGTGCCGCCCGGCGTGCAGGGCACCGTGGTCGAAGTCCGCGTCTTCAACCGGCACGGCGTCGAGAAGGACGAGCGCGCGCTCGCCATCGAGCGCGAGGAGATCGAGCGGCTCGCCAAGGACCGCGACGACGAGCAGGCCATTTTGGACCGCAACGTCTACGGCCGGCTCGCCGAGTTGTTGGAGGGCCGCCAGGGCATCGCCGGTCCGAAGGGTTTCAAGAAGGACACCAAAATCACCCGCGCGGTGCTGGAAGAGCATCCGCGCTCGCAGTGGTGGCAGTTCGCCTCGCCCAACGACAAGGTGATGGCGGAGATCGAGGCCATCCGCAAGCAATACGACGAATCGAAGAAGCGGCTCGAGCAGCGCTTCCTCGACAAGGTCGAAAAGCTGCAGCGCGGCGACGAATTGCCGCCCGGCGTCATGAAGATGGTCAAGGTCTTCGTCGCCGTGAAGCGCAAGATCCAGCCCGGCGACAAGATGGCCGGCCGCCACGGCAACAAGGGCGTGGTGTCGAAGATCGTGCCGGCCGAGGACATGCCGTTCCTCGCCGACGGTACGCCGGTCGACATCGTGCTCAACCCGCTGGGCGTGCCGAGCCGCATGAACGTCGGCCAGATCCTGGAGACCCATCTCGGCTGGGCCTGCGCCGGGCTCGGCCTGAAGATCGGCCACGCCGTCGATCTCTATCAGGGCAGGAAGGATACCAAGTCGCTCAAGGATCTGTTGAAGAAGGTCTATGGCGACGACGAGACCATCAAGTCGCTCGACGACAAAGGCTTGATCGAGCTCGGCAGCAACCTGCGCCACGGCGTGCCGATCGCCACGCCGGTATTCGACGGCGCCAAGGAGGCCGACATCGAGCACATGCTCGATCTCGCCGGCCTCGACCATTCCGGGCAGGTGACGCTGTACGACGGCCGCACCGGCGAAAACTTCGACCGCAAGGTCACGGTGGGCCACATCTACATGATGAAGCTGCACCACCTGGTCGACGACAAGATCCACGCCCGCTCGATCGGTCCGTACAGCCTCGTCACCCAGCAGCCGCTCGGCGGCAAGGCGCAATTCGGCGGCCAGCGCTTCGGCGAAATGGAGGTGTGGGCGCTCGAAGCCTACGGCGCCGCCTACACGCTGCAGGAAATGCTGACGGTGAAGTCCGACGACGTCGCCGGCCGCACCAAGGTCTACGAGTCGATCGTGCGCGGCGACGACGCCTTCGAGTCCGGCATTCCGGAATCGTTCAACGTGCTGGTCAAGGAAATGCGCTCGCTCGGGCTCAACGTCGACCTGCATAATTCCAAGCAGCAGCGCGGCGGCGAGGTCGCCGAGGCGGCGGAGTAACCCTCACAAGCGTCATTGCCGGGCTTGACCCGGCAATCCATTCGGCGGCGAGGCCGCATAGATGCCCGGGTCAAGCCCGGGCATGACGAGACGAAGAGATAACGACAGCGGCCGACATGGTCGGCAAGCGGAGAATGCGATGAACCAAGAGATCATGAATCTTTTCAGCCCGCAGGTGCCGGCGCAGGTCTTCGACCAGATCCGCATCTCGATCGCGAGCCCGGAAAAGATTCTGTCCTGGTCGTACGGCGAGATCAAAAAGCCGGAGACCATCAACTACCGCACCTTCAAGCCGGAGCGCGACGGCCTGTTCTGCGCGCGCATCTTCGGGCCGATCAAGGACTACGAGTGCCTGTGCGGCAAGTACAAGCGGATGAAATACAAGGGCATCATCTGCGAAAAATGCTCGGTCGAGGTGACGTTGTCGCGGGTGCGCCGCGAGCGCATGGGCCATATCGAGCTGGCGGCGCCGGTGGCGCACATCTGGTTCTTGAAATCGCTGCCGAGCCGGATCGGCCTCTTGCTCGACATGACGCTCAAGGACCTCGAGCGCATTCTCTATTTCGAATACTACGTCGTGCTCGAGCCGGGGCTCACCGATCTGAAGGATCGCCAGCTGCTGTCCGAGGAAGAATATCTGCGCGCGCAGGATCAGTTCGGCCCGGACAGCTTCACCGCCATGATCGGCGCCGAGGCGATCCGCGAGATGCTCAAGGGGCTCGATCTGGAGAAGATGGCCGTCGACCTGCGCAAGGAGATGGCGGAAACCAAGTCGGAGCTCAAGCCGAAGAAGATCGCCAAGCGGCTCAAGCTGATCGAGGCCTTCGTCCAGTCCGGCAACAAGCCGGAATGGATGGTGCTCACCCACGTGCCGGTGATCCCGCCCGACCTGCGGCCGCTGGTGCCGCTCGACGGCGGCCGCTTTGCCACGTCCGATCTCAACGACCTCTATCGCCGCGTCATCAACCGCAACAACCGGCTCAAGCGCCTGATCGAGCTGCGCGCGCCCGACATCATCATCCGCAACGAGAAGCGGATGCTGCAGGAGGCGGTCGACGCGCTGTTCGACAACGGCCGCCGCGGCCGCGTCATCACCGGCGCCAACAAGCGGCCGTTGAAATCGCTGGCCGACATGCTCAAGGGCAAGCAGGGCCGCTTCCGGCAGAACCTGCTCGGCAAGCGCGTCGATTATTCGGGCCGCTCGGTCATCGTGGTCGGCCCGGAGCTGAAGCTGCACCAGTGCGGCCTGCCGAAGAAGATGGCGCTCGAACTGTTCAAGCCGTTCATCTACTCGCGGCTTGACGCCAAGGGGCTGTCGACGACGGTCAAGCAGGCGAAGAAACTGGTGGAGAAGGAGAAGCCGGAGGTTTGGGACATCCTCGACGAGGTGATCCGCGAGCACCCCGTGCTGCTCAACCGCGCTCCGACCTTGCACCGCCTCGGCATCCAGGCGTTCGAGCCGGTGCTGATCGAGGGCAAGGCGATCCAGCTGCATCCCCTGGTCTGCGCCGCCTTCAACGCCGACTTCGACGGCGACCAGATGGCCGTGCACGTGCCGCTGTCGCTGGAAGCGCAGCTCGAGGCGCGCGTCTTGATGATGTCGACCAACAACATCCTGCATCCGGCGAACGGCTCGCCGATCATCGTGCCGTCGCAGGACATCGTGCTCGGCCTCTATTACCTGTCGATCATGATCGATAACGGGCCCGGCCAGTACAAGGTCGAGCTGTACACGCCGGAGCAGCTCAAGCGCGAGCCGAAGAAGCACAACATCGTGCAGGGCTACTATCGCAACATCAGCGAGGTCGAGCACGCGCTCGCCGGCAAGACCGTCGGCCTGCACAGCAAGATCAAATACTCCTGGGCCGGCGTCGGCGAGGACGGCAGGCCGGTGCGCAAGGAGTTCGAGACCACGCCCGGCCGGGCGCTTCTCGGCGAGGTGCTGCCGAAGCACCCGAAGGTTTCGTTCGAGCTGGTCAACAAGCTGATGACCAAGCGCGAAATCTCGTCGATGATCGACACCGTGTACCGGCACTGCGGTCAGAAGGAGACGGTGATCTTCTGCGACCGCGTGATGGCGCTCGGCTTCTATCACGCCTTCAGGGCCGGCATCTCGTTCGGCAAGGACGACATGGTGGTGCCGCGCTCCAAGCGCTCGATCGTCGAGAAGACCCGCGATCTGGTCAAGGAGTTCGAGCAGCAATACAACGACGGCGTCATCACCCAGGGTGAAAAGTACAACAAGGTGGTCGATGCCTGGTCGAAGTGCACCAAGCAGATCGCCGACGAGATGATGAAGGAGATCTCGGCGACGAAGCCGGCGGCCGAAAAGGGCGCCGAGGCCCAGGTCAACTCGATCTACATGATGGCGCATTCCGGCGCGCGCGGTTCGAGCGAGCAGATGCGCCAGCTCGCCGGCATGCGCGGCCTGATGGCCAAGCCCTCGGGCGAGATCATCGAGAGCCCGATCATCTCCAACTTCAAGGAGGGTCTCTCGGTGCTCGAGTACTTCAACTCGACGCACGGCGCGCGCAAGGGTCTCGCCGACACCGCGCTCAAGACGGCGAACTCCGGCTATCTGACCCGGCGGCTCGTCGACGTGGCGCAGGACTGCATCATCACCGAGGAGGATTGCGGCACCACGCGCGGCATCAAGGTGCGCGCCATCATCGATGCCGGCCAGGAGGTCGCCTCGCTCGCCAGCCGCATCCTCGGCCGCACCACGGCCGAGGACGTGCGCGATCCGTCGGGCACCGACATACTGGTGCCGAACGGCACGCTGCTCGGCGAACAGGAACTGGAGCGCCTGAAGAGCGCCGGCGTGCAGGAAGTGCGCATCCGCTCGGTGTTGACCTGCGACACGGCGAGCGGCGTGTGCGCCAAGTGCTACGGGCGCGATCTCGCCCGCGGTACGCCCGTCAACATGGGCGAGGCGGTCGGCGTCATCGCCGCGCAGTCGATCGGCGAGCCGGGCACCCAGCTCACCATGCGCACGTTCCACATCGGCGGCGCGGCGCAGCTCTCCGAGCAGTCGTTCGTCGAGTCGAACTTCGAGGGCACCGTCAAGATCAAGAACGCGAACGTGGTGCGCAATTCCGACGGCGACGCGATCGTGATGGGCCGCAATCTCATCGTTGCCGTGCTCGATCCCGACGGCACCGAGCGCGCCGTGCACCGCATCCCCTACGGCGCCCGGCTCAAGGTCGCCGACGATGCCCACATCGCGCGCGGCCAGCGTATCGCCGAGTGGGATCCGTATACCCGGCCGATCCTCACCGAGGTCGAGGGCTACGTCGGCTTCGAGGACCTGATCGAGGGCCAGTCGATGTCGGAGACGCTCGACGAGACCACCGGCATCGCCAAGCGCTCGGTGGTCGATTGGCGCACCGGCTCGGGCCGCAACCAGCAGGATCTGCGCCCCGCTTTGACGATCAAGGCCAAGGACGGCAAGCTGCTCAAGCTCGCCCGCGGCGGCGACGCCCGCTACGTGCTGGCCGTGGACGCGATCATCTCGGTCGATCCGGGCGCGCACATCAAGGCCGGCGACGTCATCGCGCGCATCCCGACCGAAAGCGCCAAGACGCGCGACATCACCGGCGGTCTGCCGCGGGTCGCCGAGCTATTCGAGGCGCGGCGGCCGAAGGAATCGGCGGTCATCGCCGAAATCGCCGGCACCGTGCGCTTCGGCCGCGACTACAAGAACAAGCGGCGCATCACCATCGAGCCGGCCAACAAGGATGAGGAGCCGAAGGAATATCTCGTTGCCAAAGGCAAGCACATCCACCTGCAGGACGGCGACGTCATCGAGAAGGGCGACTTCATCGTCGAGGGCAACCCGGCGCCCCACGACATCCTGGCGATCAACGGCGTCGAGGAGCTGGCCGGCTACCTGGTCAACGAGATCCAGGACGTCTACCGGCTGCAGGGCGTCAGCATCAACGACAAGCACATCGAAGTGATCGTGCGGCAGATGCTGCAGAAGGTCGAGATCGACGATGCCGGCGAGACCGACATGATCCAGGGCGATCAGGTCGACAAGGTCGAGTTCGACGAGGTCAACGCGCGGGCGGCCGAGGACGGCAAGAAGCCGGCGACCGCGCATCCGGTGCTGCTCGGCATCACCAAGGCCTCGCTGCAGACCCGCTCGTTCATCTCGGCGGCGTCGTTCCAGGAGACCACGCGCGTGCTCACCGAGGCCGCGGTCAACGGCAAGGTCGACACGCTCGAAGGGCTGAAGGAGAACGTCATCGTCGGCCGGCTCATCCCGGCCGGCACCGGCGCCCAGATGAACCGCATCCGCGAGATCGCCATCAAGCGCGACGCGCTCATCCTCGCCGAACGCGAGCGCGAGGCCGCCATCAAGGCCGAAGCGACCGCCGAGCCGGCGGCGCTGCCGGCGGCGGAGTAGCGTAGCCGTTCATACGCTATGCGAAGGGGCCGCCTGGTGGGCGGCCCTTTTTTCATGGCCCGCATGAGCGCGGCGATATGCGGGATGAGCGGTCCGGTTTTCGGTTTCAAACCGGCGCATTGCGATCGACGGCTTTCACTGACCGAGAAGAACGCCGCTGGATCAATGTCCTGGGAATCGTATTACATTGCGGCTCGAACCAACGAGGCAGCGCGATGGTCCCGCCCGAGCGCATTGTTTGTTTGACTGAAGAGACCGTGGAGACGCTCTATCTGCTCGGCGAGGAGCGCCGCATCGCCGGCATCTCGGGCTACGTCGTGCGCCCGCCGCGGGCCCGCCGCGAGAAGCCGCGGGTTTCCGCCTTCACATCCGCCGACATTCCGAAGATTCTCGATCTGCGGCCCGACCTGGTGCTGACCTTTTCCGACCTGCAGGCCGACATCGCGGCGGCCCTGATCCGCCAGGGCATCGAGGTCCATGCTTTCAATCAACGCACCGTCGCGCAAATTCTCGATATGATCCGCATGCTTGGGGCTATGGTCGGCGCCGCCGCGCGCGCCGACCGGCTGGTCGGCGAACTAAGCCGCGCGCTCGACGCTGCGCGCGCGCGTGCCGCCCGCTTGGCGTGGCGGCCGAAGGTCTATTTCGAGGAATGGGACGACCCGCTGATTTCCGGCATCGGCTGGGTGTCGGAATTGATCGAAGCTGCCGGCGGCATCGATATTTTCGCCGACCGTAGATCGTGCCAGGCGGCGAAGGACCGCATTGTCACGGCTGCGGAGGTCATCGGGCGTGAGCCGGACATCATCATCGGATCGTGGTGCGGCAAAAAGTTTCGTCCGGAAAAGCTCGCGGCCAGACCGGGATTCGAGCATTCGCCGGCGGTCCGGCGCGGCGCGCTCTACGAGATCAAATCATCGTTGATCCTGCAGCCGGGCCCAGCCGCCCTGACCGATGGGATTGCGGCGCTGCAAACAATCATTGGCAACGCGACGGCGGCCCCCAAGGCAACGCTGGCCATTGCGGCCGAAGGAGACCGCGAGTGCTGAAGATTTTGAGCGGCGGCGCCATGCGTCCGCTTCTTGTTGAAGCCGTCCCGCTGTTCGAGCGCGCGCACGGTGTAAAAGTGGACGTGCGGTTTGCGCTGACGTCGGTATTGGCGAAGGACATAGAGCAAGGTGCCGTGTTCGACCTCGCGCTGTTGCCGCGGCCCGAACTCGATGCGCTGGCGGCGATGGGCGCCATCGCGCCGGGAACGCAGACCGGCGTCGCCCGCTCGGCCGTCGGCCTCGCGGTGCGGCAAGGCGCGCCCAAGCCGGACATTTCCACCGTCGCAGCTTTGCAGCGCGCGTTGCTGGCGGCGCGTTCGATTGCCTATAGCGACGGGCCGAGCGGCGCCTATGTCGCCGGATTGCTGCAGCGCCTTGGCATTGCCGACGAGGTGCGGCCGAAGACCAAGCTGACCAGCGGCCCGGTGGCCGAATTAGTCGCCAGGGGCGAGGCCGAACTCGGCATGCAGCAGATCGTCGCCATCCTGCCCGTCAAGGGCGCCGCTCTCGTCGGCCCGTTGCCGAGTAAATTGCAGAACGTCATCGTTTACGCGGCCGCAATCGCCGCCGCGGCCGCAAATCCCGATGCGGCGGCGGCCTTCATCGCCTTCATGGCGACGCCCGAAGCGGTGCGGATCATCCGCGCCAAGGGGCTTGAGCCGGGCTGAAGCCGAGATCCGTGCGCACCGCAGATGTGCTTGTCCCATCGTGGTTTTCGCGCGTTCTCGGCTTGACTTATGCCGGCGTCGTCGATACATACGCCCAACTTTTCGGCAGGCGGTGAGCTTCGCCCGTCGGAACGGCCTGCCGGGTCCTCATTAAGCTATTGAAAGGCAACGCTTTCATAGCCGGTCGGACGCGGCCTGACGCCTCGACCCAAGCAAGCTCAAACGCTGCCTCTGACTTCGAGAAGGTCAGATTTTTGGAGCATGACCGCGGCGCGCCGCGGTCCTCTGCGCAAGGCCAAGCGCCCCTCCGCATGGGAAGCGGTGTGGCGCGGTTTGGTTTTGCGCGACACGGATTCGCCGAGCGCAAGCTCCGGCCTTGGGCGAAAGGGGCGCGAGTCCCGAACGGAAGCGAGACGATAGGGATGCCGACGGTCAATCAGCTCATTCGCAAGCCGCGCGTGGTGCAGCACGCCAAGAAGAAGGTGCCGGCGCTGCAGCAATCGCCGCAAAAGCGCGGCGTGTGCACCCGCGTCTACACCACGACGCCGAAGAAGCCGAACTCGGCGCTGCGCAAGGTCGCCAAGGTCCGCCTGACCAACGGCTTCGAGGTCATCGGCTACATCCCCGGCGAGGGCCACAATCTGCAGGAGCACTCGGTGGTGATGATCCGCGGCGGCCGCGTCAAGGACCTTCCCGGCGTGCGCTATCACATTCTGCGCGGCGTGCTCGACACCCAGGGCGTCAAGAACCGCAAGCAGCGCAGATCGAAGTACGGAGCAAAGCGGCCGAAATAGCCGGCCTCTTTGCGCAGTATCCCCGGGCGAGCGCAGCGAGACCCGGGGATCTCGAGAGGCACATTGCGACTGGCTTGAGGCCGTTGAAGAGAAGTTAAAGACGTGGATGGCCGGGACAAGCCCGGCCATGACGAAGGAAGAGAGAACGATGTCCCGCCGTCACAGGGCAGACAAGCGCGAGATCCTGCCGGACCCGAAGTTCGGCAATATCGTCGTCACCAAATTCATGAACTCGGTGATGCATGCCGGCAAGAAGTCGGTGGCCGAGAACATCGTCTATGGCGCGTTGGACCTCA
>JASHQS010000291.1 GCA_030038995.1 Xanthobacteraceae bacterium
GACAGCGACGTCGCGCGTTTTCGGCACCAGCGGCGAGCGCGCCGCGCGCACGATCAGGCGCGGCCGCGCCACGAGCAGCACGGCGGCGCCGGCGAGCGCCGCGTTGACGATCAGGTCCAGCGCCGGATCGGTTCTCGTCATGACGGCCCGCCGCCGACGCGAAAGCGTTCGGCGTCCTTGTCCTTGAACGCGATGCCGTGGCCGGGCCGGCCGAGATTGGGCTCGATGGCGCCGTCATGCGGCACCGGCGCGCCGTCGAACAGCATCTGTTCGATGCGCACGTGGTCGTGAAACCATTCGAGGTGGCGCAACCGCGGCACCGCGCAGCCGACGTGGCGATGGATCGAAGGCGCGCAATGGGCGGACAGGTCGATGTGGTGCGCCTCGCACAAAGCCGCAATCTGCAGAAAGCCGGTGATGCCGCCGCAACGTGTCGCATCGGCCTGCAGCACATCGACCACATCGGCCTCCAGCATCAACCGCGCGTCGTCGGACGTATAAACGTATTCTCCGGCGGCGATCTCCATCGCTTGCGGCGCGCGCTCGCGCATCAGCCGCAGCCCGGCGAGATCGTCGGAGCTGACCGGCTCCTCGAACCAGCGAATGTCCGCTTCGCGGCAACCTTGCGCAAACTCCAGCGCCTGTTTGACCGAGAATGCGCCGTTGGCGTCGACGAACAATTGCCGATCGCCGATCGCGGATTTGGCTTCCTCGACGCGCCGTGGATCGCGCTCGGGCTCGCTGCCGATCTTCATCTTGACGAAACGGCAGCCGTCGCGCTCCACCCAACCGCGCAGTTGCGACCGCAATTGCTCGGGCGAATAGGTCGTGAAACCGCCGCTGCCGTAGATCGGCACACGGTCGCGGCAGCGGCCGAGCAGCGCCGCCAGCGGCAGATCGAGCGCGCGCGCCTTGAGATCCCAAAGTGCCGCGTCGACTGCCGAAATGGCGCAAGCGGCAAGCCCGGAGCGGCCGAGATTGCGCACGCTGCGCTGCATCGCCATGAAGGCACCCGGAATGTCGAAGCTGTCGCGCCCGTCGATCGCTTTACGCAGAAGACCTTGGATCAGCGAGACGATCGACGCATCCGCGTAGGTGTAGCCGAAGCCGGTTGCGCCGTCGGCCCTGGCATGCACCACGACCAGCGTGGTCGCGTCCCAGCTGTATGTCCCGTCCGCTTCGGGAAAGTCCGTCGGGATGCGATAGGCGCGGGCGTGCAGCTCCTTGAGCGGAGCGCCGCCGCTGTTCGACGTCGTCACCGCTCACTTCCCCGGAATGATCGAAGCCAACACCTGCTTCGCCGTCTCCTTGATCACGCTGCGCTCGTGCGGATCGCCTTTGACCAGGGATTCGGTCAGGTGCTTGGCCTGCTCGAACGTGATGTGCGGCGGCAACGGCGGCACTTCGGGATCGGTCTTGACTTCCAGGACGACGGGGCGGTCGGCGGCGAGCGCGGTGTCCCAGGCGGTGCCGAGCGCATCGGGCCGGTCGACGTAAATCCCCTTGAGCCCGATCAGCTCGGCGAAGCGGTGGTACGGAACGTTGGGAATCTGCTGCGAGGCATTGAACTTCGGGTCGCCCTCCATGACCCGCTGCTCCCACGTCACCTGATTGAGGTCTTCGTTGTTGAACACGCAGACGATCCAGCGGTGGTCGCTCCATTGCCGCCAGTATTTCGCGACGGTGATCAACTCCGCCATGTTGTTCATCTGCATGGCGCCATCGCCCACCAGCGCGATGACCGGGCGGTCGGGATGGGCGAATTTCGCCGCGATCGCATAAGGCACGGCGGCGCCCATCGAGGCCAAGCCGCCCGACAGCGACGCCATCATGTCGCGCCGGATTTTCAGGTCGCGGGCGTACCAATTGGCGCAGGAGCCGGAGTCGCTCGTGAGAATGACGCGATCCGGCAGCCGCGGCGACAATTCCCAGGTGACGCGCTGCGGATTGACCGGAACCGCGTCGGCCATGGCGCGATCCTGCAGCGTCTTCCACCAATCCTTCATGTTTCTTTCGATGGTCTTGCGCCACTGTCCGTCGCCCTTTCTCGATTTCAGCAGCGGCAGCAGCGCACGCAGGGTCTCGGCGGCGTCGCCGACGAGGTTGACCTCCATCGGATAGCGCAGCGACAGCATGTCGGGAGCGATGTCGATCTGCACGCCGCGGGCTTGACCCTCCTTCGGCAAGAATTCCGAATAGGGGAAGCCGGAGCCGATCATGAGCAGCGTGTCGCACTCGGTCATCAGCTTGAAGCTCGGCTCGGTGCCAAGCAGTCCGATCGAGCCGGTGACCCAGGGCAGGTCGTCCGGCAGCGCGGCCTTGCCGAGCAGCGCCTTGGCGGCGCCGGCTTCGAGCTTGTCGGCGGCGGCGATCACCTCGTCGGCAGCATGCAGTGCGCCGGCGCCGACCAGGATCGCGACCTTTTTGCCGCTGTTGAGCACGTCGGCGGCGCGCCGGAGGTCATGATCGTAGGGCACCGTCTTTGGCTTGGCGAAACCGACGCCGGAATGCAGCGTGCCGTGCTTGCGCGGCGGTTCCTGATAGGCCGCTTCCTGCAGATCATTGGGCAGAATGATCGCGGTGACGCGGCGCTCGCCGAGCGCGATACGCACCGCGCGATCGACCAGATGCCGCACCTGAGCCGGCGTCGAGGCCTGCTCGACGAAGGCGCCGGCCACGTCCTTGAGGAGGTTCGATAAATCGACTTCCTGCTGATAATGGCCGCCCATCGCGTTGCGCGATTGCTGCCCGGCAATGGCGAGCACCGGCATATGGTCAAGCCGCGCATCGTAGAGTCCGGTGACCAGATGCGACGCGCCGGGTCCCGAGGTCGCGATGCAGACGCCGAGCTCGCCGGTGAACTTGGCATAGGCCGAGGCCATGAACGCGGCCATCTCCTCGTGGCGCACCTGAATGAACTCGATCTTGCCGTTGGCGCGATTGAGCGCGCCGAACACGCCGTTGATGCCGTCGCCGGGATAGCCGAACATCTTGCGCACGCCCCAGGCGTGGAGGCGCTCAACGAGAAAGTCGCCGACAGTCTGTGCCATGGGAAAAACCTCGCGGGGAGCGCCGAAGCGCGTTGCCGCCGATCATGTTCGATTGGTGAACTAACGGTCTGCGGGGAAGTTCCCGGCGCGTTCGGCCGGGAAGCGGTTCCGAACTTCGCAGGAGAATCGAAATTAAATCGAGAAGCGCGCCTACGCTTGCAGCAACTTCTCGAGGCGGATCGGCAGCTTGCGGATACGGATGCCGGTCGCGTGATGGATGGCGTTGGCGATGGCGGCGGCGGTGCCGACATTGGCGAGTTCGCCGAGACCTTTGACGCCGGCGGGATTGACATCGTGATCGACCTCGGAGACCAGTATGACCTGGACCTGATCGACGTCGGCGTTCACCGGAATCATGTAATCGGCGAGATTGTCGTTGACGTAGCGCGCGTAACGGGGGTCGATCTCGGTCGCTTCGTGCAGCGCCGAGCTGATGCCCCAGATCATGCCGCCCATCAGCTGGCTATGGACGGTCCGCGTGTTCATGAGCCGTCCGGCGGCGAATGCGCCGACGATGCGCGGCACGCGGATTTCGCGCGTGAGCGCGTGGACGCGCACTTCGACCAGTTCGGCGCCCATGGCGTACATGACTTTTTCGCCGTGGGAACCGCCGACCATGGCGAGCTTGCCGGCATAGAGATCGGCGATGGCTTGCGGCTTCAACCCGTTGGGCACGAACTCGGCATATTCCTCGATGATGGCGACGCCCATGCGCTTGAAAACATCGGCGAAGCTTTCGCCGGTGCCGTCGTTGGCGGCGATCTGGACATCCCGGAGCGTCAGATCGTCGGCGCTGCGGCCGGCGAGCGGCCCATCATTGGCGGTGACCGCGGCATGGAACAGCCTGGCGCGGATGAGATCGCAGGTCTTCAGCACCGCGCTGCACGAGCTTGCGGTGGTGTTGGAACCGCCCGCGACCGGCGCCGGCGGCAGCCGCGAGTCGCCGATCTCGACGGTCACGGACGCAAGATCGATGCCGAGCCGCTCGGCCGCCATCTGGCCGATGACCGTGTAGGCGCCGTTGCCGATCTCATGGGCGGCGATCTGCACGCGCGCCTCGCCGTTCGGTTTGAGCCGCACGCGCGCCGCGGCCGGGCCGGTGTGGGTCGGATAGACCGCCGTGGCGCAGCCATAGCCGACCAGCCAGTCGCCATCGCGCGTCGAGCCCGGTTGCGGGTTGCGGTCTTTCCAGCCGAAGGCCGCTGCCGCCTGGTCGTAACACGTCATCAGCGAGCGGCTCGAATAAGGCCTGTTGCCGATCGGGCTTGTCATCGTGTCGTTGACGCGGCGAAATTCGATCGGATCCATGCCGAGCTTTTGCGCCATCTCGTCCATGGCGCTTTCCAACGCGTAAATGTACGGCACGACCGGCGGCGAGCGCATGTAGCCCGGTGTGTTGCGGTCGGCATGGACGATGTTGACCTTGGTGGCGACGGCGCCGAATGCGTAGATTTGCGCGCTGTCTTCGACACCGGCGACGACGTAAGCATCCGGCCGCGAGCTGACTTCAAAACCTTCGTGGCTGTAGCCGACGAGCTTACCGTCGCGAGCGGCGCCGAGCCGAATGTGGTGACGCGTTTCGGCGCGGTAGGTGGCGATGGTGAACCCCTGGGCGCGCGTGGCGACGAGCTTCACCGGACGATTGAGCCGTCTCGCCGCGAGCGCGATCATCGCGGTGCGCGGCGTCATCGTGCCCTTGGAGCCGAACGCGCCGCCGACATAGCTGCTGACGACGCGCACCTTGTCAGGATCGATGCCGAGCCGATGAGCGACGCCGTTCTTGAGCCCATAGACGAACTGACTCGGCTCGTAGACCGTCAAGCGGTCGCCGGTCCACGCGCAAGTGGTGGTGAACAGCTCCATCGGGTTATGGTGCTGCGTCGGCGTTTCATACTCGACATCGATGACCACCGGCGCGCCCGCAAGCGCCGCTTCGGCGTCGCCGGCCTGCGGCAAGTGCTTGTGCTGCGGCGAGACCTTGGTGGCGTCCTCCTGCGTCACTCCCTGCGAGCCGAACGTCGCCGACGGCGTCTGTTCCGAATAGGCCGGCTTGACGCCGGAGGCCGCCTCGGTTGCGGCTTCGAAAGTGTCGGCAACGACCACGGCGATGATCTGGCCGGCCTGCTGAATTTCCGGCCCGAGGTCCTCGATCGACGTTCCCGAGCCGTGGCCGAATTTCACGTCGTTCAGGTCGCCTGTGTTCTCGTGGGTCAGGATGTCGAGAACGCCAGGAACCGCGCGCGCGCCGTCGAGATCCAGTCGTTCGATCCGCCCCCTGGCAATGGCGCTCGTGACCAGAACCGCGAAGGCCGGATTGCCGACCGGCGTGTCGGAGGGATAATGCGCTTGTCCGGTGACCTTCAGCCGCGCATCGATACGCGGGGCGGCCGGCCCCATGTTGGCTTTCGGCGTCGGCGCTGCGGCGTTTGCCATCTAAATCTCCAATGCGGCGGCCTGCCGCAGCGCGCGGCGCAAGGTGCGCTTGCCCAACTCGATCTTGAAATCGTTGTGGCCGCGGCCTTGCGCGCCGGCAAAGGCGGCATCCGCCGCCGCCATCGCGGTTTGGTCGTTGATGGTTTTGCCGCGCAGCGCGGCCTCGGCTTCGGCCGCGCGCCACGGCACCGTCGAGACGCCGCCGAGCGCAATGCGGGCCTCGCGCACGGCGCCGTCGTCGAGATCGAGCGCGACAGCCGCCGAGGCGAGCGCGAATTCGTAGGACTGCCGGTCGCGCACTTTCAGATAGAGCGAGCGGCGGGTCCATGGCGCGGCCGGCACCGTGAAGGATACGATCAGTTCGCCCGGCCGCAGCGTCGTCTCTTGATCCGGCGTGTCGCCCGGCTGGCGATGCAGCTTGGCGAACGGGATGGTGCGCGCGCCGTCCGCACTGATGAGGTCGACGCTGGCGCCGAGCGCGATCAGCGCCTGCGCGAAGTCGCCCGCATAGGTGGCGATGCAATGATCGCTGCCGCCGAGCACCGCGTGCATGCGGTTGACGCCGGCAAGCGCGGCACATCCCGAGCCGGGATTGCGCTTGTTGCAAGCCGCGTACGAGACATCGCGAAAATAGGTGCAGCGCGTGCGCTGCAGCACGTTGCCGCCGAGGCTCGCCATGTTGCGAATCTGCGCACTGGCCGCAAGCTGCAGGGCTTGCGCGATCACTGGACAGTGACGCTGGACGCCCGGATGGTCGGCAGCGTCCGCCATGCGCACCAAGGCGCCGAGGCGCAGCCCATTTTGGCCGAACTCGATGCGTCCATAGCGGCTGTCGTGCAGCGCATTGATGTCGATCACACGCTCCGGCCGCATCACCTCGAGCCTCATGAGGTCGACGAGTGTGGTGCCCCCGGCCAGATAAGAGGCCGGCGCGGAGCCTAAGCGGCCGGCGGCCTGCGTCGCTGCGGCCCAGTCGCCGACGCGTTCATAGACGAAAGGGCGCATGGCTAATCTCGGCTCGCTGTCTTCATCACGGGCTTCGCCTGCCGCACCGCGGCGACGATGTTCGGATAGGCGGCGCAGCGGCACAGATTGCCGCTCATGGACTCGCGAATGTCGGCGTCGGTTTCGGCGTGGCCCTCGTTGACGCAGGCGATCGCCGACATGATCTGTCCCGGCGTGCAGTAGCCGCACTGAAATGCGTCGTGATCGATGAAGGCCTGCTGCATCGGATGCAGCGCGCCGGCTTTGGCAAGGCCTTCGATGGTAGTGACGGCGCGGCCTTGCGCGGCCACCGCGAGGGTCAGACAGGACAACACGCGGCGGCCATCGAGCAGCACCGTGCAGGCGCCGCATTGACCGTGATCGCAACCTTTTTTGCTGCCGGTCAGTGCGAGATGCTCGCGCAACAGGTCGAGGAGCGAGGTGCGGGGATCGACCGCGAGCTGGTAGTCGCGACCGTTGATCGTGAGAGTGAAGTCGGCGGGCAGCCGCGCGCCGCTGCTATTTCGCTGCGCCGCGGCGTCAGCAGTGGCGGCCCGAACAAACGCCGGTGCGGCAGCGGACGAGACGCTGGCCATCAGGAATCGTCTCCGGTTGGTGCCGGACCGCTGCGGGTTCTTTGCCGCGATGTCGTCGTCAGCCATGGCCGTTCCGAGCTGCGCGTCACACCGGCGCGGTTCTGCTCGATAACTAACGGCGCTCGCCCGGTACCGGTTCCGGGAACCATCGCGTTCTTTGCGCTCGGCGGAGGAGCCTTCGGTGTCTGTGCACCTGATTGCCCAATCCGCGCCGCTGGCACGATCGCCGCGGCTTGCCGGCGAACCCGACTCGGAACCGAGAACCCTCGGCGGGAGTATTATTCTCAACAAATCAACAAATCACCCGAAAGCTTTTCAGCAATGCCGGAGGTCAGGTCAAAAGTCGGCGGCTGGCCGCTGGCGACGGCAATCGCGGCGCTTTTTGCGTTCCTGTTTTTCGTGCGCGGAGTGCTGCTGCCGTTCATCCTGGCGGCCGCCATCGCTTTCATCCTGACGCCCGTCATCGATTACGGCCAGCGCCGCCTGAAGCTGCCCCGCTGGATCATCGCCGCTGTCGTCTATGTCCTCCTCGTCGGGTGCTTGGCTTTGTTCGGCTACTGGGTGGGCGGCGTCGTGGTGCGCGACGTCGCGGTGATCGTCCGGCAATTTCCGCAGCTCCTGCACAAGCTGATCGGGGACGCGGTGCAATTGATGCCGGGATTTGTCGGCCAATCCATCGATGTCGACGCCTTGACCAAGCAAGTTTTAGCCGACATCGGCGCGCTATTCGGCGGCACGCTGGGACTGAAATTCGCCGGCTACGGCGTAGCCACGATCTTTGGCGGTATCCTGATGCTGGTGCTGCTGATCTACCTCCTGGTCTCCGGAAAGCGCGTCGCGGCCGGGGTGTTTTGGCTCGTGCCGCCGGAATATCGCGCCGGCGTCGACAAGGTCACCGTCAAGGTGCTGCCGATGCTGTGGCGTTACTTTGTCGGCCTGCTCGCGGTCATCACCTACACGACGACTACCGCATGGATCGGGTTCGGGCTCATTTTCCATCTGCCGCACGCGCCGACGCTGTCAGTGGCGTTTGGCCTCCTCGAGCTCGTTCCGGTGATCGGACCCGCCGTGTCGCTCGCCGCGGTCGGCCTCACCGCGGTCCAGCAAACCGCGATCCTGACAATAGCCGGACTCGGCGCATTTGCGGTCGGCCTTCGACTGTCAATCGACCAGATCGTCGGCCCCCTGGTGCTCGGTCGCGCCGCGCGGCTGCATCCGGTCGTCATCATCTTTGCCTTTCTCACCGGCGCGACGCTGTTCGGCATCATCGGCCTGTTATTGGCCGTCCCTGTGGCCGCTTCGATCAAGATCGTGCTGACCATGTACTACGCCGAGCCGGTCAAGGGCGGCACCCGCGGGCCGGGACGGCCTGTCCCGCTGCGGCGCGTCGAGTGAGCGGCGTCGCGAGCGATGCCGCCGTGCCCGGTACGCTGGCTGCTGCGCTCGTCCTGTTGCAGACCGGCATTTCGAATTTTCTGACCGCGATCGTCTTTTCTCTGCTGCTGCTGGCCGCCGTCGGCAATGAAGGCCGTGTGACCCGCATCGCCAATTGTTCGGCCTGGCGAAGCCCAAGGTAACCGGCCAAGGCGGCTGTCGATGAGTTCGCTAGCGAACGTTCGACGAGAAATAACGCGACCAATCCGCTCCCGCTTTGCCAGCCGAAAGAGGGAACAAAAAGGTTCACTTATGGAACCAACAGCTCCCGGTCGGGTTTTGCCAGAGCGTATCCGCTGGGAGGCCGAGGGTCGCTGGCGTCTGCTCGCCCGGTGGAGCGGGGGCGGCCGCGAGGGCGCGCGCTGATGGCGATCTTCGGGCCTCGAGCGAACCTTTTCATGAACGCGGCGCTTCTCGGCGTGACCGGCGCAGTTATCGTCCTGTTGCTGGCGGTCTGGGTCGTCCCGGTGATCGGCTACAACACGCAAGAGCGGTTCGCGCCGCAGCAGCCGATTCCCTTCAGCCATAAGCACCACGTCAGCGGCCTGGGCATCGACTGCCGCTATTGCCACACCGAGGTCGAGAAATCGGCGGATGCCGGGATGCCGTCCACGGCGATCTGCATGACCTGCCACTCGCAGATCTGGACCAACGCCGCGATGCTGGCGCCCGACCGCCAGAGTCTCGCGACCAACACGCCGATCCGCTGGACGCGCGTCTATACGCTGCCCGATTACGTCTTCTTCGATCACAGCATCCACATCGCCAAGGGCGTCGGCTGCACCGAGTGCCACGGTCCGATCGGCGACATGGCGCTGACCTGGAAGGCGCGCACGCTCTACATGAGCTGGTGCCTGTCGTGCCATCGCGATCCCGCGCCGCACCTGCGTCCGCGGGACGAAGTGTTCAACCCTCATTGGCAGCGCACCTCGGCAACACCGTCGGGCGCGGCGCTGATGGCCGAATATAACATCCATACCGACAATTTATCTGATTGCGGAATTTGCCATCGATGAGTGAGCCTGCCCGCAGCTATTGGCGCAGCCTGGAAGAATTGGCGCAGACGCCGGAATTCGCCGCAATTATCGCGCGCCAGGCGCCGCGCTTCCGCGATATCGTCAATGCGTTCGACCGCCGGCGTTTTTTGCAGTTGATGGCGGCTTCGCTGGCGCTCGGCGGTTTGTCCGCGTGCGGCCCGGAGCCGGACCCGCGCCAGCTTCTACCCTACGTGGAAGAGCCGGAGAACATCGTACCGGGGCGCAATCGTTACTATGCCAGCGCCGTCACGCTCGACGGCTATGCAACCGGCGTGCTGGTCGCGCACCAGATGGCGCGACCGATCAAGGTCGAAGGCAATCCCGATCATCCGGCGAGTCTTGGCGCGGCCGGCGCCATCATGCAGGCAAGCATCCTGCAGCTCTACGATCCGCGACGCGCCCAGACCATCGTCGGCAACGGCCAAATCGCCACCTGGCAAACTTTCGTCAGTACCTTGCACGACCGTCGCGGCGCTTTGCTGGCACGCAAGGGCGAAGGACTGCGCATTCTGACCGGAGCGATCAGCTCGCCGTCGCTCGCGGCGCAGCTTGCAAAGCTTCAGCAGCTTTTGCCGCAAATGCGCTGGCATCAGTGGGAGCCGCTGCATCGCGACAACGCGTTCGCCGCAGCGCAGACGAGCTTCGGCCGGCCGGTCGAGCGGGTCTACGACCTGAGCAAGGCCGAGCGGATTTTTGGTATCGAAAGCGATCTGATCTCGGCGACGCCCGGCTGGCTGGCCTATGCCCGAAAGTTTGCTGCGGCGCGGCGGCCGACCGAGACCGGCGGCACCATGAGCCGCGTCTACGCGATCGAGAGCACGCCGACCTTGCTCGGCGCCAAGGCCGACCATCGCCTGCCGCTGCGGCCGGACGAAATAATGGACTCCGTGCGCTACCTGGCCGGGTCGCTCGACGCCGGGCCGCAACAATGGGCGCAAGAGAACAATGCGCGCTCGGCGTGGCTCAAGGCGGCGGCCGATGACCTTGCGCAGCACAAGGGCAGCGCGCTCGTGCACGCCGGGCGTGAGCAGCCGGCCGACATTCAGATCCTCGCCGACGCGATCAACAACGCGCTCGGCGCATTCGGCAACACGGTGCGATTGATTGCGCCGGTGCTTGCCAATACGGGCTCTATGCGCCGGTCGATTGCCGCGCTTGTCCAAGACATGGCGTCCGGCAAAGTCGACACGCTGCTTATGCTCGGCGTTAACCCGGTTTATGACGCGCCCGCCGATCTGGATTTTGCCGGCGCATTGCGTCGCGTGCCATTCTCGGTCTCGCTCGCGCTGTACGAAGACGAGACTGCCCACGCCACCACCTGGCGCATTCCGGCCACTCATGAATACGAGACGTGGGGCGACGCGCGCGCCTTCGATGGCACCGTGACGATCCAACAGCCGCAGGTGCGTCCGCTCTATGGCGGTCACTCGGCGCAACAGATCGTTGCGCTTCTGCTCGGCGATCTTGCGTCGGACGATTACAAGCTGCTGCGCGACTATTGGCAGAACCGGGCGCAGCAGGAGAACCGCGGCGATTTCGCGACGTTTTGGCACGAGGCGGTACGGGTCGGCGTCGTGCCCAACACGGCGGAAGCTCCGCTCTCGGTGACGCCGAACCCAAGCGCTGCCGCTCAGGGGCCTGCAACCAGATCGCCGCAGCAAGCAAACGGGTTGGTGGCGCTGTTTCGGCCGGACGAAGGAACCTGGGACGGACGTTTCGCCGACAATCCGTGGCTTCTGGAAATGGCACGGTCGTTCACGCGCCTGACCTGGGACAACGCCGCGCTTATCGCGCCGAGCACCGCGACGCGGCTTGGGCTCAAGACCCACGACGTTGTCGAAATCGCCGTCGCGCAGACCAAGCTGAAGGTGCCGGTTTTCGTGCTGCCGGGCCAGGCGGCGGATTGCATCACCCTGCCGCTCGGCTGGGGCCGCACCGCAGGCGGGCTCGGCGCGGGCGCCGGCTTCGACACCTATCGCCTGCGTCGCGGCGCCGATTTGTGGCTTGCCGGGATTACGTCGATCGCCAAGACCGGCGAGGTTTATCAGCTCGCGACGACACAAGGCCAGGATCGCGTTCTCGGCCGCGATCTCATTCGCGAGGCGAGCCTCGAGCAGTTCAACAGCGACCCCGCGTCGGTGGTGAAGAAAGTAAAAGCCGAGTCGCTCTATCCACCCTTTCAGTATCCCGGCCGCGCCTGGGCGATGGCCGTCGACCTGAACTCCTGCATCGGCTGCCAAGCCTGCACCATCGCCTGCCAGGCCGAAAACAACGTGCCGATCGTCGGCAAGGACCAGGTCCTCGATCAGCGCATCATGCATTGGCTGCGCATCGATCGTTATTATTCCGGCTCGCCGGATGCGCCCGATGTCGCGTTCGAGCCGATGCCCTGCATGCATTGCGAGAACGCGCCGTGCGAAGTGGTCTGCCCGGTGCACGCCACCGTGCACGATCACGAGGGCATCAATCTGATGGTCTACAACCGCTGCGTCGGCACGCGGTTCTGTTCCAACAATTGTCCCTACAAGGTGCGCCGCTTCAATTTCTACGCCTATGCGGCGGCCAACGATCGTCCGCCGGAATCGTGGAATCCCGAAGTCTCGGTGCGCGACCGCGGCGTCATGGAGAAGTGCACCTACTGCATCCAGCGCATCCGCACGGTGCAGATCGCCGCGGAGCGCGACGGCCGGCCGATTCGGGACGGCGAGATCGTCACCGCCTGCCAGCAGAGCTGTCCGACCCAGGCGATCATTTTCGGCGATCGCAACGACCGCAACAGCGCGGTCGCCAAGCGCCAGGCGGCGCCGACCGATTACGTGCTGCTCGAAGAACAGAACACACGGCCGCGCACCAGCTATGGCGCGCTGATCCGAAATCGCAATCCGGCGATCAAGTCCGGCCAGTCGTGAACGGCCGCGGGTAATTCGATGACGATGACTCTGCCGCGCGAATTTTTGCCCGACGCGCCGGTCGTGGCGCCGGACGTCACGCTGACCTCGCTGAGCGAAGAGGTGAGCGGCCGCGTGCTGATGGATCGCGCGCCGCTTTGGTGGTGGATCGGTTTCGCGATCGCGTTCGCACTGTTCACGGTCTTGATCATTCAAATGGGCTGGCTGTTCATCGGCGGCATCGGGCTATGGGGCGTCAACATTCCGGTGGCCTGGGGCTTGGCCATCGCCGAATACGTCTGGTGGATCGCGCTGGCGAGCGGCGGCACCATCGTGTCGGCGCTATTCTTCCTCACCCGCTCGCCGTGGCGCTCGGCGACCAACCGCATCGCCGAAAGCATGCTGCTGTCGGCGGCGCCGTGCGCCGGCCTGATGCCGATCATGCATCTCGGCCGGCCGGGCCTGTTCTACTGGCTGTTTCCCTACTCCAACGTCATGGGCGTGTGGCCGCAGGTGCGCAGCCCGCTGTGGTGGGATTTCATCTGTCTGCTTTGCTACATCCTGATGTCGATCATGTACTACTACGCCGGCATCCTGCCGGACCTCGCCACCGTGCGCGATCTGGCGAAGAGCCGGTTCAAACAAATTTTTTACGGCATTCTGGCACTCGGCTGGCGCGGCTCGTCCGAAGAATGGCGCAACCAGCGCATCGTCTACGCCATCATGTCGGCGATCATGGCGCCGATGGTCGTGTCGGTGCACAGCGTCGTCGGCCTCGACTTTGCCGGCGGACTGACGCCCGGATGGCACGACACGCAATTCCCGCCGTATTTCTTTTTCGGCGCCGTCATTTCCGGCACGGCGGTGATCATGATGCTCACCATCATGGTGCGCTGGGGCTGCGGCCTCCACGACGTGCTGACCGGATATCACCTCAATGCCCTGGCCAAGGTCATGCTCGTCGGCAGCGTGATGCTCGGCTATGCCTATGTGTGGGAAGCATTCGGTCCGATCTACGGCAGCGACGTCGCCGAGCGGACGGAGTTCTTTCAACGCATATTCGGCTTCACTGCGCCGCTGTTCTGGTCGGAAAAAATCCTCACCGTCGTCATCCCGCAACTGCTGTGGCTGCCGCTCGTGCGCCGCAACCAGCTTCTTTTGTTCCTGATCTCCGGCGGCATCATCGTCGGCATGTGGCAGGAACGCGTCATGTTCGTGACCGCAAGCCTCGAGCACAATTCGATCCCATCCCGCTGGGGCGTGTTCTTTCCGACGCTGTGGGATTGGGCGGCGCTCGCCGGCACGATCGGCCTGTTCCTCACCCTGTTCTTCTTGTTCCTGCGCTTTGCGCCGATCGTCTCCATCGCCGAAGTGCGCGAAGTCGTCGAAGCGGAGCGATCGAAATGAAAGCTCTGTTCGGCGTCATCGCGGTGTTCGATACGGCGGAGGCGGTCAAAAACGCCGCCGCGCGTCTGCGGCAGCAAGGCTATCGTACCTTCGAAGCCTACACGCCGTATCCGGTCGAAGGCTTGGACCGCATCATCCATCCGCGGCCGCAGCGGCTTTTGCCCGGCCTGATGTTCGCCGCCGCAGTGCTCGGCGCGGCGTGGGGATATTGGATTCAGTACTGGGACGAAGCGCTGAATTATCCGCTCAATGTCGGCGGCCGTCCCTACAACAGTTGGCCGGCGTTCGCGGTGAGCACGTTCGAACTCATGCTGCTGGTCACGATCGCCGCCGGCTTTTTCGGCATGCTCGCGGTCTCGCGCTTGCCCAGGCTCTATCACCCGGTGTTCGAAGCGCGGGCATTTGCCCGCGCCTCGCGCGACCGCTTCGTCATTTGCATCGAGGCCTCGGACCGGCGCTTCGATGCATCGGTCGTCCGCCGCGAATTCGAACAGCTCGGCGCCGAACAGATCGAGGAGGTGCGCGCGTGAGGTGGCGGCGCGGTATCGCGATCGCAGGTCTGGCGAGTGCTGCAGCGATTGGCTTGGCGGCGTGTGACAACATGGCCAATCAGCCGAAGCTCAATCCTTACGAGTTGCCATATGGCTCGCAGGCGCAGTGGCCCGTGACGCCGCCGCCGCATGTCGTTGCGCGCGACCAACCTCTGCATCCGCCGGCCGCGCCGCCCGTCACCATGGCGCTGCTCGAACGCGGCAGGCAGCGCTTCGACATTTATTGTGCGCCGTGCCACGGCCGCTTCGGCGACGGCAACGGCATGATCGTGCAACGCGGCTTTCCGCACCCGCCGTCCTATTACAGCGACGCGCTGCGCAATGCGCCCAGTCAGCATTTCTATGACGTGATCACCCACGGCTACGGCGTCATGTATTCCTATGCGGACCGGGTCGAGCCCGCCGACCGCTGGGCCATCGTCGCCTACGTCCGCGCGCTGCAGGCGAGTGCCAGCGCCACGCTCGCCGACGTGCCGCCGGAGCAGCGGAGTGCGCTGCAATGAGGCGCAACCCGCAATGGTTCGCTTCCGCCGCGGCGGCGCTCTGCGTGCTCGGCATGATCGGTTGCGTCGTCGGCGCCATCATCGATCCGGCGGCATTTTGTCGAGCGTGGTTGTGCAGCTATCTGCTCTGGCTCGGCCTGCCGCTCGCCGGCATCACGCTCGTTCTGGTGCACGATCTTTCCGGCGGCGATTGGATGGCGACGGCGCGGCCGCCGCTCGATGCCGCGATCGCCACCATGCCGCTGGCGAGCCTCGCCGGCATTCCGGCCTTCATCGGGCTTGCCTCGCTCTACGGCTGGACGCATCCGGCCTCCGATCTGGGGAACGTCTTCTATCTCAATCCCACTGCTTTCTTCGTCCGCTACGCGATCTACGTCGTGCTGTGGAATCTGCTGGCGGCCTATGCGCTGTGGGGAGCGCGCGCGGGCCGGCTGCCGATCCCGCCCGGACTGTCGTGGATCAGCGGCGTCGGCCTCATCGTGCTGGCTTTTTCCGCAGGCTTTGCCTCGATCGACTGGATTCTGTCGCTCGAGCCGAAATTCTGGTCCGCGATTTTCACTTACACGCAAGGCGCAAGCTGGTTCAACACCGGCCTGGCGATCGTGCTGTTGACCGTCGCCCTGTTTGGCTGGCCGGACGGCGAGCGCAGGCGGCACATGGCCGACCTGTCGCGGATCATGCTCGCGACGACGATCTTCTGGGCCTATGTCGAATTCATGCAGTTTCTGATCATCTGGGAAGAAAACCTCAGAACCGAGATCCCCTGGTATTTGAAGCGCCTCGATTCGGTATGGCAGCCCGCGATCTATGTCTCGGCCGCGCTCGGATTTGTTTTACCCTTCTTCGTGCTGCTGTGGGCGCCGACCAAGCGCAATCGCGCCGCCGTCGCTATCGTCTGCGTGTCCATTCTGATCAGCCGGCTCGCCCACACCTGGCTCTTGGTCATGCCGGAATTCACAGCGCCGACGCCGTTTTGGCTCGACGTTGCGGCGATCCTGGCTTTGGGCGGCGCCATGGTGATGCTGTTTGCTCTCGGCTTACGTTGCGCGCGGCGGCTCGCGCCGGCCGGCGCCCCGATCTGGACGGCGGATCATGGCTGAGACGGTCCATAACAAAAGCCGCGCGGAAGCGCGCGCATGGTGGGGCTTGATGGCGCTCGGCGGCTTTGTCGTCGTACTCGCCTGTAGAGTCCTCCTGCCGCATCGCTCGCACGCCGAAACGCAGCCGAGTGCGCTCGCCACAAAGAGCGAAGAACATGAAGAACATGAAGAACGCGCCGCGAGCGTTCAGCAGGACAATCCCGCCACCGCGTTCGAGCCGAGCGATTGGTCGTTGCGGCCGGTGGCGCTGATTTACCTCGCCATACCGGTGTTGCTGGTCGTCTCGTGTTTTGTGCTGATCGCCGCCTATCCGAATGCGCTCCCTGACGTCGACCGTACGCTGCGCATCGCGCCGCCCGGTCCGCGGCTGCAGACCGACGCCGCAGGCGATCTGCAAAAATTCCGCGCCGGCGAGGAGCGGCGCCTCAACACCTATTACTGGATCGATAAGCAGAAAGGCATCGTGCACATCCCGATCGAACAGGCGATGAAAAAGCTTGCCACCACGGGCGCGCCTGGCTTTCCCAAGGGACAGGGGCAGCAATGAGACGCGCCGCGTCGGCTTTGCTCGTTGTCCCGGTGCTGTGTGCCGGCGCTTTGCTCGCCGCGATCACGCTGCCGAGCCCATCGCGGCCTGTACCCGTCGGCAACGACCTTGCGGGGCTTGCGTTTCGCCCGCATCCGGGCGCCCGCTTGCCGCTGACCACGACACTGATCGATGAAAGCGGCCGCTCGGTTACGCTGGGGGCATATTTCGGCAAGTCACCCGTCATTCTCGTACTCGACTATCTGCGCTGCGCGTCGCTGTGCGGCGTCACGCTGCGTAATCTCGTCGTCGGCGCGCTCGATAAGCTGCCGCTCGAGCCCGGCCGCGACTACGAGCTCATGGCGATCAGCATCGACCCGCGCGACACGCCCGCAGACGCCGCTGCCGCTCGGACAAAATATGCCGGTCTGTTGCACCGTGACGGGGCGAAGCGCGGCATGCATTTTCTCACCGCGCCCGCGGCGGCTGTGCGCGAGATCGCCGACACTGTCGGATTTCCGTATCGCTACGATTCCCTGCTCGACGCCTACATTCATCCGGCTGGTTTCATCGTCGCGGCGCCCGACGGCGTGATCAGCCGCTACATCGAAGGTGTCGCCGTCGCGCCGCGCGATCTGGTCGGCGCTTTGGCCGACGCCGAGCAGGATAAATCGCCGGGTCTAATCACGCGCATCGTGTTGCTGTGTCACGTGCAAGGTGTGCCGCTGGGGCGCTTCACCGTGCCGGTGCTCACCGCGTTCACCGCCGCCGATCTCGCCGCGGGCTTCGCTCTTATCGCGCTGTTCACCGTTATTCGCCGCCGCCGCCACGGCTGACGCAGGCATCATTGATGTATCACTGGATACCATTTTGGCCCGATACCGCCGCCGTCAATGCGATCGTGGTCAACAATCTCTACATCGCCGAGCTCGGCGTTTCCGGCCTGATCATGGTGACGGTCGTCGCCATGATGCTCACATTCTGCATCCGCTACCGCAAAGGCAGTGCCGCATCGCGCGCCGACCGGGTGCAAAAGACCTGGCACTTCGAGATCGGCTGGACCATCGCCACGCTCGGCGCCTTTCTCGTCCTCTTCGTCTGGGGGGCGGCGATCTACATCTGGCTGTACCAGGCGCCGCGCGGCGACGAGGAGGTCTACGTCGTCGCCAAGCGGTGGATGTGGAAAATCGAACATCCGGGCGGCCAGAGCGAGATCGACGCGCTGCACGTGCCGGTCAACAAGACCATCAGGGTGGTGATGGCGTCGGAGGACGTCATTCACAGCTTTTTCGTCCCGGCGTTCCGCATCAAGCGCGATGTGGTGCCCGGCACGCTGGAAACGATCTGGTTCAAGGCCGACAAGATCGGCGTCTTCAAGCTCGAATGCGCGCAATTTTGCGGGCTGCAGCACGCGACGATGCAGGGCGAGGTCGACGTGCTGAGCGGCCCCGATTACGCGCGCTGGCTCACCGAGCAGGGCGTGCACGAATCCCTGGCCGAGCAGGGCGAGGCGGTGTTCCGCGCCCACGGCTGCAGCGGCTGCCATGGCAACAACAGCACGGTGCATGCGCCGCCGCTGGCCGGCCTTTACGGCACTTATGTGCATATGCAGGACGGCTCGGTGCGCCTCGCCGACGAAGCCTACATCCGCGACTGCATTCTCAATCCGCGCAGCTTCACCGTCGCCGGCTACCCGCCGCTCATGCCGGATTTTGCCGGGCAGCTCGGCGAGGACGATCTGCTGAAGCTCGTCGCTTACATCAAATCGCTCGGTAAGCAGGAGTCCGCCCAATGAGCGTCACCACCGTCGAGCGCGGGCCGGCGGCCGAACCCGCCGCCGCTGCCTCGGAGCCGAGCTATCTGACCGGGGAGAATACCGTCGCGTCCTGGCTGTTGACGCGCGATCACAAGCGCATCGCGCTGTTGTTCTTCGCCTCCATCACTTTTTTCTTCTTCATCGGCGGATTTGCCGCGACCTTGATGCGGCTCAACCTCGCCACGCCCGAAGGCCTGCTGCAGCCGGCGGTGTACAACCGCATGTTCACCATGCACGGCATCATCATGGTGTGGTTCTTTCTCATCCCGTCGATCCCGACGACGTTCGGAAATTTCTTCGTGCCGCTGATGATCGGCGCCCGCGATCTGGCGTTTCCGCGGGTCAATCTCGCCAGCTGGTACGTGTTCAACCTTTCCGGGCTGGTGGTGCTCTTCGCCCTGGTCATGGGCGGCGCCGATGCCGGTTGGACGTTCTACACGCCGCTGTCGACCTCCTACGCCAACGGCTACGTGTTCGCCGCCGCCCTGGCCGTTTTCATCAACGGCTTCTCCTCGATCATGACCTCGCTCAACTTCATCGTCACCATCCACCGCTTGCGCGCGCCGGGAATGACCTGGATGCGGCTGCCGCTGTTCATCTGGGGCATTTACGCGGTGAGCGGCGTCATGCTGACCGCAACGCCGGTTCTGGCGATGGACACTTTTCTGCTCGCGGTGGAGCGGTTCCTCGGCGTCGGCCTGTTCGATCCCAACCACGGCGGCGACCCGCTGCTCTGGCAGCACATGTTCTGGTTCTACTCGCATCCCGCGGTCTACATCATGATTTTGCCCGCCATGGGCGTCGCCAGCGAGATCATTCCCTGCTACGCGCGCCGGCCGATTTTCGGCTATTCGGGCATGACCATGGCGCTGATGGCGATCGCGATCTTGAGCTTCTTCGTCTGGGCCCATCACATGTTCGTCGCCGGGATTTCGATCTACTCGGGCGTCGCGTTCTCGCTGATGACGTTTTTCGTCGCTGTTCCCTCGGCCATCAAGGTGTTCAACTGGACCGTCAGCCTGCACAAGGGCAGCATCATTTTTGATGCGCCGATGCTGTATGCGCTCAGCTTCGTGTTGCTGTTCACGCTCGGTGGCGTCACCGGGCTGATGCTGGCAACGCTCGGCATCGACGTCGACGTGCATGGAACATATTTCGTCGTCGCACACTTTCACTACGTCATGGTCGGCGCCACGGTCAGCGCGTTCTTCGGTGCCCTGCATTACTGGTGGCCGAAAATGACCGGCCGGCTTTATCCGGAGATCTGGGCGCGCTTTGCCGCGATCCTCACCTTCGTCGGCTTCAATCTGACGTTCTTTCCGCAATTCATTCTCGGCTATCTCGGCATGCCGCGCCGCTCCTATACCTATTCGCCCGAATGGCAGTCTTGGAATTTGCTGTCGTCCGCCGGCGCCTCGATCCTGGCCATCGCCTATATCCTGCCGCTGTTGTATCTTGGCTGGTCGCTGTTGCGGGGCCGCAAGGCGTCCGCCAACCCGTGGCGCGCCACCGGGCTCGAATGGGCGACGCGCTCGCCGCCGCCCGCGCACAATTTCGAGCGCACGCCGGTCGTCGCCCTCGAGCCCTATTGCTACGACCCGGAGCGCGACACCTACGTCACCCAGGAGGGCGTGCCCCATGCCGGCTAGCGCGCCGCCGCTGCGACCTGAAATCCAGTTCGCCAGCCTCGAGCAGCAAGGCGAGACCGCTCAGCTCGGCATGTGGGCGTTTCTCGTCAACGAGACGCTGTTCTTCGGCGCCCTGATCTTCACCTATTACATCTACCGCCTGTCCTACCCGCACGAGTTCGCGGCGGCGGCCAAGGATGCCGTGCTGTGGTGCGGCAGCGTCAATTTGGTCATCCTGTTGACCAGCAGCCTGACCATGGTGCTTGCCATCAACGCCGGAGCGCAGGATCAACGGCAGGCCATGATCGGCTGGCTGATTGCGACGGCCGCGCTCGGCGGCGTCTTTTTGTTGATCAAGGGCTACGAGTATTACCTGGATTTTCAGGACAAAGTCGTTCCGGTGGTGAACTTCGCAGCCAAGCCGGGCGAGGGCAGCGCCGGCCAATTGTTCTGGGTGTTTTATTGGGTCGCCACCGGGCTGCACGCCATTCACCTGACCGTCGGTATCGGGCTCGTTCTTTATATGCTGTTGCGGCGCATAAGGCACGGTGAGATCACGCCGGCCTATTACGCGCCGCTCGAAGTCGTCGGCATCTACTGGAGCTTCGTCGACGCGGTCTGGCTGTTTCTTTATCCCTGCATTTATCTGGTGGGGCGCTCATGACGATAGGCCCGGACATTCATCCCAAACGCGCCCGGCCGTTGCCGTTCGTCGTCGCCTGGGCGGCCATGCTCGTGCTGGCGGGATTAAGTCTTTTGACCGCGTTTCTCGGCCTCGGCGTGTGGGCGCCCGTCATCCAATTCGGCATCGCCGCGATCCAGACCAGCGCGCTCTTTATCCTTTTCATGCGCCTGAAAGGTCCACCCTCGCTGAAGTGGGTGTTCGCCGTCACGGGCTTTCTCTGGCTCGCTTTCCTGTACGGCCTGAGCATGACCGATTACGCCGACCGCCGCGGCTGGCCGCAGCTCTACACCACCAGCGGGCCCGGCTTCGAGGCGCACGGAAACGGGCCGTGATGCGACACCGGTTATTCCGCTACCTTGTCACGCTCCGCGAATGGTGGAGCATCCAGCATTCATGTTGACGCCGACGATTACTGGATCATCCGCAGGTGCGCGGATGATGACATGAGTTCAGCGCCTAACGTTGGCATGCTAAGCGCGCCGCATCCTAATCGCTGCGCTCGACGAACGCCTGCCGCGCCCTGTGCACGTCGCCGGCATTGACCTGCGGCGCGGTATTGCCCCAGGCGTTGCGGATATAGGTGACGACTGCGGCGACATCTTCGTCGCTCAGAATCCAGCCGAACTCCGGCATCGACGAAGCGGTCGGCGCGTCGGCGGTACCGGCGCTTCGCGCGCCGCGCAACACCACGCGCAACAGCGAGGTCGGATCGGTTTGCTGCACGGCGGGGGAGCCCTTGAGCATCGGGAACAGCGCTGGAATGCCGCTGCCGTCCGGCTTATGGCAGCCGGAGCACTCGTCGGCATAGATTTGCGTGCCTTTCTTCATGAGCGACGGGTCCGGCGCCGCGGCGGGCTCGTTATTTTGGCCCGGCTGATCCTTCAGATAAACCGCGATCGCCTTGAGATCGTCGTCGCGCATGTGCGAGGTCGACAGATTGAGCGTCTCGGACATCAGTCCGGTGGTCGTGGTGATCTGGTTATGGCCGGTCTTCAGATATGCGGCGATGTCATCTACGGACCATGAGCCGAGACCCTGCCGCGTATCGTTGGTGATGTTGGGCGCAAACCAACCTTGCAAATTGTAGCCTTGCAGGCGCCGACCATTGTTGTCGGCGCCGAGAAAATTTTTCGGCGTGTGACATAAGCCGCAGTGCGCGAGGCCTTGCGCCAGATAAGCGCCGCGGTTCCATTGCGCGCTCTTGTGCGGATCGGGTCGAAACGCTTGCGGCCGGAAGAACAACTCATCCCACACCGCCATGATCCATCGCATATTGAGGGGGAACGGCAGTTGGTCCGCCTTCACCGGGTTATGCACGGCCGGAACGGTGTTGAGATAAGCGCGGATGGCGAGTGCGTCGTCGCGCGTCAGCCTGGTGAAGTAAGTGTATGGCATCGCTGGATAGAGTCGCATGCCGTGGCGGCCGGTGCCTTTGGTCAGGGCATTGACGAACTCGTCGTCGGTCCAGGCGCCGATGCCGGTCTGCGGATCCGGGGTGATGTTGGGTGCAAACAGCGTGCCGAACGGCGTTTCGATCGGCCGGCCGCCGGCAAACTCGTGGCCGCTGCCGGGCAGCGTGTGGCAGGCCGCGCAGTCGCCGACGGTCGCCAAGTAGCGGCCGTTCTCGACTTGGTTGAAGTCCTGTTTGTCGATGCCTTGCGCGTTGGCGCGAGCCAGGCAAACCACCGCACACAGCGCGAGCGCGGCGAGCGGCGCTGCCGCTATGGCACGGCGGTCACGCATGAACCAAAGGTCCCGGATTCTTCAGATATTGGGATCGAATCGCTGCAGCCGACCAGAACGCCAACGCCCCTACCGTTCCGGTCGGGTTGTAGCCCGCGTTTTGTGGAAACGCGCTCGCGCCCTGCACGAACAGGTTCGGCACGTCCCAGCTCTGCAAGTATTTGTTCAGCGCGCTGTTGCCCGGGTTGTCGCCCATGATGGCGCCGCCGCACAGATGCGAGGTCTGATATTGGGTGACGTCGTAGGGGCCCTTGCGCGGGTGCTTGACCACCTGCTTGGCGCCCATGCGGGTCATGATTTCGGCATATTTGTCAGTGAGCCACGCGCTCATCTTCAGTTCGTTGTCGTGAAAATCGATGGTGAGGCGAACGAGCGGGCGGCCGAAGCGGTCCTTGTAGGTTGGATCGAGGTCCATATAAACGTCGCGATAGGCATAGAACGAGGCGTGCACGCCGCCGCCGGCGTTAATGGTGCTAAGATAATTGTCGCGCAGCGCCTGTTTCCATTTCGCGCCCCAGGCCGGCGTGCCGGGCGGTACCGCGGTGGTCTCGATCGGCCGGCCGTTGGTCTGCACCTGGCCGAGATAACCGCCGCCGACGAAGCCGAGCGGGCCATGATCAAAGTTGTCGCCGTTGAACTCGTCGATGCACATGCCGATCGCGCCGGCCGACACGAACGGATTGAAGTTGTATTTGTCTTTGTCGAAGAATCCGAGCGCAGTCGATAGCGTCTGATGGGTGAAATTGCGCCCGATCTGGCCCTGTCTGCTGTTCGGATCGTATTTTTGGCCGATGCCGGAAAGCAGGAGCAGCTGCACGTTGAACAACTGAAAGCCGCACAGGATCACCAGATCAGCGGGCTGCTCGAATTCACCGCCGGCAGCGTTCACGTAAGTGACGCCGGTGGCGCGTTTGCCGGTGTTGTCGAGATTGACGCGGGTGACCTCACACTCGGTACGCGCCTCGAAATTCGATTTGCGCACCAGCACCGGCAGGATCGTGGTCTGCGGGCTTGACTTGGAATAGTTGGCGCAGCCGAACCATTCGCAATAGCCGCAATAGGTGCATTGGCCCAGCGTGACGCCGAGCGGGTTGGTGTACGGCTGCGACAGGTTGCCGGCGGGCTGCGGGAAAGGTTTGTAGCCGAGCTGCACCGCCGCTTCGGCAAACAGCGCATGGCCGTAGCCTTGTTTCAATGGCGGCGTCGGATAGGGCCGCGAACGGGGCCCCTCGAACGGATTGCCGCCCTGCTGGATCGTTCCCTTCAGATTGCCGGCCTGCCCCGAGGTGCCGCACAAATATTCGAAAGCATCGTAATGCGGCTCGAGCTCGTCGTAAGTGACGCCCCAATCCTGAATAGTCATGTCGGAGGGCAAGGAGTTGGCGCCGTAGCGCTGCGTCAAATGCGTGCGCAGCACGAAATCGGTCGGCAGAAAGCGCCAGGTTTCCGCATTCCAGTGCACGCCGGCGCCGCCGGCGCCGTTGCCGAGCATGAACGCGCCCCAGGTGCGCACCGGCAGCGCGGTCTGTCGGGCGTTGTTGCGGAACGTGACGGTGATTTGCGCCGGCCGCAGGAACAGCTCGTGCTGAATGCGGTAGCGCAGCTCGTCTTGAGCGTAGGCGATGGAAAAGTCCGTGCCGGTGTCGCGCCAGGGGCCGCGTTCGATCGCCACCACGTCGAGCCCGGCATCGGTCAGTTCGTGCGCCAGGATCGAGCCGGTCCAGCCGAGGCCGATAATCACGGCGTCCTTGTGCGGAAGCTTTTGTGTCATCGGCAACTCTCGTTACGTCAAGCAGGTCCCGCAAAATTTCACGACGTCCAGTTCGGATGGGTATTGATTGCGACCGTCGGCAGCGTGACGCGCTGATTGTGGCGGTCGATCCAATCGCGGTAGTCGTAATGCGTGCCGGGAAAGCCGATCATCTTCCACGACGCCATGTCTTTGTTGCCGCCGTAGATCGGATCGGCCAAAAAGCCGTTCTGCGTATCTTTGAGGATCAGCTTGAAAAAGTCCTGGCCGTCTAGGTTTTCGAGCTTGAGCGAGCCGTCCTCGATCCCTTTGATGGCTTGGTCCTTCTCGTCGCCGGAAAGCTGCGTGAACGACTTGCCGCTGAATTTGCTGCGGCAGGCGGCGTCGAAGGCGGCCAGGCCCTTGCGGTAATGCTGCGCCGGCGTCATCGGCGATTGCGGACCCTGCTGCTTGGTTCCCTTCTGGAACGGCCCGCTCATGTAATAGCCTTCGAACCGGCCCTGGGGGCCGGCGAGCTGGCGATCGATGAAGATGGCGCAGCCGCAGTCCTTGCCGCCCGGCGAGAGCTGATCCGGCGGGATGAGGCGGTCGACGAACGCCTCGACAAGCGCGCCCTCTTGCGGCGTGAAATAGCGCCAACCTTCGCCGACGGCTGCCGTGGGAGGATCAGCGGCGCCCGGCTTCCACGGCAGGCCGCCTTTGACGATCGCGCCGCGCGCCGCGCCCGCGCTTAACGCCAGCGCCACAGCGCTGGAGCCAAGAAGCTGTCGCCTGTTCAGGTGCAACAAGGGCACGCATCCCGATCGTCCCCCGCCGCTCGCTCAACGCGCGCCGGAACTCAAGGTTCCGGACGCCGGCCAAGCCGGGTTCGAAGCGCCGCAACTGCTTGGGTCGTCGCCGGCCGCATGCCGTTTTCGGCACGCTTGCCGAGCCGCGTCATCGATGCAACAAACGGCCGCCAAGCAGGACCACGTAAGACCACGTAAAACGAAGGGGGAAAACCGCCCATGCGCACCGTCGCACTTGAGGAGCATTTCTCGGTCCCTGCGGTCGCGAGCCGCATCGACAAGAGCGTGCTGAGCCGCCGCGGCTATCGGCCAAGAACGCTGCCGAAGAACGCGCGCAATCCGCTCGAACTGCTGCCGGAAATCGGTGAACGGCGCCTCAAGTCGATGGATGACGCGGGCATTTCCGTGCAGGTGCTGTCGAACAGCGGCCCCGGGCCGGACCTGGTGCCCGGTCCCGACGGCGTCGCCATGGCGCGGCAGACCAACGATTATTTGGCCAAAGTGATTGCCGGGCGGCCCGACCGCTTTGCCGGCTTCGCTGCACTGCCGCTGCAGAGCCCCGACGCCGCTGCCGTCGAATTCGTCCGTTGCGTGAAAGAGCTCGGGTTTGTCGGCGCCATGGTCAACGGCACGACCGAAGGCCGCTTTCTGGACCATTCGAGCTACGACGGCATTTTGGCCGCGGCCGAACAGCTCGACGTACCGATCTACATCCATCCGCACATTCCGCCCGAGCCGATCCGGCAAGCCTACTTCTCCGACCTGCCGCCCGGCCCGGGCCGCGTGCTCGAAACCGCCGGCTGGGGCTGGCATGCGGAGACCGCCGTGCACGTCCTGCGCCTGGTGATTTCCGGAGCGCTCGACCGCCATCCGCGGCTCAAGCTGATCATCGGCCACATGGGCGAAATGCTGCCGATGATGCTGGCGCGCGCCGACCAGGTCTTTGCCAACGACAGCGACCACCTCAAGCGCTCGATCAGCCGCACCATTCTGGATCAGGTCTGGATCACCACCAGCGGCATCTTCAGCGAGCCGCCGTTCCTCGCGGCACTGCTGACCTTCGGCATCGACCGCATCATGTTCTCGGTCGACTATCCCTATTCGCCCGACGCCTGGGGCCGCGCCTTTCTCGACCGCGTCGCGCTGCCTCCCGCCGATATGGCCAAGCTCGCCCACGGCAATGCCGACGCGCTGCTGAAGTTGAAGCCACGTTGAGGCAGAAGCTGAGGAGAGAACCTGGCGTCCCAAGAATGCTGCGGCCCTGCCGGCGACCATCGCGGCGGTCGAGGCCGGCGCCACGATGGGCGAAATCGTCGATGCGTTGAAGAAGCTATGGGGTACCTACCGGGAAAACCCGGTGTTTTGACCGAACGCGGATCGCGGCAGCGGATACGGACGACGAGAGGGTGCACGAAGCGTTGCGTGCGCCGAGGCGGAGTTGCGGATGGCTCTTTACAGTTTGCGCGGGCAGGAGCCCGACATGGCGCCGGCCGGCACCTGCTATGTGGCGGAGAGCGCCGTGGTCATCGGCAAAGTGCGGATCAAAGCCGGCGTCGGCATCTGGTTCGGCGCGGTGCTGCGCGGCGACAACGAATGGATCGAAATCGGCGAGCGCACCAATATTCAGGAGAACTGCACGCTGCACACCGATCCCGGCTATCCGCTTACGGTAGGCGAGGGCTGCACCGTCGGCCACAACGTGGTCCTGCACGGCTGCACGATCGGCCGCAACTGCCTGATCGGCATGGGCGCGATCCTGATGAACGGCGCGCATATCGGTGCCAATTGCTTCGTCGGCGCGGGGGCGTTGATCAGCGAAGGCAAGACCATTCCAGACAATTCGCTCGTCGTCGGAGCGCCGGCGCGGGTGATCCGCAGCACCGACGAGGCTACCATCAAGCTCATCGAGCATGCAGCGGAAGTCTATTTCCAACGCTGGCAGAACTATGCGGCCAATCTGAAGCGTATTGCTTAGTAGTAGCCGCGACCAAACGCCTTGATCGGGCCACGATGGCACGCGAGGAGTGGGTATCCGAGGGTGTCTGGTTGCCTGATGTCGCGCTATCTCATCGCCGCCGGTTGTGTCGCTGCCGGGCTTTTGGCAGGCCCCGGTGCCGGCCTCGGCGAGGTCCGCTCCCCAGTCAAGCTCGACGCCGCCTATACGGCGACGCTGCTCGGCATTCCGATCGGGCAGATTTCTTGGACCATCGAGGTTGGTGACAATCGATACGCCGCCGCGGCAACCGGTTCTACGGTCGGGCTGTTGCGGATTTTTGCCGACGGCCACGGCTCCGCCACTGCCCACGGCACCGTCAACGCCAATGATCCGGTCGCCTCCGATTTCGTGGTCAAATACGTATCGGGCAGTTCCTCGGACGAGATCAAAATCGTGTTCAGCGGCGGCAAGGCCAAGGAATCGCTGACCCATCCGCCGAAGCCCGATCCGAGCGGCGTGCCGCTCACCGACGCCAATCGGGTCGGCGTGGTCGATCCGATGACGGCGTTGTTGATGCGCGTTCCCGGCAACGGCAATACGGCCGTGCCGGCGGCCTGCGAGCGCAAGATCGCCGTGTTCGACGGCCACATGCGCTACGATCTGCAACTCGCATTCAAGCGCATGGCGCAGGTGCGGGCGAATGCCGGCTACCAAGGTCCCGCGGTGGTCTGCGCCCTCTATTTCTCGCCGCTCGCCGGCTACGACATCGGCCGCTCGGGCGTCCGCTACCTCAAGGAGCAGCGCGGCATGGAAATGTGGCTCGTCCCGCTCGCCGGCACCCGGCTCCTGGCGCCGTTCCGTTTCTCGGTGCCGACGCCGATCGGGCTCGGGGTCTTACAGGCCACGCGTTTCGTTTTGGCGCCCGAAGTCGAGCCGTCCGGCGCGATGAACGCCCACTGAGCCGGTGGACCGCCAGCCGCAGCCGAGCCCGCGCCGCACAGAGCCGGCGCCATCCAGTCATTTTTGATGCATTGCGACCAAAATCGCGTTTTGACTGGGCACTGGGCGATCGTTACGTTCGGGCCATAGCGGAGCCGTCCGCGGGCGCGCCTTCCGGGGAATTGCCGCATGCGCCTGCGCAATAAATCTCTCCAGATCGAGCGAGCTCAACCATGAAAGCGGCCTATTTCGAAAAATTCGGCGGCCCGGAAGTCTTGCAATACGGCGATGTGCCGGACCCGGTTGCCGCGGCCGACGAGGTCGTGGTCGACGTGGCCGCCGCCAGCGTCAATGCCGCCGATTGGAAGTTTCGTGGCGGCGAATACGCGCGTCACGCCCAAGTGAAATTTCCGCAAATCCCCGGCCGCGATTTTTCCGGCACGGTGGCGAGCATCGGCGCCGGCGTCGGCGATCTCAAAGTCGGCGATGCGGTGTTCGGCGTGCTCGCGGCCGGCCGCGAGGGTACTTACTGCGAGAAGATTGCCGTTGCGGCGGCGATCGTCGCCAAGAAACCGGACCGGCTGTCGCACGTTCACGCCGCGGCGCTGGCGCTTACCGGGCTTACCGCCATCGACACCCTCGAAAATACGTTGAAGTTGCGTCGCGGCGAGACGATCCTCATCCAGGGCGGCGCCGGCGGCGTCGCCGGCTTTGCCATTCAGCTCGCCAAGCATCTCGGCGCCCGCGTCGTCACCACGACGAGTGCGGCGAATATCGATTATGTGCGCGGGCTCGGCGCCGACGAGGTGGTCGACTACAACGCGCAGGATTTCGCCAAGGCGGTGAAGGATTGCGACGCGGTGTTCGATACGGTCGGCGGCGCCGTGGCGCAAAAATCCTTCGCGGTGCTCAAGCCGGGCGGCCGCGCTGCATTCATCGCCTCCGGCGCGCAGGCGCCGCAGCCGGCCCGCAGCGACGTCACCGCGCTGCGGCCGCCGGTGCCGCGCACGCGCAAAGCCATGGAACGCGTCGCCGAGCTTTACCTGACGGGCGCGGTGCGTCCGCCCGAGATCAAGCTCTATCGGCTGTCGCAGGCGGCCGCGGCGCATCGGCTGAGCGAGGGCCGCCATTTCCGCGGCAAGCTCGTGTTCCAGGTGCGTTGAACCGGCGAGGCACCGGCATCGTCATTGCGAGCAAAGCAAAGTGCCGCCGGCAGGTTCTGTGTCAAAGCGAAAGCTCAGAAAAAGGCAGGTGCTCATCGGTCGGGGCGGGTGCCGCAAGTTCCGCAATGGGTCTTGACTGGAAGGCGGGGCTGAACGACCGTCCTGGCCCCCATGCTGCGCACCGGAAAAGAGCATCTGCAATCGCTGCGCGACGGTCGCGCCGTCTATATCGGCGGCGAGCGGGTCGGCGACGTGACGCGCCATCCGGCGTTCCGCAATGCGGCGGCGACCGTGGCGGCGCTCTACGACATGAAGGCCGATCCGGCGAACCGCGACGCCATGAGCTACGAGGAGGACGGCGGCCGCCACTCGATCTATTTTCTGCGCGCGCGCTCGCGCGAGGATTTGCAGCGGCGCATGGTCGGCCATCGCCGCATCGCCGATCTCACCCACGGCATGTTCGGCCGCTCGCCCGACCACGTCGCCTCGTTCATCGCCGGCATGGCGATGAAGCCCGACGAGCTGAAGGCGCCGTGCGCGAACGCTGAGAATCTGCTCGCTTATTACCGCACCGCGCGCGACAACGACCTTTACGTCGTCTATGCGGTGGTGCCGCCGCAGGCCGCGCGCAATCCGGAATTCTATCAACGCCGGAACATTCCGGTGCCGACCTTGCGGGTCGTGCGCGAGGACGATGCCGGCGTGGTGATCGCCGGCATGAAGATGCTGGCGACCGGCGCGGCGTTCGCCAACGACATCTGGATCGGCAACGTCATTCCGCTGGCGCCGGACCAGAAGAACGAGGCGATCACCTGCGCGATCCCGTGCAACGCGCCCGGCCTGCAATTGTGGTCGCGCCAGCCGTTTGCGCCGGGCGCCACGTCGGAATTCGATTCGCCGCTCGCCTGGCGCTACGACGAAAGCGACTGCATGCTGATCTGCCACGACGTCAAGGTGCCGTGGCAGCGCGTGTTCGTGCACGGCGATGCGCTCCTCTCGCGCGACATCTACGTCAAGACGCCGAGCCATTGCTTCGGCAACCATCAGTCCAACGTGCGCTACTGGTCGAAGATGCGGCTTCTGGTCGGGCTGTGCAGCAAGATCGCGCAGGCCACCGGCGCCGACCAGGTGCCGGCGGTGCGCGAGGCGCTCGGCCGGGTGTCGTCCTACGAGGCGCAGATCGCCGGCATGGTCAACGGCCAGGTCAATGCCTGCGAGGCGGATTGGCCCGGCAACGGCTACGTCTGCTTCAACCGCCGCATGATGTACGGTGCGCTGGAATGGTGCACGCAGAACTATTCGAAGTTCGTCGACGAGTTGCGCGAATTGTGCGGCGGCGGCGTGTTTCAGATGCCGGCCAACATTTCGGTGCTGCGCGATCCGGAGCTGGCCCGCGATTTTCAAACGTTCTGGCAGACGCCGCAGAGCGATGCGGTGACGCGCATGAAATTGTTCAAGCTCGCCTGGGACATGGTCGGCTCGGAATTCGCCGGCCGCCATCTGCAATACGAAAAGTTTTATGCCGGCGCCCCGTTCATCGTGCGCAACCACGCGTTTCGCGAGACCGACTGGCCGGCATTCAACGCCGTCGTCGACGATCTGCTGGCCGGTTACGACCACGGCGGCGCGCTCGGCAAATTGGCAGCGGAATAAGCCGCTATCGCGCCGGCGCGACATCGCGCCGCCAATGCACGACGGCGCGGCGCAGCCGCAGCATGGCGTGGTCGAGCATGTTCGACGTCTGGGCGAACCGCAAAGCGCTCGATGGCCACGCCGAGGCGACCCACGCCCGCGCCTTCCGCGAAAAACTTTCACCGCTGGCCGGAGCGTTTTACGACGAGCGCTTTTATAAGGCGCTCGACTGAGACCGGCTTTGCGCACCTGATAATGGCACGACTGCGGTCGCCTCGATCTCGACTTTGGCGCGATCTTCGACCAAGGCGCCGACCTGCACGAGCGACATCGCCGGAAAGTGGCGGCCCATGACGCAGCGGTAGGCTTGACCGAGCTCGCGCAGCCGCGACAAATATTCGCGCTTGTCGAGCACGAACCAGGTGAGCCGGGTGACGTGCTCGGGCTTGCCGCCGGCCTCGGCGACCAGCGCCACGACGTTGCTAAGCGCCTGGCGGACCTGCGCGACGAAATCGTCGCTTTCGAACGTTTCGTCGGCGTTCCAGCCGACCTGGCCGGCGAGAAAGACGAGCCGGCCTTCGGCGGCAATGCCGTTGGCATAGCCTTTCGGCTGTTTCCAATTTTTCGGGTGCAGAAGTTGGTGCATGTGGGTCATTTGTTTTCCCGGCTCTCTCGTCGCCCCCGCTTTCGCGTGCGAAAGCGGGGATCCATAATCACAGTCGGCTTTCTTTTGGCGCGGTGGTTATGGATTCCCGCTTTCGCGGGAATGATGGTTTGTCACTTCGCCTCGGGCCGCAGGCGGAAGCGCTGGATTTTGCCGGTCGCCGTCTTGGGCAGCGCATCGGTGAATTTCACCGCGCGCGGATATTTGTACGGCGCGATGGTCGCCTTCACGTGATCCTGCAGGCGCTTGACCGTATCGGCGTCGGCGTTGACGCCTTCCTTCAACACCACGTGCGCCTCGACGATCTGGCCGCGCGCCTCGTCCGGCGCGCCGATCACCGCGCACTCCTTGACGTCCGGATGCGCCAACAGCGCCGCCTCGACCTCGGGTCCGGCGATGTTGTAGCCCGAGGAAATGATCATGTCGTCGTTGCGCGCGGCGAAATGGAAATAGCCGTCGGCGTCTTGCGTGAACGAGTCGCCGGTGAGATTCCAGCCGCCGCGCACGTAGGCGCTCTGCCGCTTGTCGGCGAGATAGCGGCAGCCGGTCGGGCCGCGCACCGCGAGCTTGCCGACCTCGCCGTGCGGCTTCTCCTTCATGGCGTCGTCGACGACCTTGGCCTGGTAGCCGACGACCGGCTTGCCGGTCGAGGCGGGCGCCGCGTCGCCGAAGCGATTGGAAATGAAAATGTGCAGCATCTCGGTCGAGCCGATGCCGTCGAGAATCGGCTTGCCGGTCTTGGCGATCCATTCGTCGAACACCGGCGCCGGCAAGGTCTCGCCGGCCGATACCGCGGTGCGCAGCGAAGTGAGATTGGCGCCCTGATGCATGGCCGCCATCATGGCGCGGTACGCGGTCGGTGCGGTGAACGAGATCGTCGCCTTGTAGGTTTCGATGATCTCGATCATGTTGGCGGGCGACGCGTTTTCCAACAACGTCGCGGTGGCGCCGAAGCGCAGCGGGAAAATCGCCAGGCCGCCGAGCCCGAAGGTGAAGGCAAGCGGCGGCGAGCCGACGAACACGTCGTCGGGCGTGACGCCGAGAATTTCCTTGGCATAGCCGTCGGCGATGATGAGCAGGTCGCGGTGGAAATGCATGGTGGCCTTGGGCTCGCCGGTGGTGCCCGAGGTGAAGCCCAAGAGCGCCACGTCGTCGCGTCCGGTCCTCACCGCGTCGAACGTTACCGGCTTCGACAGTGCAATGCGGTCGAGTTCGGCGTCGTGATTGGCGGTGCCGTCGAAGCCGATCACCTGCTTGAGAAACTTCGACGTCTTGGCGCAGGTGACGAGTTCGTCCATCAGCCGCGTGTCGCAGAGCGCGAGCGCCACCTCGGCCTTGTCGACGATCTTGCCGAGCTCGCCTGCGCGCAGCATCGGCATGGTGTTGACCACCACCGCGCCGGCCTTGGTGGCGGCGAGCCAGCACGCGACCATCGCCGGATTGTTGGCGGAGCGGACCAGGATGCGGTTGCCGGGCTTGATGCCGAAATCCTCAATGAGCGCATGGGCGATGCGGTTGGTCCAGTCGGACAGCTCCTTGTAGGTACGGCGGCGGCCGTTGCCGATCAGCGCCACGTGATCGCCGAAGCCGCGCCTGACCATGGTGTCGGTCAGCTCGACGGCGGCGTTCAGCTCCTCGGGATAATCGAACCCATCGAGCGGAATGTCCGGCCAGAGCTGCGACGGCGGCAGGTTGTCCCGCGTAAAGGTGTCGGTATGTGCCGAGCGGCCAAGCGATGTCATGATCATGCTCCCGCAAGAGTTTGCCGTGTTTTTGCACGAGCGTGCAGCAGGCCGCCGCGACGTCACTATTGTCAACCGGAAGATTTGCGGTAGCCCACGCCTCGATCGATTCCGCCAGCGCCCGATGGCGCTGCTCGAAAAAGGCCAGGCGAGGACGGTCCTGTCGGGCATGTTAGCTCCGCTCATTCCCGCGAAAGCGGGAATCCAGAAGCTCTCGGCTCGGCACCCTTATTGGGTCCCCGCTTTCGCGCATAGGCGCTAACATAGGCCTGTTTCCCGGATGCGGTGCAGCGCGAAGCGGTGCACCGCTGATCCGGGACCGTCCCAGACTCCGCAACTTGTTACGATCCCGGGTCTGCAGCGCACCACTTCGCTGCGCTTCGTGCTGCGCTGCGCCCGGGAAACGCAGCTATGTTAGCGCCTATGCGCTTTCGCGATGATGAGCGGAAGGAGCAGACATTCTAATTTCCCTCGAACACCGGCTGCTGCTTGGCGATGAACGCGTGGTAGGCGCGCGCGAAATCCTTGCTCTGCATGCAGATCGCCTGCGCCTGGGCCTCGGCTTCGATAGCCTGATCGAGGCTCATCGCCCATTCCCCATAAAGCTGCGTCTTGGTGATGCCGTTGGCGAAGGTCGGTCCCGTAGCGATACGGCGGGCCAGCGCCAGCGCTTCGGCTTCCAGCGCGTCGGCGGCGACGAGCCTGTTGTAAAAGCCCCATTGTTCGCCTTCCTGCGCAGTCATGGTGCGGCCGGTGTATAGAAGCTCGGCAGCGCGGCCGTGGCCGATGATGCGCGGCAGGATCGCGCACGCGCCCATGTCGCAGCCGGCGAGCCCGACGCGGTTGAACAGAAACGCGGTCTGCGCCGCCGGCGTGGCGAGGCGCAGGTCGGCGGCCATGGCAATGATGGCGCCGGCGCCGACCGCGACGCCATCGACCGCGGCGATGATCGGCTTGCCGCACTGGAGCATGGCCTTGACCAGGTCGCCGGTCATGCGCGTGAATGCGAGCACGCCCTTCATGTCCCTTTCGATCAGCGGGCCGATGATGTCGCGCACGTCGCCGCCGGAGCAAAAATCGCCGCCATTGGGCAGCCACACCACGGCGTGAATATCGTCGGCGACGCGCAGCGCGCGGAACGCATCGCGCAGCTCGGCATAGGATTCGCAGGTGAGCGGGTTCTTGCGCTCCGGCCGGTTGAGCTGCACGACGCCGACGGCGCCGTCGGTGCGCCAGAGAAAATGCTGCGGCGTAAAACCGGCCATCGTGGTCGCGGCCGCGGCGGCTTTCATGCTTCGCCCTCCCAATCGCTGCGGAACGATTTGAGCTTCGCCGACATCTGCTCGGCGTCGCGCGCCGAGATGCCGCCGAGGAGTTCGTCGATCCAGCTTTCGTGCGCGGCCGCCATGGCGGCGAATGCGGCGCGGCCCTTGCGGGTCAGCGTGATGAACGAAGTGCGGCGGTCGCCGCTGCGCTGCGAGCGGGCGACCAAACCATCGGCCACAAGGCGGTCGACGATGCCGGTGACGTTGCCGTTCGATACCATGAGAAAGCGCGAAATCTCGCTCATCAGCATGCCATCGGGCTTGCGAAACAGAGCCGCCATGACGTCGAAACGCGGCAGCGTGGCGCCAAATTGCGCTTTCAGGCGCTCGCGTGCCATGCCCTCGATCAGGCGGCTGGCGCGCAACAGCCGGATCCACAGGCGCAGCCGCGCCTTGCTGTCGCTTTCTTTTTCCTTCTTGCCGTCGGGGCGCGCGGCGACGGCGGGCAGCGGCGCGCTCACCATGTCTCGCCTCCGGATATCGCGATGGCCTGGCCGGTGATGCCGGCGGTGTCCTCGCCGCACAGCCACGACACCGCACTGGCGACTTCGGCCGGCGTGATGAAACGGCGTTGCGGATTCTTGGCCGCAAGCGCCGCGCGCGCTTCGGCGGCGTCGCGTTTGGTGGTGGCGGCGATGCGCTCGACCGCGCGGTCGAGCATTGGCGTTTCGGTGTAGCCGGGGCAAACGGCGTTGACGGTGATGCCGTGCTTTGCGGTCTCCGCCGCGAGCGCGCGCATCAGCCCGATCACGCCGTGTTTGGCGGCGACGTAAGGGGCGACATACGCGGCGCCTTTTAGTCCAGCCGTGGAGGCGATGAAGACGATGCGGCCGAAACCGCGCTCGCGCATGCCGGCGAGCGCCGGCTGCACCGAAAAGAATGCGCCGCTGAGATTGACGGCCAGCGTCTCGTTCCACAGAAGCGGCGAGACTTTTTCGGCTGGGCCGCTTCGTGCGCCGCCGGCATTGGCGACGACGATGGCAAACCGCCCGCGCGCGGTTTCCGCCTGCTTGTAGAGACGGAGCATCGCGTCGCGGTCGGTGACATCGGCCGGCTCGGCGTGAATGTCGGAGTGCTGCGCCGCAATCGCCTCGAGTGGCTCGCGCCGACGGCCGCAAATCGTCACGGTGGCGCCGGCCTGCGCCAAGGTCAAAGCGACTGCAGCGCCGATGCCGCTGCCGCCGCCGGTGACGAGCGCATGGTGGCCGGAAAGCGTTGCCATCTCAGGCTCCACCTCAGACCGCCGCGGCGGCCGGCTCGCTGCCGCCGGTCAGCCGATAGAGCTGATCGCGGCCTGCGTAATACGGCGCGGGCCAGGTTTCGCCGCGGTCGCCGAGCCTTGCGGCGGCATGCAAGGTCCAATACGGATCGGCGAGATGCGGCCGGGCAAGGCAGACCAGATCGGCGCGGCCCGCCATCAGGATCGAGTTGACGTGGTCGGGCTCGAAAATGTTGCCGACCGCCATGGTGGCCATGCCGGTCTCGTTGCGGATGCGGTCGGAGAACGGCGTCTGAAACATGCGGCCGTAGACCGGTTGTGCCCGGATCGAGGTTTGGCCGGCCGACACGTCGCAGATGTCGACGCCGGCCTCCTGCAGCAGGCGGGCGATAGCGACGGCGTCGCGCGGCTCGATGCCATCGTCACCGACCCAGTCGCTGGCGGAGATGCGCACCGATATCGGCTTTTCTGCCGGCCACATCGCGCGCACCGCGTGAAAGATTTCCAGCGGATAGCGCATGCGATTTTGCAGCGAACCGCCGTATGCGTCGCTGCGCCAATTGGTCAGCGGCGTGATGAACGACGACAACAGGTAGCCGTGCGCGCAATGGATTTCGAGCATGTCGAAGCCTGCCCGTGCGGCCATTGCGGCCGCAGCGACAAATTGATCGCGCACCCGATCCATGTCGGCGCGATCCATGGCGCGCGCGGTCTGATTGCGCGGCGACCAGGCGGTGGCCGACGCCGCCAGCACCGGCCAGTTGCCGCATTTGAGCGGCGCGTCCATTTCCTCCCAGCCGAGCCGGGTCGAGCCCTTCGGGCCGGAATGGCCGAGTTGGCAGCAGATCTTGGCGTTGGTCTCGGCATGAACGAAATCGACGACGCGCTGCCACGCCGCTTCGTGTTCGGGCTTGTACATCCCGGTGCAGCCGGGCGTGATGCGGCCCTCGGCGCTGACGCAAGTCATCTCGATGCAGACGAGGCCGGCGCCGCCCTTGGCGCGCTCGCCGTAATGCACGAGATGCCAGTCGGTCGGGCAGCCATCGACTGCCTTGTACTGCGCCATCGGCGACACCACGACGCGATTCTTCAGGCGCATGTCGCGCAGCCGCAACGGCGCGAACATCGGCCGCCGCACCGCGTTGCCGCCGGCGCCGGCACCGGCGCGGTGCTGGAACCAGGCCTCGGCGCCTTCCAGCCAACGCTTGTCGCGCAGCCGCAAATTCTCGTGGCTGATGCGCTGCGAGCGCGTCAGCAGCGAATAATTGAACTGCACCGGGTCGAGCCGGAGGTAGCGCTCGACGTCCTCGAACCATTCCATCGAATTGCGCGCCGCCGATTGCAGGCGCAGCACTTCGGCGCGCCGGGCGTTCTCGTACTTGGCGAACGCCGCCTGCAAGGTCGGCTCGCTGTGCAGATAGTCGGCCATCGACACCGCGCTCTCCATGGCGAGCTTGGTGCCGGAGCCGATCGAGAAATGCGCGGTGGCGGCGGCGTCGCCCATCAGCACGATGTTTTGGTGCGACCAGTTCGCGCACAGTACGCGGGGAAAATTCAGCCAGGCCGAGCCGCGCATGTGCGCCGCATTCGACATCAGGCAGTGGCCGCCGAGATAGTCGGCAAAAATCCGCTCGCAGGCACGGCAGGATTCGTCCTGGCTCATGGCGCCGAAGCCGAATTTCCGCCAGGTCGGCTCCGCGCATTCGACGATGAAAGTCGCGGTGTCGGCGTCGAACTGATAGGCGTGCGCCCACACCCAGCCGTGCTCGGTTTTCTTGAAAATGAAAGTGAAGGCGTCATCGAATTTTTGCCGCGTGCCGAGCCAGACGAACTTGTTCTTGCGCAAGTCGACGGCGGGCTTGAAGTATTGCGCGAACTCGCGGCGGGCTTTCGAGTTCAGCCCGTCGGCGGCGGCGACCAGGTCGTAGTTTTTGGCGAGTTCGCCGGCGCTGTCGATCCCGGTCTGGAAGCGCAAATCGACGCCGAGTTCGCGGGCGCGATCCTGCAAGAGCAAAAGCAGCTTCTTGCGCGCGATGCCGGAAAAGCCGTGGCCGCCGGAGACCACGCGCTCGCCGCGATAATAGACGGCGATGTCGTCCCAGTAAGCGAAATGGCTGCGGATCGCCGCGGCGCTCGGCGGATCGTTGGCGGCGATGTTCTCGAACGTCTCGTCGGAGAACACCACGCCCCAGCCGAACGTGTCGTCGGGGCGGTTGCGCTCGAACACGGTGACGTCGTGGCCCGCGTCGCGCAGCTTCATTGAGATGGCGAAGTAGAGGCCCGCCGGGCCGCCGCCGAGGCACGCGATCTTCATGGTGCCGCCGTCCTGTTCGCACTGCCAACATGGCACGGCCGGCCGATTATTTCAAGCTTAAATATTCAAGCTTGAAGATATTCCGGCAGATCAAGCCCGGCGTCCGGAACAGCGCCCGACCATTGTGCCGGCGCTTGATATCGTCTTGTATCGCTTAGCTTTTCCCGCCCGCCGGCCGCGCGAAATGGCTCGCCACGCAGCGCACCCGCACCGCGTTGCGCCGACCGACGGGAACGTAAGCGTCATTCCGGCCGAGCCCGCAGCGCGAGAGCCGGAATCCATAACCACATTCGGTGAAGATTCTGCACCGGCCGTGGTTATGGATTCCGGGCTCGCCGCTGCGCGGCGCCCCGGAATGACGATGTCAAAGCGGCACGGTGATGCCGTCGAGCGGCGCGTCGCAATTGACCAGGTCGACCCGCTTCCAGGCAATCATGATGCGGCCGCCGCTCTGCACCAGGCGATGCCGCATGGTGCCGCCGAACAGGCGCTGCTGCTCGCGGCGGTATTCGATCATCATGAATTTTGAGCCCGGCTTGCGCGCAGCGCAAGCCGGGGACCGGAGGGCGATGCTGCTCCCGGATTTCGCTTTCGCGAAATCCGGGCTACGGCTGGTCGCAACGGCGGCGATTTGCGATAATTGCGGCGCGCCGTGCCGCCGCGCTTGTTCATGAATGGAGCGAGAGAGCCCCATGACCGATGCAACCGTCGCAGCAGCCGCCGGCCCGACCCCGCAGCAGATTTTCCGGGTGGCGCTCGCCAGCATCATCGGCTCGGTGATCGAGCAATACGATTTTTTGGTCACCGGCATCATCGCCGCCACCGTGTGGGGCGGTGTCTTCTTCAAGCTGCCCGGACTTGCCGCTGTCGCCGCCGCGATCACGGTCTATGGGCTCGGCATCGTCATCCGGCCGATCGGCGCCTTCATCTTCGGCCATATCGGCGACCGGCAGGGGCGCAAGGACGCGATGGTCTATGCGCTGGTGCTGATGGGCGCGAGCACGCTGTTGATCGGGCTCATCCCGGGCTACGACAGCATCGGCGCCGTCGCGCCGGTGCTGCTCGTCATCTTCCGGCTGGTGCAGGGCATCAGCTTCGGCGCCGAGTTCGGCACCGCCTCGACCTGGGTGGTCGAGCAGGCGGCGCGCTCCAGGCGCCGCGCCTTCTGGGGCGCCTGGGTCGGCTTCGCCATCCCGATCGGGTTGCTCCTCGGCTTCGGCTCGGTGATCATCGTCAAGTCGTTGATGAGCGCCGACGCCTTCAACGCCTGGGGCTGGCGCCTGTTCTTCTATTTCGGCTTTCTGGTGGCGATCGTCGGCATCGTCATCCGCACCCGCACCATGGACAGCTTCGTGTTCGAGCAGCACAAGAACCAGGTGGCCATCCTCAGCGACCCGGCGCGCCAAGTCTGGCGCGACATGCCGCTCACCATCCTGCGCACCTCGCTGGTCAACGCCATGTTCGGCGGCGCGTTCTTTCTCTATTTCGTGTTCGGCACGAGCTACATGAAGGCGGTCGGCTTTACCGGCAATACGCCGGAGCTCATCGGGCTCATCGCCGCCGCGTTCATGCTGGCGTTCATGATCGTCGGCTCGCTCCTGGCCGACGTCATCAGCCGCCGCGCCATCCTGTTGACCGCGGCGATCGTGTTCCTGGTCTTCGCCATTCCGTATTTCTCGCTGGTCAATACCGGCAACGTCGTGCTGGCGACGATCGCCGACGTCATCGGCTTCGGTTTCGTGTTCGGCTTCGGCTACGGCGCGATCCCGACATTTTACACGGAGAATTTTCCGACCCGCTATCGCGCCTCCGGCGCCAGTGCCGGCTATCAGATCGCGCAGGTTTACGGCGGCGGGCTCATTCCGATCATCGCCGGCCGCATCCTGACGGCGTACGGCGTCAAGAACGCCTATATCTATATCGGCGGCCTCGTCATGATCTACGCGGTTGCCGCCATCATCGCGATTCTGCGCACGCCGGAGACCAGGGGCGCGAATTTGGAAGGCTCGTAGCCCGGCTTGCGCGCAGGGCAAGCCGGGCTACGACGAGATCGTCCCCGGATTTCGCTGGTGCCAAATCCGGGCTACAATCATCCAATCAAGGAGCACGCCGATGCAGATCGTTCCGCTGGGTCCCGGTTTTGCCGTCGAGTTGCTCGGCGTGACGCTGGCCGACGTGGCGGCGAACGACGCCGCATACAAAGAGGTGCGCGCGGCATTCGAGGAGCATTCGGTCCTGGTGTTTCGCGGCCAGGACGTCACCGACGAGACGCAGCTTGCGTTCTCGCGCCGCTTCGGGCCGCTCGAAGTCACCAAGGTTGGCTCCGAGGGCTTCGGCACCAATCTGGTGATCCTCAAGACGCTCGACGACAACGGCAATGTCGTGCCGGAGGATCATCGCCTGGCGCTGCGCAACAAGGCCAACCAGCTCTGGCACACCGACAGTCCGTTCAAGCGCGTGCCGGCGCTCGCTTCGGTGCTGTCGTCGCGCATCATTCCGGGCCGCGGCGGCGAGACCGAGTTCATCTCGACCCGGCTTGCCTTCGAACGGCTCGAGCCATCGCTGCAGCAAAGGCTGCGGCAGGCGTTCGCCTGGCACGATTACGCCTATTCGCGCGGCAAGATCGCGCCGGGTTTGGCGACCCCTGAAGAGCGCGCGGCGCTGCCGCCGCAATGCTGGCGGCTCATCTGGCGCAATCCGACGAACGGCCGCGAGGCGCTGTACCTCGCTTCGCACACCTATGCGATCGAGGGCATGGCGCCGAAGCAAGCGCAAAAGCTGCTCGCCGAACTGATGGCGGCGGCGACCGCGTCCGGACGAAGTTATCAGCACGGCTGGAATAAGGGTGACGTGGTGATGTGGGACAACCGCGCCACCATGCATCGCGGCCGGCCGTGGCCGGCCGACGAGCCGCGCTACATGGTGCGCACGACGATTTCCGCTACCGCCGTCGACGGGCTCGAATCGATGCGCGCGCCGCCGCGCCAGGCGGCGGAATAGGGCGCGCGGCACAGCGGTCGTCGATCCGCACGAGGTGCCGAACCCGGCCAGGCCGAGGCTATCGACCGCATCTGCCGCGAGCATGCCGACCTGTCCAATGACGCATTTGTGAGCGCGAACCTGGAACGCCGGCTGTCGTAATGCGACTTGAAGAGCCATGGTGCAGCGCGTTTTGCTGATTTGTTTGTTGGCGCTGGTCGCGGTTCCCGCGCAGGCGCAGTTGCGCGGCCACGGCGGGCCGGTGCGGGCGCTGGCAGTGTCGCGCGACGGCGCCACGGCGGTGTCGGGTAGCTTCGACACTTCGGCGATCATCTGGTCGCTCAAGACCAACACGGCGCGCCAGGTGCTGCGCTTCCACGACGGCGCGGTCAACGCGGTGGCGTTCTTGCCCGACGGGCGGATCGCCACGGCGAGCGCCGATGCGCGCATCGCGCTGTGGAACGCGGGCGAGACCCAGCCGCGCACCGTGCTGACCGGCCACACCGCGCCGATCGTCGGGCTCGCGGTGTCGCCCGACGGCAAGACTTTGGCGTCGGCCTCGTGGGACCGCACCGTGCGGCTATGGCCGCTTGCCGGCGGCGCGCCGGGCGCGCCGCGCGTTCTGGAAGGGCATCAGCAAAACGTCAACGGCGTCGCATACCTACCCGACGGCCGCGCGCTGGTCTCGGTCGGCTACGACGCGACGTTGCGCATCTGGCCCTTGGGCAGCGGGGCTGATGTGGCTCCGATCATCGTCACCCTGCCGACGCCGCTCAATGCCGTTGCGGTCGCGCCGGACGGCGAAATTTTTTGCGCCGGCGCCGACGGCAAGGTCTACGCGCTGTCGCCGGCCGGAAAACTGCGCGCCACGGTCGCCGCCGGCGACACGCCGATCATCGCGCTCGCCATCTCGCGCGACGGCGCGCTCGTTGCCGCCGCCGGCGTCCGCGGCGCGGTGGCATTGATCGATCGCCGCAAGCGCGCGGTGATACACACGCTCGTCGGTCCCGGCCTGCCGGTGTGGTCGGCGGCGTTCTTTCCCGATAACCGCACGTTGCTGACCGGCGGCGCCGACCGCATCATCCGCCGCTGGAACGTGGTGACCGGCGAACCGATCGGTAACGTCGCGGTCGGCGGCCCGGCGGATCCGCTTGCCGCCTATGCGGGCGATCCCGGCGCGGCGGTGTTCCGCGCCTGCGTCGCTTGCCACACGCTCAAGCCCGATGAAGGGCCGCGCGCCGGGCCGACGCTTGCCGGCCTGTTCGGCCGCCGCATCGCCACGCTGCCCGGCTACAATTTCTCGCCGGCGCTGAAAAAGCTCGACATCGTATGGACGCCGCAGACCGTTTCGAAACTGTTCGAACTCGGTCCCGCCACTTACACGCCGGGCACCAAAATGCCGCAACAGACCATCAACTCGGCCGCCGACCGCGGCGCCCTGGTCAAGTTTTTACAGAAGGCGACAAGGTGACGGCGCGTTTGCGCCCGCTAACGCAACAATCAGGACACATCACTTTCCCGCGAGGCAGCCTCGTCGGCAACCCGCGCCTGCTATATGCGCGGCGCAACAAGGAAGACGAGGAGTTTCGATGCATCCGCTACTCAAACCCTTACCGCCGTTGGGCCGCGTTCTGTTGGCGCTGATCTTCGTGCTGTCCGGGATCAGCAAGCTCGGCGCGATTGCGGCGACCTCCGCAAACATGGCGAGCCACGGCATTCCGTATGCCGGCGATCTGGTGTGGGGCGCGGTTGCGCTCGAGATCGGCGGCGGCGCGATGCTGATCGTCGGCCTGTTGGCGCGGCTGGTGGCGCTGGCGCTGTTCTTCTATACGCTGGTGCTGGCGGTGATGTTCCATCCCTATTGGGCGTTCACCGGCGCCGCCGCGCATGCGCAGCACAGCTATTTCTACGAGCATCTGTCGATGATGGGCGGCATGCTGTTCGTGGTGGCGTTCGGCGCCGGCCCGTACAGTATCGATGCGCTCATCTTCGGCCGCAGCCGCGCTGCGGGGCATCGAATTGCCGCGGCCGCATCCGCTTGATGGAGTTTCGGCGGCGAAAAAATCGTTTCCGGATGCGGTGCGGCGCGAAGCGGTGCACCGCTGATCCGGGATCGTCCCGAACGCGGATTTCGATACGGTCCCGGGTCCGCAGCGCACCACGTCGTGCGGCGCTGCGCCTGGGAAACACGCATTTTAATTCGGCTGATCAGCCCTATTCCGCCGCTTCGCGGAAGGTCAGCATCTCTTCGCGCGGCGCCAGGTCGACGAGCTTGCCGTCCTTGATGACGTGAGTGAGGTGCTTGCCGCCCTGCAGCACGGTGATGTCGGCGAGCGGATCGCGGTCGAGCACGATCAGGTCGGCGAGTTTTCCCGGCGCCAATTCGCCGACCTGACCTTGCAGGCCGATCGCGCAGGCGTTGTCGCGCGTCGCTGCGGTGATCGCCTCGAGCGGTGCGTAGCCGCCGTATTTGACGAAAATCTCCAATTCCTTGGCATGGATCTCACCGTAACGCATAAAGGTGTTGTTGCCGGTATCGGTGCCGACCAGAAGCTTTATGCCGAGCTTGCGCGCCTTGTGCATAAGCTGGCAGAGCGCCTCGAAATGCCGCTTCATGCGATTGATGTCGAGCTGCACCTGCGCGGCGCCGACTTTTGCGCCGAGCTCGACCACCATGGCGAGGAAGGTCGCGGTCGGAATGATCGGCATGCCGGCCTTGGCGACCGCCTCGAGATCGCGGTCGGTGGCGAGATCGGCGTGGATGATCCAATCGACGCCGGCTTCGGCGGCGGCGCGGGTCGAGCCGGCGCCGCGCGAGTGGATGCCGACGCGCAGATTGCGGCGATGCGCCTCGGCGACAACGGCGGCGATCTCTTCCTTGGCCAGCATCTGCGATTCGCCGGAGCGGCTGTCCGCCATCTTGATGAAATTGACGCCGTGCTTGCCCTGGCGCCGCACCTCGGTGACCATCTCATCGGCGGTGTTGCACAATTTGCCGATCGAATGATCGGGCGTGCCTTCCCATGACGGCTCGTCGTCCTCGATGCAGCCGTAGGTGACGATCATGCGGCCGGCGACGTACATGCGCGGCCCTTCCATCAGGCCGAGTTTTATCGCGTCGCGCACGCCGACGTCGGTGAACCAGGTGCCGCCCGGCACAGAAATGCCGGTGACGCCGGAGCGCAGCACCCTTTGCACGCTGTGCGCCGCCTTGAGCGTGGAAAATTCCGGCCGCGTGGTGCCGCGGCCTTTGCCCTCGCCCTTGATCACCGGATAGCCGTAGGAGACGTGGCAATGGGCGTCGATCAGGCCGGGCATGATCCATTGTCCGGCGGCATCGATCACCGCGACATTGCGGCGGTCGTCGAGCGCGACATCGGGCGGCAGCGCGCCGATATGCTTGATGCGGTTGCCTGCGACGACGATAGCGTCGTTGCGCCGCGCCGGCGCGCCTGAGCCGTCGATCACGGTGCCGTTGCGGATGACGATGGTGTCGGGGGTCGTGGTCATGAGGAAGGTCCTCGATTGTTGCCCGCGAGCTTAGCGCGGATTTGGCGGCGGCGAAATGTAATCTTGAGCGTGACGAAACGAGGCGGATGGTCAACCACCTTGGGCTGGCGCGGTCGCTCACATTGCCAACGTGCATCGCGTGTGGTAATATGTATACAATCGAGCACAGGATAGGATCATGTCGTCGACGACCTTTACCGTTCGAGTCGAGTCCGAAGTCAAGAAGCGCTTGGAGAAGCTCGCCAAAAACACTGGACGCAGCCGGTCGTTTCTCGCCGCCGAGGCACTCAACGAATACCTCGATGTGAACGAATGGCAGGTCGCCGGGGTCAAGGAGGCCATCGCTTCGCTGGACCGCGGTGAAGGCGTGCCGCACGAGGAGGTCAAGGACTGGGTGAAGTCCTGGGGCCGCAAGCGCGAGCGGCCGGCGCCCAGGCGTTCCGCGAAATGAAGATCCTCTGGTCGCTGAAAGCAATCCAAGATCTCGATTCGCTCAGAGCGTATATTGCGGAGGAGAGTCCCGCCGGTGCGCAGCGCGTCGTGTTGCGTATCCTGCACGATGTTGAAGAGTTGCTGCCGAACCATCCGCAGATGGGACGCCCTGGCCGCGTGCCCGGCACCCGTGAACTGGTCATTCCGCGGACGCCCTATATCGTCCCGTACCGGGCGAGGCGCGAAACAATCCAGATTTTGCGCGTGTATCACGGCGCACGCCGCTGGCCGGAAAGCTTCTGAAACCCGGCGGCATCAACTTCTTATGACTGCGATTGCTTCTCACCCTTTGCAGCCGCCTCGCGTTCGCGCAAATAATCCTCGGTGGTGCGCAGGGTCGGGCGCGGCGGTGCGGCGTGCGGGTCGAACTCTTCTTCGCTGATGACGGCGACGCGGCAGTCGTCGCACATTTTGATCAGATCGAGGCGCTTCGAGCCCGCTTCGTACATCCAGTGCCGGCCCTCGAGTTTTTTGCTCACCGCCATGATGGTGCTCTTGACGCCGAACGGCTTGCCGCAGCGGATGCAGGAGAACGGCTGCTCTTCGTTGAGCACGCGCGCCGGCGCAGTGACGGCGGCAAAATCGATCTGCGGTTTTAAGGTGATGACCTTTTCCGGACAGGTCGCCTTGCACAGCCCGCACTGCACGCAGGCGTCCTCGCGGAAGCGCAACAGCGGCCGCTCCGGATCGTCGCCGAGCGCGCCGGTCGGGCAGGCGGCGACGCAGGCGAGGCACAGCGTGCAGCCGGCTTTGTCGACGGCGATGGCGCCGAATGGCGCGCCGGCGGGCAGCGCGATGACATCAACGGGCGTCGGTGCGGCGCGCTGCAGTTCGCGCAGCGCCAGCAGCAGCACTTCGCGCTTGCCGCCGAACGGCGAAAAACTCGCCGGGCGTGGTGCGGGCGCGTGCGGCGCGATCGCGGCAAGCGCAGCGCCGAGCGCGTCGGGATCGTCGGTCTCGATCGTCTCGACCGAACCGAAGCCGAGGGCGTTCAAGATCGGCGCGGCGAAGCCGGCGGTTTGGCGGAGCCCGGCAATGTCGTGGCGCGGCTTTGCGCGCAGCGCGATGCGCACGTCGCTGGCGCCGTAGGCAAACGCGGCGGCGACCGCCTCGAGCCCGATCTGCGTCACTGCGTTGACCGCGAGCGGCAGCACGTTGGCCGCCAGTCCGGCACCGTGGCGCGCCAGCGCATCGATCAGTTCGCTGCCGTGCTCGTCGTGCAGCAGCACGATTGCGTTACTGCCGCCGGCCTCGCGATACGCCGTCAGCAGCGCGCGCAGCTTACGTAACAAAAAATCGGCAGGCGGCAGCGCGTAGGCGGCGGCCCCGGTCGGGCAGGCGGCGGCGCATTCGCCGCAGCCGGCGCAGACCGCGGCATCGATCGTGACGTGATCGCCGTCCGGCCCGATGGCGCCGGTCGGGCACAAATCGAGGCAGCGGCGGCAGCCGACGATGCGCGAACGCGAATGCGCGCACAGATCAGCGGTGAAGGTGATGTAGCGCGGCTTGTCGAAAGTGCCGACCAGGTCGCGCGCCTCGAGCACCGCGCGCATGAGCGCGGCGCGATCGCGCGGGTCGGCGCGCACGTAGCCGTCGCGCAGATCCGGCGCGCTGAACAGCGGCGGATTGCCGGACAGATCGAGCACGATATCGCAGCGCGATTTGGCGCCGTCGCGCGCCGGGCCGAAGCTGAGCGCGCCGCGCGACGACGGCACGGCCAGGGCAAAATCATCGACCACAACGTCGAAGCCGCCGAGCCGACCGGTTACCGAGCGGATCGTGCCTTTCCCCACCGGAAAGTCGCTGACCCGCGGCGGCGTGACGTCTTCCGGGCGGCTCAACAGCACCGTGACGTCGAGATGCTCTTTCAGCAGCATTCCCGCCTCGATCGCCTTGTCATCGCGGCCATAGACGAGAATGACGCCGTCGCTGGTCAGGCTGACGAATGGAACTTGCGGATCGCGCTCGCTCGCGGCAGCGAGCAGGGCGGCCATTTTCGGCCCTGCTGCGGCTGCCTGCCCGGACCAGCCGGCGGTTTCGCGGACGTTGACGAAGGTCAGGTCGGCGTCGGCTGCGGCGGTTTCGCGAAACAGCGGCGCCTCCTGGGTGCAGCCGACGATCACCGCGCCGGCCTGCGCTTCGCTGCGGAAGCGTTCCAACTCGGCGCGGCACAACTGCCGTCCAGTTTTGAGCTCGGCGCCACGACAGCCGCGCCGCACCGCCTTGGCGTCGAGCGGCATCGTGTCCTCGCAGGAGCACAAGAAAATGCGTTTGGACCGATCTGTGGTCATATTGCAACGCCGGCGGCGGGACCGCGTCGGTTCCCGCGCTGCGCATCTTATAGTTATAATGGGAGGAAAGGACGAGTCCGCGACAATTCACGCCATATTGCCATGCCGCCCGATGCTGAACCGCCCCTGCGTCGCGCCGCTCCGGGCGGCCTCGATCTGCCGCCGCCGTTCCGCGCCATCGCGCTGCGCGAGGTAGGCGATGCGTTCGCGCATGCGGTGGCGGTCGCCGAGCGAGAAGGGGCCGGCACGCTGGTTCACGTCGGCCGATTCGACCTGGCCGAATTCGCAGTGGTGCTGGAACCCGACGAGCCGCTGCGCACGGCGCGGCGCGCGATCTATGCCGGCATGGCGGCGCTCGCCGATACGCTCGCCGCGCATGCGCCGCCGGAAAAGCCGATCGCCATCGCCTGGCCCGACACGCTTCTGGTCGATGGCGGGTTGGTTGGCGGTGGTCGCCTCACTTGGCCGGCCGATGCCAAGGAGAACGAGCCGCCGTCCTGGTTGGTGTTCGCCGGCATGATCCGCACCGTCGCCATCGGCGAGAACGAGCCCGGGCTCAATCCGCTCGCCGCCGCGCTCGCCGACGAGGGTTTTGTCGATCTCGGCTCCGGACGCCTCGTCGAAAGCTTCGCGCGGCATCTGATGGTCGCCATCGACGCTTGGCAGCAGGACGGTTTTGCCGAAATCGCCAGGAGCTATCTGTCGCGCCTGGTGCCCGAAAAGGGCGCGCGCCGCGACATCGCGGAGAACGGCGATCTCCTGGTCCGCCGCGCCGGCCAGGCGGCAGCCGAGCGCCGGCCGCTTGCTGCCGCGCTCGCGCGGCCGTCATGGCTCGATCCGGCTACTGGCGGACCGCGGCGGTGAGAGCGCCATGAACTCGGTGCCGATTGTTATGCAACTCCACCGAGTATAGAGTGCCCACGGGCTGGGGGGACATTCGAGGAAATCCGGCATGGCAAAGACAAAGCCCAGACAATCGGCGAAATCGCCGAAGGTGACATCGACCACCATCCTGGAGCCCAACTATTTCGTCACCGGCGTGCGCGGGCTCGCCGGAAGCGACGTGGTGCTGACCGGCAGCGCGGTCACGGGCGGAGTGCAGAACCCGCTGCTCTATATCGGGCCGATCTCGCCCACCGATCGCGACGGCATCCACGTTCTCGTCCCCGAGATTTCCGGACAGCAGATCACCGGCGCCACCTTCTACGGACCCGACACGCCGCTGTTCAATCCAGCGATCGGCAAGGGCAACGTCCGCGCAGTGGGAAGCTATCAATATAGCGGCAGCGAAGCGCGCAATCACGGCCTCTACTACGAAGGCCCACCCAGCGGCGGCGGCACCTGGCAACAGATCGACGTGCCCTCGCAGTTGTTTCCCGGCCGCACGGTGTGGAACACCATCGCGCACAGCACGATGGGCGATTTGGTGGTGGGCAATTACGACTTGATGCATGACGGCACGCCCGTGCCGTTCTCCGGCAACGCCTTCATCTACAACATCCGGACCAGGCGCTGGACCATCTTCGATCTGGGCGGCGCGGCCAGCCTGACCACGGCCTATGGCCTCTGGCAGATCGAACGCGGCGGCACGCAATACGTGATCGCGGGCGGCACGCGCGACGGCCACGGCCTCAACAAGGGCATGCTGATCGATTACGATGCCGCGACCGGCGCGTTCGGCAATCTGACGCTTTACAGCGCGCTGAATGTGCCGTCGCTGCTCACCCATTTCGAGGGCATCACGGCGGTGCCTGGCGGCTATCATTTGGCGGCGGCGACGATCCGCGACGCCGCGGTGTTCTGCTCGGTCAAGGTTGATGCCGACGGCGCGTTCGGCGCGGCGCGCTGGATTGCCTACGAATATCCGGGCAGCGCGCTCACCACCGGCAACACCATCTATCGCGACACGATGATGGGCATCTATGCGGTGAGCGGCACCGACGGGGTGCAAAGCTACGCTGCTGCGTTTGAATTGCGGTGACGGTGCACGTGGGTCAGAGGCCCGACCATGACGATCACGTGCGCTGTCACCGCAATCGCGTAATTCGAGAAAACAAGGCGCCGCGCGATCCTCCCATGCCTTCTGACGGCGCGGCTGATGGCGGCGTCGATTAGAAGCACTGAAAATCATCCAGCCGGGCCCCCGGAGCTGCGGCGGGCGGAGAGGTTGAAGTGATTTTGGAGTTCTTCAAAATCGCTTGACCCCGGGGAGGCCAAGATGAGGTACAGTGGGATCGGCGTCCAGCTTGCATCAGCATCTGAAAATCCGGTGCCGGTTCTATGAAGGATTTCTGGCTGTCGTGCGGCCATCACCTGCTCGACCGCGACGCGCAGGGTCGGCTGGCGCTGACCGACGAATTCCTCAAAGTCTATCTGGCGCGGCCGGAGCTGGCGCCGCCGGTGGGGGCTTGCGCGGCCGAGCAGGCGCTGCATGCGGCGCTGTTGAAGAACCCGCGGCGGCCGGTGCGGCCGGACGAAATCGAGGCGATTGCCGATGCCGATGCGCGGGAGAACTGGCGAGAGATGCTGGCGTTTCGCGATCACCTCGCCGCGCACGACACGATCGAGGCGGCGTATCTGGCGCTGGTCCGCGAGGGCAGGCGCGTGCCGGTTTTGTTTCTCGATCAACTGGTGCACGTGATCTTGCGCAACGCGCTCGATGGGACCGAAGATGTTTATCTGCTGCGTGCCGCCGAAATGTTGTTTCGGCCGCAGCGGCTGGCCTTTCATGATGGCGCGCTGATCGCGGCCGATGACGAGCATCTCGGCGGCGCTGCGCAATCGCCGCTCGTCGCCATGCTCGGCTTGCCGCTTACCGGCGATGTCGACGTGCTCAACGACGACAACGCGGCAGCCTATTGGGAGCGCAGCGATCGCTTCGACATGGCGCTCGATCTGAGCGCCGGGCGGCGCGGCCTTGCCGCGCTTGCCGCGGTGCTCGAACGCTGGATCGCGCATTTGCTCGGCGTGGCGGTCGCCATCGAGCCGCTCGCCGAGCCGGGCGACGTGGCGCTGTCGTGGTATGTGGGGCTCGATGCCGAGGCGACGCGCCTTGGCGACGCATTGTGGCGCGGCGGCGTGCTCGATGCCGACGAACGCGCCGCCATCGCCGCGGTGTTTCGGCTCGTTTTTGCCGATCGCGGCATCGCGCTCGAGCACCTTGCCGATGAGCCGGTTTATCTTATTCTCGCCATGAACGCACAGAGAGTGCTGCGTATGAAGCCGCAGAACGTGCTGACCGGACTGCCGATCCGCGAGCCCACGGCCGCCGCATGAGCGCCGCCGAACCGCTTTTACGCCTTGCCGTCGGCGTCGTGGTCGAACGCCGCAGCGCAAAGAGCGCGTGGGCCGATTTTATTTGGCGGCCGAGCGCCGTGCTCGCCGGCGAACCGGACGCCGCGCCGTGGACGCTGCTCGATGCCGATGCCGATCGCACGACCTTTTATGCCGGCGCCGCGGAGATCGCGCTCTATCGCTCCGATACCGCTTTCTATCGCGACAATCTTGCAACCGGGGAGCCGATGCTGTGGGCGGTGCTGCGGCCGACCGAAGGCGAGCCGCCGTACACGGTCGTTGCCGTGACCGCCGACCCGAGCGAAGGCGAGGCGTTCGCCACCATCGGCACCGATCTGGTCGAAACCCTGCCGATGCCGGCGCCGATCCGCGACGCCATCGCGGCGTTCGTCGCCGCGGATCACGTCGAGCAGGCTGCGTTCAACAAGCGCAAGCGCGATCGCGCCGATCCGGAAGCTTTGGCGCGGCGCGGGCGCGTCAAGGGGCCGTCATGAGCGGCCGGCAAAAGGGCGCACCGGAAAAATCCGTGCGCGATTTTTTGCTGCGCTGGTCGCGGCGCAAGCTCGGCATCGCCGGTGCGGAGGCTGGCGCCGACGTGGCTGCGGCGGGGGAGCCGCAGCCGCCACCAGCCGGCGGTTCGGAGCCGGTCGATCCGGCGCCGCACGCCGCAGCGCCGCTCGAATCCGCCGCCGCGGCGTTCGACCCCAAAAACCTGCCGCCGATCGAATCGATCGGTGCGGCGACCGACATCCGCCCCTTCCTCGCGCCGGGCGTGCCGGTCGAGCTCACGCGTGCGGCGCTTCGCCGCGCCTGGACCAGCGATCCGACCATCCGCGATTTCATCGGGATTGCCGAAAATCAGTGGGATTTCACCAATCCCGATTCGGTGCCCGGCTTCGGCGCGCTGGAATTCACCGACGAGATCCGCGGCATGGTATCCCGGCTATTCGGCGAGACGCCGGTCGCAGAGGCGCAAAACTCCGCTCACAGCGCTGATAGAGCCGAGGAATCGATCTCAGCGGCACCTGCGCAGGAGAAAATCAATGCTGCGCAGTCTGACGCGCCGGCAGCGGTAGTGGCGGCGGCGGCCGATACCGCGGGCGCCGCAACTGGACTGAGCCGCGACCCCATTGGTCCTCATGTTGCACCGCAAAATGATCCGCCTATTGCCGAGCCCGCGCTCGCCCAGCGCAAGCATGGCGGGGCCTTACCAAAGTAGCGGTCGAGCCATAGGGCCAGGCTATTGACCGCTCCCGTCGGTCAAGCCTAGTCTTCGCGTCGGCATTGTCTCAAACGAGAATCATAAAAAGGGATGCGGGACCCTGGGATCGAAGCAGCGATTCGAGCCGCCGGCGGCGTAGGTGCGCTCGCCAGGAAGATCGGTATTGCCCAGCCTTCGCTATCGAACTGGACCCGGGTTCCGGCCGAGCGGGTGATCGCTGTCGAAGCCGCAACCGGCGTGCACCGCACCACATTGCGCCCCGATCTTTACGGCGAGCCCGCGGGCGATGTGGCTGCCGCGCCTTCCACGATCGACAACGTCGACGCCGCGCGCTCGCGGCAATATGCGCTGTTCGCGGTGCTGCTCGCGCGCGCCCCCGATGCCGGGCTGCTGACGCGGCTTGCCACGTTGCGCGGCGACGCTTCGCCGCTCGGTCTGGCGCAGGCGGCCCTCGGCGAAGCGGCGGCGGCGGCCAATGTCGAGCAGGTCGAGCGCGAGTTCTTCGAATTGTTCATCGGCATCGGCCGCGGCGAGCTTCTGCCTTACGCCTCGTACTATCTCACCGGCTTTCTCAACGAGCGGCCGCTGGCGCGGCTGCGCGCCGATCTGGAGCGGCTCGGCATCGAACGGGTGAACGGCTACAGCGAGCCGGAAGATCATGCCGCCGTGCTCTGCGACGTCATGGCCGGCGTCATCGATGGCCGCTTCGGCGCCGCACCCGGCGCCGACCGCGACTTTTTCGAAAGGCACCTGGCGCCGTGGATCGGCCGCTTCTTCGCCGATCTGGAGGAGGCGCGCTCGGCCGGGCTTTATCGCAGCGTGGCGGCGCTCGGACGGATCTTCGTCGCCATCGAGAGCGAGGCCTTTACGCTTGCCGCTTGAAAAGCGCGGCGAGCCCCAAGGAGGGCACAATGACGAGCCAAGGGCGCAAGCAAACACGCAAAGGCGAGTCGGTGCACCGGCGCGACGTCCTGCGCGCGCTTGGTGTCGGCGCCGGCGCCGCCGTTGCCACCGCGTCGACTTTGGTCGAGCCGGCGGCGGCGCAGGCAGTGAGCAACGACGAAAAGCGCAAGGCGCGCTACCAGCCGAATGCCGCCGAGGTGCAGAACTTTTACCGCGTCAATCGCTATCCGACGAAGAAATAGGGGAGGCGGCCGTGCTGATCAGAAGGACCGAACGTCAGGCGCGCCGTGGCGCGTTTTCGGCGGATCAGACAAGCGAACGCGGCCTCGATCGCCGCAGCTTCTTGCGCCGCTCCGGTCTTGCTGGCGGCCTCGCCGGGCTCGGCGCGCTGTCGCTCGGTGCGGTGCGCAAGGCTAAAGCCGGCCCGCCGCCGCCGGCCGGCGCGCAGGTCACCATCAGAAAAAGCATCTGTACCCACTGCTCGGTCGGCTGCACGGTGACCGCCGAAGTGGCGAACGGCGTGTGGATCGGCCAGGAGCCGAGCTGGGACAGCCCGATCAATCGCGGCTCGCATTGCGCCAAGGGCGCCGCGGTGCGCGAACTGGTCAGCGGCGAGCGCCGTCTGAAATATCCGATGAAGATGGCGAACGGCCAGTGGACGCGCATCAGTTGGGATCAGGCGATCAAGGAGATCGGCGACAAGATGCTCGACATCCGCGCCAAGTCCGGAGGCGATTCCGTCTATTGGCTCGGCTCGGCGAAGATGACCAACGAAGGCTCCTATCTGTTCCGCAAGCTGGGAGCGTTCTGGGGCACCAATAATACCGATCACCAGGCGCGCATCTGCCATTCCACCACCGTCACCGGCGTAGCCAATACCTGGGGCTACGGCGCGATGACCAACAGCTATACCGATATCCGCAACGCCAAGACCCAGATCATCATGGGCGGCAATCCGGCGGAAGCCCACCCGGTGTCGCTGCAACACCTGCTCGAAGGCGCCGAGCTCAACAAAGCGAACGTCGTCGTCATCGACCCGCGCCTGACCCGCACCGCCGCGCATGCCACCGAATACGTGCGGCTGCGTCCGGGCACCGACATCCCCGTGCTCTACGGCATGATGTGGCACATCGTGCAGAACGGCTGGGAGGACAAGGAATTCATCAAGCAGCGCGTCTACGGCTTCGATGATTTGCGCAAGGAAATCGAAAAGTGGCCGCCGGCGGAGGTCGAGCGGGTCAGCGGCGTGCCCGGCGAGCAGCTCAAGCGCGTCGCGCAAATGTTTGCGACCCAGAAGCCGGCAACTCTGATCTGGTGCATGGGCCAGACCCAGCACACGGTCGGCACCGCGAACGTGCGCGCAAGCTGCATCGCGCTCTTGCTTACCGGCAATGTCGGTGCGCCCGGCACCGGCGCCAACATCTTCCGCGGCCACGACAACGTCCAGGGCGCGACCGATGTCGGCCTCGATATCGTGACGTTGCCGTTCTACTACGGGCTGACCGAGGCGGCATGGAAGCACTGGTCGCGCGTGTGGCAGGTCGACTACGATTTCCTGCTCAACCGTTTCGTCGATAAGAAGATCATGGAAACCTCCGGGATTCCGCTGACCCGGTGGTTCGACGCGGTGCTGCTGCCGAAAGATCAGGTCGCCCAGAAAGACAACGTGCGGGCCATGTTCGTGCAAGGCCACGCCAGCAACAGCATCACCCGCATCCCCGAATCCATGAAAGGACTGGCCAAGCTCGATTTGCTGGTGGTCGCGGACCCGCATCCCACCACTTGGGCATCGCTCTCGGTCGAGGCCGGACGCAAGGACGGCACCTATCTGCTGCCGGCGGCCACGCAATTCGAATGCAAGGGCTCGCGCGTGGCGTCGAACCGCGCGTTGCAGTGGGGCGAACAGATCGTCAAGCCGATTTTCGAAGCCAAGGACGATCTCGAGATCATGTACCTGGTCGCCAAGAAGCTCGGCTTTGCCGACCAGATGTTCAAGAACATCAAGGTCGACAACAACCTGCCCGAAGCCGAGGACATCCTGCGCGAGATGAACCGCGGCAGTTGGTCGACCGGCTATTGCGGCCAGTCGCCGGAGCGACTGAAGTCGCACATGGCGCACCAGGCCGACTTCGACATGATCACGCAGCGGGCGGCCGGCGGCCCGAACAAGGGCGACTATTACGGCCTGCCGTGGCCGTGCTGGGGCTCGCCCGAGGTCAAGCATCCGGGCACGCCGCTCCTTTACAACACCAACCTCGCGGTCATGGACGGCGGCGGCTGCTTCCGCGCCCGGTTCGGCGTCGAGCGCAACGGCGTCAACATGCTCGCCGAGGGCTCCTATCCGAAGGATTCCGAGATCAAGGACGGCTATCCGGAATTCAACTATGCGGTGCTCAAGAAGCTCGGCTGGGATGGGGACCTCACTCCCGACGAGCTTGCGACCATCCAGAAAATCGGCGGCGCCAAACCGGAAACGGTGTCGTGGTCGACCGATCTGTCCGGCGGCATTCAACGCGTCGCGCTCAAGCACGGCTGCGTGCCCTACGGCAACGCCAAGGCGCGCATGAACGCCTTCGGCCTGCCGGACCCGATCCCGGTGCACCGCGAGCCGATCTACTCGCCGCGCATCGACCTCATCGCCAAATATCCGACGCTGCCCGACGCCAAGCAGTTCCGCCTGCCCAATATCGGTTTCTCGGTGCAGAAGGCCGCGGTGGACAAGGGCATCGCCAAGAAATTCCCGCTGATCTTCAGCTCCGGCCGCCTCGTCGAATACGAGGGCGGCGGCGAGGAGACCCGCTCCAACAAATGGCTCGCCGAGCTGCAGCAGGACATGTTCGTCGAGATCAACCCGGCGGACGCCAACGAGCGCGGCATTAGGGACGGCGGCTGGGTCATCGTCACTGGCGCCGAGAACGGCTCGAAGGCCAAGGTCAAGGCGCTGGTCACCGAGCGGGTCGGCAAGGGTGTGGTCTGGATGCCGTTCCACTTCGGCGGCTGGTACGAGGGCAAGGATTTGCGGGCCAATTATCCGGCCGGCGCCGATCCGATCGTGCTCGGCGAAAGCGCGAACACCATCACCACCTACGGCTACGATCCGGCCACCGGCATGCAGGAGCCGAAGGTCACGCTCTGCCAGGTCCAGGCGGCGTAACGAGGGAGGTTGCCATGGCGCGAATGAAATTCCTCTGCGACGCCGACCGCTGCATCGAATGCAACGCCTGCGTCACCGCGTGCAAGAACGAGAACGAGGTGCCGTGGGGCATCAACCGGCGGCGCGTCGTCACGCTCAATGACGGCAAGCCCGGCGAACGCTCGGTGTCGATGGCCTGCATGCATTGCACCGACGCGCCGTGCGCGGCGGTGTGCCCGGTCAATTGCTTCTACACCACCGCCGACGCGGTGGTGCTGCACTCCAAGGACCTGTGCATCGGCTGCGGCTATTGCTTCTACGCCTGTCCGTTCGGCGCGCCGCAATATCCGCGCGTCGGCAATTTCGGCTCGCGCGGCAAGATGGACAAGTGCACCTATTGCAGCGGCGGGCCGGAGGCGGACAATTCGCCGCTGCAATACGCCAAATACGGCGCCGACCGCCTGTCGCAGGGCAAGCTGCCGCTATGCGCCGAGATGTGCTCGACCAAATCGCTGCTCGCCGGCGACGGCGACATCATCGCGCAAATCTACAAAGACCGCGTCGCCCAGCGCGGTTACGGCTCCGGCGCCTGGGGCTGGCAGACCGCCTATCGCGAGACGATCGCGACCTGACGGGCGGAGCGATGTCAAGGGGGCGGCCGGCGGGCGCGGCGCAAGCAAGACCGCGCCGCGCCAAGAAGAGTAACGGGAGGAATGCCATGGCGACGGTCTGCGCACGCATCCGGATCGTGGTTGCCGCGATTGCACTCGTTCTGATAGCCGCCATGGCGGCACCGGTCGCGGCGCAGCAGCCGACGTCGGTCGATCCGAACGCGGCTGCGGTCAAGGAGCAGCAATTGCTGCAGCAGTTCAAGCGCGTGCAGGGCCTCGGCTCGATACCTGATACCAAGTCCTACGTCATCGAGCAGCCGCAGGGCCGCGACTGGCGGCAATACCACGAAGTCACGCTGCCGGCGGTCGGCACCGTCGCCATGCTCGGCATGATCGTGCTGCTCGCGATCTTCTTCATAGTGCGCGGCATGGTGCGGATCCGCTCCGGTCGATCCGGCGTCGACATCGTCCGCTTCAACGCCTTCGAGCGCTTCGTGCACTGGATGACGGCGACCTGTTTCGTGCTCATGGCGCTCACCGGCTTGAACATTACCTTCGGCAGGACGGCGCTGTTGCCGGTGCTCGGGCCGGATGCGTTTTCGTCCTGGTCGCTCATCGCCAAGTACATCCACAACTTCCTGAGCTTCCCGTTCACGCTCGGCGTCATTCTGATCTTCTTCATGTGGGTCGGCGGCAATCTTCCGGACCGGACCGACCTCAAATGGCTGGTGCAGGGCGGCGGCATCCTCGGCCGCAGCGAGCCGGCGGCCTACCGCTTCAACGCCGGGCAGAAGATCATTTACTGGATCGTGGTGCTCGCCGGCGCGGCGGTGGCGGTGACCGGCTATCTGCTGATGTTCCCGTTCTACGGCACGACCATCGCCGGCATGCAGCTTGCGCAGATGATCCACGGCACCGTCGCGGTGCTGTTCGTCGCCATCATGATCGCGCACGCCTATATCGGCACGATCGGCATGGAGGGCGCGTTCGAGGCCATGGGCAGCGGCACCGTCGATCTCAATTGGGCCAAGGAGCACCACAGCCTGTGGCTCGAGGAGCAGCAGGCCGGCAGCGGCGCGGGCGGGATGCGGCCGCATCCGGCGGCGACGCCGGCGGAGTAAAACGAATTCCGTCGGATCGATTCCGCGGAATCTGTTGTCGATCAGAAAGCCGTCGGAGGCCCGAAGCGATCAGACTTATAGGTTTGATGCCGTAATCAGAGCACGGATTCCGCTCATTCCCGCGAAGGCGGGAATTCAGACCGAGAAGCGGTTGGCCAGCGCCGAGCGCGCGGCCTATTGCGAATCCGAGCACAGCGGCGATTCGCCGCGCGGCTGGCGGAAATCGACAAAGAACCATTGCCACGATTGCCGCGGCGCGCAGGATTTGTCGCCCGTCGACACGCGCCAGTTCCAGTTCGGATCGATGCGCGCGCCATCGGTCGTGTAGGCCGCGCCCGTCGGCTGCTGCACCACCCCGTTGAGAACGAAATAGCCGCCCGCACCCAATACCAGGAACGCCAAGCATGCCGCGATGAATGCGCCCATTGACGGATCCTCCCACGTGCTGAGTTTTCAGCATTATGGCGGCAATTGTCGGCAACACAAGAGGCGATCTGGAATCGGCCCAGCTCAGATCGACGCAGTGTTGGCGAGCATCTTGAGGTGATGCCGGGGTTTGCGCCGGGGCATCACGGCTTAAGGGCGAGGGGCCGCGGTCCTTTGCGGCGTAGCCGCCGCGGCGTGCGGCTTCAAACGCCGAGATAGCGGCGTTGCACGTCGGCTGCGGCCGTCAGCTCGGCCGAGCTGCCGGTCCACACCACGCGGCCGCGCTCGATGATCGTGTGGCGGTCGGCAATGCGGGTGAGCGCATCGACGTTCTTGTCGATGACCAGGATGGCTTGGCCGCCGGCGCGCAGCGTGGCCAGGCAGCGCCAGATCTCGTCGCGAATGAGCGGCGCCAGCCCCTCGGTCGCCTCGTCGAGGATGAGCAGGCGCGGATTGGTCATCAGCGCGCGACCGATGGCGAGCATTTGCTGCTCGCCGCCCGACAACAGATTGGCCATGCTGCCGGCGCGCGCGGCGAGCCGCGGAAACAGCGCGAACACCTTGTCCAGCGTCCACGGCGTGGCGCCGCCGGCGCGGTTGGCGGCGGTGGCGATGAGATTTTCGCGCGCGGTGAGGTTGGGAAAAACCTGGCGGCCCTCGGGAACGAGGCCGATGCCGAGCTTGGCGATGCGGTACGGCGGCAGCTCGCGAATGTCGGCGCCGGCGAAGCGGATCGCGCCGGCCGTGGCCCGGGTCAATCCCATGATCGAGCGCACGGTCGTGGTCTTGCCCATGCCGTTGCGGCCCAGCAGCGACACCATTTCGCCCGGCCTGACCTTGAGCGACACCCCGAACAGCACGCGGCTCAAGCCGTAGCTGGTCTCGATGCCGGATACGTCGAGCAATGCGCCGTCGGCCGGACCGTTCTGCTCAGCCATGGCGCGCGTCCTGCTCGCCCAGATAGGCTTCGCGCACCGCGGCGTCGGCGCGCACCGCCGCCGGATCGCCGCTGGCGATGACGCGGCCGTAGACCAGCACGGTGATGCGATCGGCCAGCGCGAACACCGTCGCCATGTCGTGCTCGATCAACACCATGGTGAGGCTCCCCTTGAGCCGGCGCAGCATGGCGACCATGCGGGCGGATTCGTCGGAGCCGAGACCGGCCATCGGCTCATCGAGCAGAAGCAGGCGCGGCTTGGTGGCAAGCGCCACGGCGATTTCGAGCTGGCGCTGCTCGCCGTGGCTGAGCTTGTCGACGCGCGCGTCGGCGCGCGAGCCAAGGCCGATGGCCTCGAGCGCGGCGCGCGCCGGCTCGCGCAGCGCCGCGTCACGGCGCGCGTCGGTCAAGAACCGGAACGAATGGCCGTCATGGGCCTGCACGGCGAGCGCGACATTGTCGAGCGCGGTGAAGTCGGCAAACAAGGAGGTGATCTGAAACGACCGCGCCAAGCCGAGCTGGCTGCGGCCAGGCACGGCAAGCGCGGTGATGTCGCGGCCGTCGAAGCGGATGCTGCCGCGCTCCGGCGCGATCTCGCCGGCCAAAAGCCCGACCAGCGTGGTCTTGCCGGCGCCGTTCGGGCCGATCACGGCGTGACATTCGCCGGCCGGAATGGCGAGCGCGATGGCTTCGGCGGCGATGACGCCGCCGAAGCGCTTGGTCAGGCCGGCGACCTGCAGCAGCGGTTCACTCACGGCGCCGCGCTCCGAACAGGCTTTCAATGCCGCCGTTAAGGAAGATCGCGACCAGGAGCAGCCCTGGCCCGAGGAACAGTCCGGGATATTCGGTGACGCGCGACAGCGCCTCCTCGAGCAAGAGATAGGTCACGGTGCCGAGCACCGGGCCGAACAGCGAGCCGAGCCCGCCGAGGATCACCATGACCATCAGATCGCCGGAGCGCGTCCAATACATCATCGCCGGGCTGATGAAGTTGGTGTGATTGGCAAGGAGCGCGCCGGACAGCCCGCATAGGGCGCCGGCGATGACGAAACAGACGAGCTTGTAGCGAAACGTCGAGATACCGATGGCGCGCATGCGCCGTTCGTTGGACCGCGCGCCCTGGATCACCAGGCCGAAGCGCGAATTGACCACGCGCGACACCAGCACGAGACTCGCCAGCAGCAGCGCGAAGCACAAATAATAAAGCTGCGTGGCGTTGTTGAGGTCGACGAGACCGGCGAAGCCACTGCGGCTGCCGATGGTCATGCCGTCATCGCCGCCGTAGCGGTCGAGCCCCTGCGTCACGTAATAGACCATCTGCGCGAACGCGAGCGTGATCATGATGAAATAGACGCCGCGCGTGCGCAGGCTCAAGGCGCCGACCACGAGCGCGAACAAGGCCGATACCGCGATCGCCGCCGGCCATTGCACGAAGCCGGAGGTGATGCCTTCCTTCCACAAAATGCCGACCGCATAGCCGCCGATGCCCAGATAGGCGGCGTGGCCGAAGCTCGCCATGCCGCCATAGCCCATGATCAGGTTCAGGCTGATCGCGGCAATGGACAGGATTTCGATGCGGCCGAACAAGGTCAGCGCGAACGGGTCGCCGGTCGCGGCGGCGTAGACCGGCACCAGGCCGAGCAGCGCCAGCACGGCGGCAGGCAATGCCGCGCGCGGCGCGAGCCAGCAAGCGGGCAGGGGAACGCCAAGAACCTTGAGCGCGGCCTTCATCGGCTCGCCGCCGGGAACAGACCTTCCGGCCGAAACACCAGAATCGCCGCCATCAGCATGTAGATCGACATCGACGAAATCGCCGGCGCCAGCGTCATCGCGGCGTTGACGCTGAGCACCGAGTGCAGCACGTCGGGCAGGAAGGCGCGGCCGAGCGTGTCGATCAGGCCGACGATGACGGCGGCGACGAAGGCGCCGCGGATCGAGCCGATGCCGCCGATGATGATGACGACGAAGGCGAGGATGAGGATGTTCTCGCCCATGCCGATCTGCACGGTCAGGATCGGCGCCTGCATCAGGCCGGCAAAGCCGGCAAGCGTGGCGCCGAGCCCGAACACCAGGGTGTAAAGGAGCTTGATGTTGACGCCGAGCGCGCCGACCATCTCGCGGTTCGAGGCGCCGGCGCGGATGAGCATGCCGAGCCGGGTGCGCATCACCACGACGTAGAGCAGCGCCGCGACCGCGAGCGCGACCAGGATGATGACCAGACGATAGAGCGGATAATACAGGCCGGGAATGATCTGCACCGCGGTGAGCATCTCGCTCGGCAAGGACAGCGTCATGCCGGCGGGACCCCAGATGAGCCGCACCAGTTCGTTGAAGAACAGCAACAGGCCGAACGTGCCGAGCACGTGATCGAGATGGGGCCGGCCGTAGAGCGGCCGGATCGCGATCACCTCCAGCACCATGCCGCAGGCCGCGGTGGCGACCAGCGCCAGCGCCGCGCCGAGCACGAAGCTGTCGGTGGCGGCGGCAAAGGTCGCGGCGAAATAGGCGCCGAGCATGTACAGCGAGCCGTGCGCCAGATTGACCAGATCCATGATGCCGAAGATCAGCGTCAATCCGGCGGCGAGCAGGAACAACAGCATGCCGAGCTGCACGCCGTTGAGGCACTGCTCGATGAAGTAGAGCATGGCTGCCTTTGCCGCTCGAATACCGGACGCTGTCATCATCCGCGAATGCGGATGATCCAGTAATCACCGTTCAGCGAATTGAACGCAAGCCTGCGATTACTGGATGCCCAGCTTTCGCGCATAGGCGCTAACATAGGCCTCTGTTTCCCGGATGCGGTGCAGCGCGCAGCGGTGCACCGCTGATCCGGGACCGTCCCAGACTCCGCAACTTGTTACGATCCCGGGTCTGCAGCGCACCACTTCGCTGCGCTGCGTGCTGCGCTGCGCCCGGGAAACACAGCTATGTTAGCGTCTATGCTTTGGCGCGGGGCATGACAGCGGACTCGCACCGCTCACTTCATCGGGCACTTGTCGTGGAACTTGTCCTGGTCGTTCTTGACGATGAGCGACACCGTGTGCAGCGAGTAGCTGCCGTCGGGATTTTTCGCGGCATCCTGCAGATAGAAGTTCTGAATCGGGATGTGGTTGTTGCCGAACTTGAAGTTGCCGCGCACCGACTTGAAGTTGGCGCGCTCGATCGCCTTGCGCAGGCCTTCCTTGTCGGCGATGTTGCCGTGCACCGCCCTGACCGCGGAGTCGAGCAGCGGCACCGCGTCGTAGGTGTCGGCGCCGTAGAACGACGGCGACGAATGGTACTTCGCCCGGTAATCGGCGACGAATTTCTTGTTCGTCGGATTGGGCAGATCGTTGACCCAGTTTTGCGCGCCGGGAATGCCGACCGCGAGGTCTTTGAGCCGCGGCAGCGACAGATCGTCGATGGTGAACGCGGTGTAGAGCGGAATCTGGCCCTTCAGTCCGCTCTCGGCGTATTGCGTCACGAACTGGATGCCGGCGCCGCCCGGATAGAAGGCGAAGATGGCGTCGGGGTGGACTTCGCGCGCCTTCGACAGCTCGGCGGAAAAATCGAGCTGGTTGGGCCAGGGCGTCAGCTCCTGGCCGACGACCTTGCCTGTGAACGTGCTCTGCAGGCCGTGCAGCATGTCCTTGCCGGCGATGTAGTTCGGCCCCATCAGGAACGCGGTCTTGACGCCCTTCTGGTTCATGTAGGTGCCGATCGCGGCCGGCGTCTGGTCGTTCTGCCACGAGGTCGAGAACACGTAGGGCGAGCACATCGGACCGGCGAGTTCCGAGGCCCCGGCATTGGTAACGATCGTCACGGTCTTGGAATCGATCAGCGGCTTGAGCGAAGCGACCATCACGTTCGACCAGATGTAGCCGACGACGAAGTCGACCTTGTCGGATTGGATCAGCTTCTGCGTCTTCTGCACGCCGACTTCGGGCTTGATCTGGTCGTCCTCGTAGATGACCTGGACCGGCAGACCGCCGAGCTTGCGGCCGACATGGTCGAGGCCGAGCTCGAACGAATTGCGCATGTCGTTGCCGATCGCGGCGGCCGGACCGCTGAAGGTCGAGATGAAGCCGATCTTGATGGTCTTCTGCGGCGCCATCATGCTTTGCGCCGCCGCCTGTTCGATGGCTGCCGCACCGGCCGCAAGGGCGAGCGCGGCGCCCCCCAAAATCCACGGTCTGATCGTCGCGCGCATGTCGTCCTCCCTTGGCAAGCTGCCCTGACCGGCCTTTGTAGAAAGGCGGCGAGCTTTGCGCAAGCGTCGCCCTCTTTCATCCTCGACCGCGCTTCGCTCGGTCCCGCTCGTCCGCTGCGCGGCGGAGGATGAACAAGCAACCCCGTTCTCGCGATGCGGTTTTTGCATCCGAGGTTTGCGGCACGGCCCGGACGAAACGTTGCCTCCCGAGCAAATAAAGAGGGAGGCGGAGCGCCGACAGGCGCGTAGTCCACGGAGCCGCGCCGCGCGTTCGGACGTTGCCGTCTGAACACGCTTCGGGCGCGGCGCGCGCCACGGATCGATCCGGTTACCCGGACCGGGCCGCTGCGGGCGCGCTCGCCTCTCGGCGCTCCACCGCGGCTTTCCTCGCGCGGCTTTAGGCTGCACGCGATTCGGTCCAGGCCGCGCGTCACGCGAACGGGAGGATCGGGCGTTACCCGATCATCATTCGCGCCTAAGCCAAGCACCTGGCGCCCCGACCCTAGTGTCGAGGGGGTCGATGCCCGGACCGCCCGGGAGCGGCGTGTGTGGCGCCGCCCGCAGGAACCGCGCTCGCTCCGCCCAAAGGAGCACCCTCGCGACAGGCATCCCTCAGGAGCGAGCGGCACGCCTAAGAAACGATCGCCGCATGATTGTCAAGGTTGTCCCGTCACGCGTGGCTGAGGCATTGATTCTATGTGGATTTTTGTTTCCCCTCTGCTGGCCTGCTGCGAACGCCGTCACGCACTCGGTTATGATTCGTAAGAACCATAGCCGGATAACGCGATGCGCGATCCGGACAGCTTTTAGCCGCGCTCGAGCCTGGTATTCGCGGACGAGAGCTCATGTCAGCTTCTGTGTAGCTTTTCGGTCGCCGGCATGATGAGAGAGTGGGCGCGCTGATGCGGCCGGCGACCGAAAACCTGCACAAAAGCAGGCATGGAAATACGAGACTACTCGCGCCTGACGATCCTATCCTCCGTCCGCATTCATAACCTGGATTGCTGCATCGGTCGTCAGTCTTGTTGCCAGAAGCTGGTCAGCAGTCCAGCCCTTCTTCTCGATGAAGTACGTCACCAGCAGACGATAGCGCGGATAACTGCCGTACTTGACTCTCATCGGGGTATCGACAGGTCGGTCACCGAGCGCGTCCCGCAACTGCTCGAACGTCTCTCGGTGCTCTATGCCGACATAATCGGCCAATCCCTCCCATGCCCATTGCGGCACCAAAAAGCGTCCTATACCGACGTGCTCACCTTCAATGACATGAGTAAGTTCGTGGGCACACAGATAAGCGAGTGTGCGTGGCGGCGTGCCGATATATCCCCAGTGGACGACTCGGCCAGTGTTGAAATCGGCGCCGGTTAAGAAGGCGTTGCCTCCGAAATAGGGCGGGTACACAATGCCCCAGCCGTCGGGATGCGGGAGAAAGAACAATCGTTGCCGCCATCTCGCGTTGGTGACGTAGAGCCGGTATTCATGCCGCTCCGCTTTAAGCGGGGATCGCTCTAGCAAGCTCTCGCAGTCGTGGAGAAAACGCTCGCCGCCCACGGCTGGTATTGGGCGGTCGGAAGCGACGATGATCTTTCCCGCCTGCAGTGAGTAGGCAAACAGTGGATCTGGCCAAAACATGAGTGCTGCGAGTGATATTGTTACGCATCCCAATGCCGCGCAGGCCCAAAGTAAGGCACGTTTGATCAACCTCGACATCAAGACCTCCATTGGCTGGCAACTTGCATATCCGCAGCGGGACGCCTTCGATGGGACCGTCCGCGCATCTGCATAGACGTGCTGCGTCAATGCGCCGTCAGTCCGGTGTCAAAGGAGTTCTTCCGCTTGATCAAGCGTTTGGACGAGCGTACGTCCGCTTTGGGTTAGCGTCAACCAATTGCGCTCGAAGGACGTACGTCTGCTTTCGGCCCAATAGCGTCCGCTAAAGCGCGGAGGGCAGGTTAGTTAGCAAAATCTGATCGGCCGTTGCAAAGCTCTTGGCACGCGACGGGAAGAAGTATTTCAGTGCAAATACTTTTCCAGGAACCTTTCCATCGCCTCGTAGAATTCGAAGCGGTTCTCCTCGTTGTGGAAGCCGTGGCCCTCGTTGTCCTTGACGAGATACTCGACCGCAATGCCGTGCTTGCGCAGCGCCGCGACCATTTGGTCGGATTCATCGATGTTGACGCGCGGGTCCTGGGCGCCCTGGGCGATCAAAAGCGGTGCGCGGATGGCGTCGGCGTGCAGCACCGGCGAGGCTTCGGCCAGGAGCTTCTCGTCCTTCTCCGGATTGCCGACCATCTCGTAGAACATGTCGAGCATCGGCTTCCAGTACGGCGGAATGGTCTTGAGGAACGTGAACAGGTTCGACACGCCGACGAAATCGACGCCGCAGGCGTAGAGTTCCGGCGTGAAGGCAAGGCCGGCGAGCGCCGCATAGCCGCCGTAGCTGACGCCGTAGATGGCGACCCGCTGCGGATCGGCGATACCTTGCGCGATCGCGAACCTCACGCCGTCGGTGATGTCGTCCTGCATCGTCTTGCCCCACTGCCTGAAGCTCGCCTCCCAGAAGGCGCGGCCGTAGCCGACCGAGCCGCGAAAGTTCATCTGCAGGACGGCATAACCGCGATTGGCTAGAAACTGCACCTCGTGATTATAGCCCCAGACGTCGCGCGCCCACGGCCCGCCGTGCGGATGAACGACAAGCGGCAGGTTCTTGGCGCCGCCGCGCGGCAGCGTCAGGTAGCCGTGGATGGTGAGCCCGTCCCGCGCCGCGTAGCTGATCGGCCGCATCTCGGCGAGCTCCTTCTCGTCGAGCCAGGGCGCGATCTCGGCGAGCTTGGTCAGCTTGCCGGCCGCCCGCTCGTAGAGATAGCGGACGCCCTGGGTGCGGTCGCTCCATGCCGCGACGACGAAGATGTCTTCGTCGCGGTTGCTGCTCTGCAGATCGATCTCGCAGCCGGGAAGCCGTGCGCTCAGCTCGGCGAAGATCGCCGCGGTTTGCGCGTCGAAGAACCGGCGCTCGCGCTTGGCGGTGACGAATTGTACCACGGTATACACCTTGCGCTTGCGCGACCAGCCGAGGTCGGCCACGTCGACCTCGGCATGCTGGAAAACGACGCTCTCCTCTTTGGCGCTGGCGGGATCGATGCGCACGATCGCCGATTTGTCGCGGCCGATATTGGAGGAGGCGAACAGGAGCTTGTCGTCGAAATCGAAGAACAGCGGCTGGATCTGCTCCTTGAAATTCGTGGTGATCACCGGCTGGAACGCAGCGCCGCCGTCCGGCCGGTGCAGAATGCTGGTATTCACGCCATCGCTGACGATGGCGAGCCGGAGGCAGCCGGCATGATCGGTGACCCAGTTGGTCACGTTGCCCGGATTTTCGGCGATCAGCGTCAGCGCCTTGGTGTTGAGGTCGATCCGGTAGGCGTCGAACGCCTCCGCGTTGCGCTTGTTGAGGCCGATGATCATCTCGTCGTCATCGTCGAAACGATCGTCGATGATCAGGGCGCGCACCTTGTCGAACGGGGTGAGATCGAGCGCATCGCCGCCCGCGATATCGACCGCCACGAGATGAAAGTTCTCGTCGCCCTTGAAATCCTTCAGATAGACGATGCGGCGCGAGCCTTTCCAGAAATAGCCGGCGACGTCGCGTTCGGTCTCGCTGGTGAGGCGTACCGGCTCGCCGCCGGCGCGCGGCTGCACGAAGACGTTCATGCGGCTCCGATAGGGCTGCATGAACGCCAGCGTGTTGCCGTCCGGCGAGATGCGGAAGCCGGCGCGCTCCGGGTTGCGGAAGAAGTCGCGCAGCGGGATGCGCCTGGCGCGTCGAGGGGCCTCGGCGGCGGACATGCAAAACACCTTTCCGGCTGGATCGGGGGACGGGCTCGTCAATTGCGACAACGCCGCGGCATGTCAATGTAAGGACGATAATGCCGCGCGCCGCCAGCGCGCCCGGTCGCGCCCGGTTCGGTCGCGATCGCGCCCTTCCCATTGAGCACTGTGCGCGGCGCGGGCGTCGGCGCTCGGAAATCCACTGTCACGGACGACAGATATGGACCGCAGCCGGTGCCGTTGCAAGTCAATGCCACGCCGCGAGCAGGCGCGGGCCGGCCGGGCGGCTTCGGCGAGCGCCGCGCTTTGTTCAAAGCGCCATTGCAGCGCGCGCGTCATTTCACCGGAGCGATGCGTGCAACGGCGCCGCGCAGGCCTGCTGCATCGGTGGCGACGCAAGGGTGATGCATCGTGGAGCACGCCCGGCGCCGTCAGGAGCGGCGCCAAAGACGCAGGCACTTTGTATTCTGCCTGGAGTAAGGCTATCGTCCCGCTGGCGCTGCCGGCTTTTGCCCGAGGCGATTTAATTCCTTGCTCGCGGCAGCAGGAAAGTAGCTGTAATCACGCGGAGGCGATTTGATGGCCCGTGGAGGGACTTTGGACATTTGGCCGGAACCGGACCGCGAAACAAGTCGGCGGTGCGAGACCAACGAAACCAAGCAGATTGCCGATGCGGACGTCGCTCGCACCTTGCAGAAAGCCGTAGATTGGCTGTTGGCCTATCAGGATCCGGACGGTTTCTGGGTCGGGATGGTGGATACCAATTCCGCGATCGAGGCAGAATGGCTGCTGTGCAGTCATATCTTGGGAATCGTGCTGCCCAATGAACGCGGCGTGGTGGCTGCATTATTGAAACGGCAGCGCGCCGACGGCTCCTGGGATATTTATCCCGATGCTTCGGCAGGCGACATCAACTCCACGGTGGAAGTCTACGCCGCCCTTCGCGCCAAGGGATTTTCGCCTGACGCTCCGGAAATGAGCCGGGCAAGACAGTGGATACTCGCTCATGGCGGGCTTGGTGGCGTGCGCGTATTCACGCGGTACTGGTTGGCGCTGATCGGAATCTGGCCGTGGCAGGCGACGCCGAACTTGCCGCCGGAGATCATCAGGTTTCCACGTTGGTTTCCCTTTTCGATCTACAATTTTGCGCAATGGGCCAGAGCAACGATGGTGCCGCTGGCGGTCATATGCGCAAGACGCCCGGTTTTTCCTCTGCCTGACGGTTCCAGACTGCAGGAACTGTTCCCGGATCATCACGCCGAATTCGACTTTTTCGCTCCGCCAAAGAAATCGTCGCTGCCAAGCCGCGAGCGCTTCTTTTTGATGGTCGACCGCATTCTGCATGTCTTGCAGACCGCCGGCGCGATTCCCGGGCGGGAGAATTCGATCAAGCTGTGCCTGGAATGGATGATTCGCCACCAGGATGCCGACGGCGCGTGGGGCGGCATTCAACCGCCTTGGATCTACGGCATCATCGCCTTGAAGAATGAAGGCTATGCTCTCGATCATCCGGTCCTGGCCAAGGCAATCGCGGCGTTGTCGGCCCACTGGTCGTTTGAACGGGACGGTGTGACGACCATCCAGGCGACGGAATCGTCGGGATGGGACAGCGCTTTTTGTCTGCTGGCGCTGCATGAGGCCGGTGTTCAATTCGAAGCGAGCCCGCAGATGCGCCGCGCGCTGCACTGGATTTTGGACCACGAAGTCCGCCACCGCGGCGATTGGTCCGTGACCGTGACTGCAGTGGAACCGAGCGGATGGGCGTTTCAAAGGGCCAACCGGTGGTACCCCGACGTCGATGACACGGCTGTCGTGCTGCTTGTCCTCGCCAAGCTCGCGCCGCGCACCGGCGATCTGCAACCCAGGGTGCGCGCGGCTCTTGAACGCGGCCTGGCCTGGACGCGCGCCATGCAGTCAAGAAATGGCGGCTGGGCGGCTTTCGACAAGGACAACGACAAGGCTTACATCTGCTCGATTCCGTTTTGCAACTTCGGCGAAGCGCTGGACCCGCCGAGCGTCGATCTGACCGGACACGTCCTGGAAGCGCTTGGCGCGCTGGGGCTTTCGCTCAGCGACCGCTCCGTCGCCAAGGCGCGTGCCTTCGTTCGCTCTGAGCAGGAAGCGGACGGCAGCTGGTTCGGACGTTGGGGGGTCAATCACATATATGGGACCGGGGCCGTGCTGCCCGGCTTGCAAGCGGTCGGCGAAGACATGTCCCAGGATTACGTCTGGCGGGCGGCATCGTGGCTGATCTCGAAGCAGAACGCCGACGGCGGCTGGGGTGAATCTTGCGCTTCCTACATGGCTGCCGATTTGCGCGGCGTAGGTCCCAGCACGGCCTCGCAGACTGCCTGGGCGCTGCTCGCATTGCTGGCCACGAACGATCATCGATGCGCCCAATCCATTCGCGGCGGCATCGATTACTTGATGGCGACCCAGCGGCAAGATGGAACTTGGGATGAAAAGCTTTATACCGGCGCCGGATTTCCCGGCTACGGCGTCGGCGCTCGCCTCGACCTGTTCGCCCAGGACATTGGCGAAAGGCTGCAACAGGGACCGGAACTCTCGCGCGGCTTTATGCTGAACTACAATCTATATCGCCATTATTTTCCGATGCTCGCGCTGTCCCGATGCCTCGCGTCGCCCCTCGGCCGGCCCTCAACGGCCGGCCCAATGGTAAACTCCGCGAGCCGCGAAGGATGCGGCCGAGGCGCCGGGGCCGTCGTCCTTCGAGGCTCGGGCGCTGCGCGCCGAGCACCTTCGGGATGACGGTGCATAGGCAGAGATTGCAGGTTACAAAATAATACTCGGATTGCGGATGCATTGATCGCAGTCGATGAGGTTGACCTGCTTGGCGGCAATTCTCCAGGCGGCGCCGTCGCGCGCGACGCGGTGGCCGGCCCAGCCGGTGAGCAGGCGCGTCTCGTTGCCCCAGAATTCGCTGATCAGAAAGTTGGAGCGCAGCATGCGCACGTCGTCGTGGGCAGTGGCGAAAACCTCGACGTTGCCAACGAGCCGCACGGTGCGCGAGGCCGGCGCCTGCGACCAGGCAAAGCCGGTGCGCAGCCGATAGACGCGATCCTCGAGCCGGCGCCGATCGTCGAACATGATCGCGATCTCGCGGCGCGGGTCGCCGGCCTGCGGCGTCGACGGCACCCAGTAGATGCATTCGGCGGTGTACATCGCCAGCCAGTCGTCGTAGCGCCGCTGGTCGAGCAGCCGCGCCTCGCGCTCGAGCAGGCGGCGGAAGTCGTCGCGAACGGCCGCGTCGGTGACGGCGCGCGCATCGTCCTGCCAGCCGGTGAAATGGGCGATCAGCTCGCGATAGAGCGCGTCGTTGACGTAATAGGAGCTGCGCGACGGATCGCTGTCGTTCGGATTTGTTGCCGGTGCGTTCATGTCAGGTGCTACAACGATTCACACCACCGCTCGTCCCCGCGAAAGCGCATAGGCGCTAACATCGGCCTCTGTTTCCCGGATGCGGTGCAGCGCGCAGCGGTGCACCGCTGATCCGGGACCGTCCCAGACTCCGCAACTTGTTACGATCCCGGGTCTGCAGCGCACCACTTCGCTGCGCCATAGCGCGTCGAAGACGCGCGTGAACGCGCTTTTGCGGCGCTGCGCCCGGGAAACGCAGCTATGTTAGCGCCTATCCGCGAAAGCGGGGACCCGGTTCGCGTGCACTCCTTCTGGATTGCCGCTTTCGCGGCAATGAGCGGCTTTTTAGTTATCACGGCTCGCGCGCGATGGCGAGGTTTTGCGGCGTCTTC
>JASHQS010000292.1 GCA_030038995.1 Xanthobacteraceae bacterium
TTGAGCGTCGTTTCCTCGGCGGTGAGCCGGCCGAGCGCCGCTTCGGCTTCGGCGACCGCGCGCCGCCGCTCGTCGAGGTCGGCGCGTGCGGCGACGAGCTCGCCCTGAAGAGTTTGCAGCCGGCCGCGTTCGGCGAGCCGCCGCGCGGCGCCGGTCGGCGCCTGCGCAGCGACCACAAAACCGTCCCAGCGCCATAGGTCGCCGTCGCGCGAGACCAGCCGCTGCCCCGGCTTGAGCAGATGTGCCAGCCGCGCTCCGTCGGCCCGTTCGACCACGCCGATCTGGGCGAGCCGGCGCGCCAGTTCCGGCGGGCCTTCGACAAACTGCGCCAGCGTTGCGGCGCCTTCCGGCAAAATCGGATCGGCCGGATCGCTCGCCGTGCCGGCCCAACGCATCGGCGCCGAATCGCCGACCGGCGCATCGAGATCGTCGCCGAGCGCGGCGCCGAGCGCTTTTTCGTAGCCCTCCGTCACGGTGAGGGCGTCCATGACCGGCGGCCACAGATTTTTGCTCTCCACCGCAAGCAGCTTCTCGATGGTCTTGGCTTCGGTTTCGAGCCGCTGCACACCGCGCTCGGCCGCGGCCAGGGGCGCCCGCGCCTGGTCGAGCCGTTCGCGTGCCGCAACATGGGCGGCTTCGGCGGCACGCGCGGCGCTCTCGGCCTCCGCCAGCGCCGCTTGCGCGGCGGCTAGCGCGCCGGCGAGCGCGGCGAGATCGGGCGCGCCGCTGCCGGTCGCAGCGAGCCCGGCCTCGATATCGGCGAGCTCGGCTTGCAGTTTTTCGGCGCGCTCGTTGTGCTCGTGGGACGCCAGCCGCAGCGCGTTGCGGCGCGCGGTGAGATCGGCGAGCGCACCCGTGAGCTCGGCAAAGGTCTTTTCCGATACGGCGAGCGCGGCGTCGGCCGCCTCGACCCGCGCGTTGACCCCGGAAAACCGCGCCGCGTTGGCCTGCGCCTCGGCTTTGAGCGTCGTTTCCTCGGCGGTGAGCCGGCCGAGCGCCGCTTCGGCGTCGGCGGCAAGCGTGCGCTCGCGCTCGCGATCGGCCGCGAGCTGTGTAAGCCGGCGCTCCAGCTCGCCGACGCGCTCCTTGGCACGCGCCTCCTCGCGCTCCAGATTGTCGCGCGCCATGACGAGGCGCTGCAAGGCGGCCGCGGCCTTGGCCTCGGCTTCGCGCAACGCCGGCAGGCTTGCGGCGACATCCGCCTGCCGCGTCGAGGCCTGGGCATGTTCGCCGGTGCGCGCGGCGACGACGCGGATCGCGTCGTCATGCGCGCGTTCGGCCTCGGTCACCTCGGCGCCGGCGCCGCGCCAGCGCAGGTGAAACAACAGCGCTTCGGTGCGGCGCACCTGGCCGGAAATATTGCGGTAGCGCACCGCTTGCCGCGCCTGGGTCTTGAGCGCCACAACTTGTGCCGCGAGTTGCCCGATCACATCCTCGACCCGCGCCAGGTTGTGCTCGGCGGCTTTGAGCCGCAGCTCCGCCTCGTGGCGGCGGGCATACAGGCCGGAAATGCCGGCGGCTTCTTCGAGCACGCGGCGGCGCTGGTCGGGGCGGGCCTGGATGATCTCGGCGACGCGGCCCTGATGCACCAGAGCCGGCGAGCGCGACCCGGTCGAGGCGTCGGCGAACAGCATGGCGACGTCGCGGGTGCGCACCTCGCGGCCGTTGACCCGGAACGTCGAGCCCTGCTCGCGCACGATGCGGCGCGAGACTTCGAGCGTCTCGGCGTCGTTGAAGGCGGCCGGAGCATTGCGCGCGCTGTTATCGACCTGGATCGCCACTTCGGCATGATTGCGCGCCGGACGCTGCGTGTTGCCGGAGAAGATCACGTCTTCCATGTCGGCCGCGCGCATGGCCTTGTAGGACGCCTCGCCCATGACCCAGCGCACCGCCTCGACCAGGTTCGACTTGCCGCAGCCGTTCGGGCCGACCACGCCGGTCAGCCCGGGCTCGATGACGAAATCGGTCGGTTCGACGAAGGATTTGAAGCCGATCAGGCGCAGCCGCGTGAACTTCATGCGGGTATTATGTCCGTCCCTCTGCTGCGGCGGCGTCGGGAATCGTCATTCGTCCGCGCCCATGGATCAGGTCGTGGGCGTGTCGACGGTGCCGCATCGGCGCGGAGAATGAATCGTCGCGCCCGCAAGCGCAACTGCATCGCCGCGCTTTTTTTGCTTCGGGATCAAACGGGCCATCGTGCGGCGCCGCCAAGCGGCGCTCGCTGCCGTCCCGGCCGGCCGAGAAAACCCTTATCCTGCCTTGAGATAGGGGTCGATCTCCTTGGCCAGCGTCTCGATCGGCACGTCGCCGACCAGCTTTTTGCCGTTGACGAAAAAGGTGGGTGTCGAGTTGACGCCGAGCTTCTGGACGGCGCGGTTGCGCACCGCCTCGATGTCGTCGAGCACCTTTTGATTCGTCAGGCATTGTTTGAAGGTCGCGTCGGTAAAGCCGAACTGCTTGGCGATATTTTCGAGCGGCGCGCGCGGCTGATCGACCACCCATTGGAGCTGCTTGGCGAACAGCGTCTCGACCACCGCCATGTATCTTTCACTGCCGCCGTCCTTGGCGGCGCAGCGGGCCAGCATGAAGGCCGCCGCGGCGACCTTGTCGAACGGAAATTCGCGGAAAATGAAGCGGACCTTGCCGGTGTCGATGTAGCGCTTCTTCAGCTCGGGGAAGGTGGTTTCGGAAAAATGCGCGCAGTGCGGGCAGGTCATCGAGGCGTATTCGACGATCGTCACCGGCGCCTTGTCGGAGCCGAGCACGATATCGCCGTCCGGACCCGGCTTGGCGAGTTCGGCCTGCAATTCGGCGTCGCTGGCCGGCGCGCCCCCGGCGGCGGGGGTTTGGGCCGTGGCCGCTGAATCGGCGTGGGCCGGGTGGGTCAGGCGCGGCAGCATCGCGCCGGTTAGTCCGCCCGCGACGACGGCCACGGTGCCACCGGTCATGAGCAATGTGCGACGGGAGAGGGACAAGGACAGCTCCTGGGAACGAGAACGACAATTCTGCGCGGCAATGTGGCATGAGCATGCCCGCCCGCCAATCCCCTGCGGCGCCGTGGGTTATTCGGACGCACCGCGGTCCGCAGACCCGTGGCATGCGCCTTAAGGTTTCCGCACCGCCGCGCCTAGTCGCGCGAGCGCTTGGCGTAAATCCTCGTCGGCCACCTCCGGCAGGCTTGCGGCAATGCGCGCGGCGGCTTCGGCGTCGAAGGCGCGCACCGCTTTGCGTTCGCCGCGCCGCAACGGCGCCTGCCGCAACGCGATCCGCGTCACGGCGCGCCAGCCCAGGAAGCGGTTGACGCGCTCGCAGATCACGTCGGCTTCATGCTGGATTTCGATCGCCGCCGGGCCCTCGACGCGCAGCACCAACGTTCCCGGCTCCTGGCCGCCCTCGGGGTTGCCGCCGCCCGGCAATGCGGCCGAGCGGATCGGCCGCGTCCATTGGATCTTCAGCGGTTCGCTGTGTGCGGCGATCTCCGCACCGGCGATGTCCGCCCAGCGCGTCACCAGTTCGGCCGAGGCAAAGCCGCGCTGCGCGAACGTTTTGCCGATGAGCTTGCCCACCGTCTCCCGCAACGGCTTGGCGAAGGATCGGATGGGCTTGTTCGAAGGACTTTGCTCTGCCATCGCTCACTCGAAGCGGTCGAGGGCATGAACCTAGCAGCCAAGGCGCCACGACAACAGCGCGGCAGCGACCGCGCCGCACGGTCATGCCCGCAACCCACCGCGCTCCTCGCCTGGTACGACCGGCATCGGCGGCGTCTGCCATGGCGCGCGGCACCGGGCGAGCGCCGCGATCCCTACCGGGTGTGGCTTTCCGAAATCATGCTGCAGCAGACCACGGTGAAGGCCGTCGCGCCCTATTACGCGCGCTTTCTCGCCCGCTGGCCCGACGTGCGGGCGCTCGCCGCCGCGCCGCTCGACGAAGTGCTCAAAACCTGGGCCGGCCTCGGCTATTACAGCCGCGCCCGCAACCTGCATGTCTGTGCCCGCGCCGTGGTCGAGCGCCATGGCGGCGTCTTTCCGGCTGACGAAGCCGCCTTGCGCGCGTTGCCCGGGATCGGCGCCTACACGGCCGCCGCGATCGCCGCCATTGCCTACGATGCACCGGCGATTCCGATCGACGGCAACGTCGAGCGGGTGGTCGCGCGGCTTTATGCCGTCGAGACCCCGCTGCCGGCGGCCAAGCCCGATATCGCGCGGCTGGCGCGCGGTTTTCGGCCGGAAAATCGGGCTGGGGATTTCGCCCAAGCCCTGATGGACCTCGGCGCCACCATCTGCACGCCGAAACGGCCGGCTTGCAGCTTGTGTCCGTGGCGCGGCGGCTGCGCCGCCGAGAAGCGCGGCGAAGCTGAGACTTTTCCGCGGCGGTTGCCCAAGCGCGAAGGCTTGCTGCGCCGCGGCGCCGCTTTTGTGGCGCACCGGAGCGATGGTTACGTTTTGCTGCGGACGCGGCCGCCACGCGGCCTGCTCGGCGGCATGACCGAAGTACCGACCGGCGCCTGGACGGCAGAATTCAAAGCGGCCGATGCGCTCAAAGACGCACCGCGGTTCTCACGTCGCGTCGGCGGAAAAAAGGACATTTCCTGGCGCCGCGTTCCCGGCATCGTGCGCCATGTGTTCACGCATTTTCCGCTCGAGCTCGTGGTCTATGCGGCTGAAATTCCGAAAGACGCGCAGCCGCCACAAGGCGCGCGTTGGGTGGCAGTCGACGCCATTCCCGGTGAGGCGCTGCCGAGCTTGATGCGCAAGGTCATTGCGCATGCGCTCGGGCTCTGATGGATTCAGCCGGCGACGTTCATTTCGGCGCGCACTTGCGCCCGCAGCGTGTCGATCAACCGCAACCCGCGCGGCGTCTCCACATGCCAAAAAGTCCAACCGTTGCAGGCTTCGAGCCCCTGGGCCAGCGCGCCGATGCGGTGGATCGAGCCGACCGCCTCGCCGAGCGCAATGGCACCGTCGGCGCGCACCAGCGCGCGGTGCCGCCGCTTGGCGTCAACCAGCCTGGCGCCGGGGGCGACGAGGCCGCGCTCGATCAGCGCGGCAAACGGCACGCGCGGCGCTTCGCGCGCGGTCATGAAGTTTTCCAGCGCGGCTTGCGGCAGCGGCTCGGCCGCGGCGATGCGGGCCTGCGCCGCGGCGGCATAGTCGTGGTCGCGCTCGATACCGATGAAGCGTCGCCGCAGCCGGCGCGCCATCGCGCCGGTCGTGCCGGTGCCGCAGAACGGGTCGAGCACGAGGTCGTCGGGCCGCGACGCCGCAAGGATCACGCGCGCCAGCAGCGCCTCCGGCTTCTGGGTCGGATGCAGTTTCTTGCCGTCGCGGCCTTTGAGCCGCTCCTCGCCGGTGCACAGCGGGATGAACCAGTCCGAGCGCATCTGGATATCGTCGTTGCCGGCCTTGAGCGCTTCGTAATTGAAGGTGTAGTCGCGCGTTGCCGGCTCGCGCGCCGCCCAGATCAGCGTCTCATGCGCGTTGGTGAAGCGCCGGCCGCGGAAATTCGGCATCGGGTTCGACTTGCGCCAGACGACGTCGTTGAGAATCCAGAAGCCGAGGTCCTGCATGATCGTGCCGACGCGAAAAATGTTGTGGTAGGAGCCGATCACCCACAGCGTCGCCTGCGGCTTCATGGCGCGGCGGCAGGCAGTGAGCCAGGCGCGGGTGAAATCATCGTAGGCCGCAAAGCTCGCAAACTTGTCCCAGGCGTCGTCGACGGCGTCGACGCGCGAATCGTCGGGGCGTTTGAGGTCGCCGGCAAGCTGCAGGTTATAGGGCGGATCGGCGAACACGAGATCGACGCTCGACCGTGGCAGCTTGGCCATTTCGGCGATGCAGTCGCCGCGGAGGACGCGCGATGCCGGGGCCGGGGCCGACTCAAAACTTACGCGGGGCGCCCTGACGGACGCCCCGCGACGCGACACAACCATGACTCAGAACTCTGACTCAGGCGACGCGGCCGGCGACGCGGGACCTACAACCGACAAACGCAGGATGCCGCGCCAAGGTAAAAATCGGGTTACTCGCAACGCCCTTTCACTAGGCAATAAATGCCGGGAAACACTTGGTTAATTTGCCGCGCCGGTGCAGTATCTTTGCTCCGCGGAAGGCTCTATTATGCGGTGGAAGGACGGGCTAGCGGCACTCCACTTCCTCGTCGTGCGCGGGCTTGATCCGCGCATTCATGCGGCCTCGACGCAGCAATCACGAATTGAGCGAGCGGAGCGCGCTGTTGTCTTTGCCTATTGCGTAATGGTGCAAGCATGCCCGGACTGGACGAGAAGAAACAGTTCGTGCCGCTGAAAATCGCGGTGCTGACGATCTCCGACACCCGCTCGCTCAAGGACGACAAATCGGGCGCGCTGTTGGTGCAGCGCATCGTCGCCGCCGGGCACGTGGTCGCCGAGCGCAGCATCGTTAACGACGACGTCGAGGCGATCCGCGCCCGGGTAAAAGCCTGGATCGCCGATCCGGTCATCGATGTCGTCATCACCACCGGCGGCACCGGCTTTACCGGCCGCGACATCACGCCGGAGGCGGTCGAGCCCTTGTTCGAGAAGAAGATGGACGCGTTCTCGGCGCTGTTCCTGGTAGTGAGTTTCCAGAAAATCGGCACCTCGGCCATTCAGTCGCGCGCCACCGCCGGCGTCGCCGGCGCCACGTTCATCTTCTGCCTGCCGGGCTCGCCCGGCGCCTGCAAGGACGCCTGGGACGAAATTCTGGTGCACCAGCTCGACTACCGCTACGGGCCGTGCAACTTCGTCGAGATCATGCCGCGGCTCGACGAGCATTTGCGCCGGCCGAAGGCGCAGGGCGCGACGGCGTGAGACTTGCGACTAACTGCCGAGGGCTATAGCTCGTCGCATTGCGCCGTCGATCGCAACGGCAGCAAAAAGTTTCGAAAGGATTGTTTTGTCAAGGGCGCGCGGGGTCCCCATCGCGCTAAAGCGCGATGGGGCGGCCCGATGCGCCGCCTTCGGCGGTCGAAGACCCTCGACAAAAAAATCCTTTCGAAACACAGGGCAGCCGTTGCGATCGACGGCTTTCTCTGATCGACCAGAAATTAGTCGACCATTTACCGGGAAATCGCAGGAGCGCCGACCATTCCTCACAGCCGCAAATCGTAAAACTCGCTGACCACCGGCTGCCCCCAGCTCTTGTGCTGCTCGGTGCCGGTGAGGCGGAAGCCGGCCTTCTGATAGATGTGGCGCGCGGCGCTGAGCACGCTATGGGTCCATAGCGTGATCTTGGTGTAGCCGGCGCGGCGGGCGAAGCGCACGCATTCGTCGACCAAGTGGGCGCCGAGCCCGCGCCCGCGCGCCTTGGGATCGACCAGCAACAGCCGGATGCGGGCGACTTTTGCCGAATCCTTGACCAGAAAAACGCAGCCGACGGGCTCGCCGTCCAGTTCGGCGATCCAGCAGCGTTCCCGCTTGGCGTCGTAATCGTTGGCGAACTCGGCGACGATCTGCGCGCACAAACCTTCGAACGGTTCGGTCCAGCCGTATTCCTGCGCATAGAGCTGGGCGTGGCGGCGCACGACCCAGCCGAAATCGCCCGGCACCGGCGCGCGCAATGTGTAGCCGTGATGGCGGCGAGCGTTCATGCATAAGCCTCGCCTAATAAGGTCGAGCCGGTCAAATATCTATTCGGCCATGTGAGCTGCCGTATCGAGCCGCCCGATGCGGTTTCGCCCGATGCGGCGGATCAGATCGGCTTCCGGATCGGCGGCGTCGGCGCGATGGCTGCCGAGTGCCGCGTAGAACCGCCGCGAGATCAGAAGGCCCTGATTGGGATGCGGCGCCGCACCGAACGCCGCTATCGCCTGGGTAAGCGCTTCGCGCCACGGTGACCGCGTCGCCGCGCCGCGCCGAAACACCGCGGCGCGTTCGCTGCCGCGGACAAGCTCGATAAAGCGCCTGGCGTCGCCGATCCACGCCGGCTCGAGAATTGTGCCCGGCCGCAGCAACAGAAACCAGGGCGCCTGCGCCGCTGCTGCGGCGGCTTTGAGCCGGGTGCCAAGCGACCCCTCGAGGCGCAGGAAATTGCACCCGGCCACATCCGCTACCGCCGCCGTGTCATCGCGCGATCCGCCGTCGGCCAGCAGCACCTCGCGGATCAAGCCCTCGGTCGCGCCGGAAACGAGCGCCGCCAGCGTCGGCACCAGCAACCGCTCCGAGTTCAAAGTCGGGATAATGACGCTCAACATTTTGTTGGTGAGTGGAGTTTGCGTGCGGCGCTTGCCGGAGGCCGACGAAGAGCAAGGTTTCTAACGGCTCCATTCCCCTCGCAGCCTGTGCAGTGTGCGCGCGCTATCCGTTCCCCCCTAGGCCTCGGCCGGATCCCGCAAGCGGCAGCAGCGATTCCTGGCGGACGCCAGAGCCGTACACCTCAATGGGCGCAAGCGCCGCCTCCGGCCGGCCGTGGTTGGTAATGACGGTCGATCGCCCCTTCTGCGCGTCCTTTAGCAGGTCTGGCAGTTGATTGCGCGCTGCTTCGGCGTCTTTGCGCGGGGTTGTGCTCATGAGCAAGCTATACGGAGGCGCCAAGCTCCGCTTAAGCCGCTCACGCATAATTGTTCTTGTTTTGTTCTATCGGACGCGTTATCTTGCCGCCATGAGCCGTTCATCCGCCGTGCGGCGCCCGCTGGAGCCGGTCTTGCCCGCCGCTCCGGCGGGCGAGATGGGAACCGCCGTCGACCGCGCGCTCCGCCGCGGCCGCGGCACTGCCTCGAACGCCTCCGGCCGCTACGAGCCGCTGGCGCGCATTGCCTTCGACGACGGCTGGCAAGGCCTCGACGAGCTGCCGCCCTTCCACACCACCGTCGCGGTCGATGCCACGCGGAAGATCATCGCGCGCAACGATTCGCCCGACATTTCCTTCGACCGCTCGATCAATCCGTATCGCGGCTGCGAGCACGGCTGCGTCTATTGCTTCGCCCGCCCGACCCACGCCTACCTCGGCCTGTCTCCCGGTCTCGATTTCGAATCGAAACTGTTCGTGAAGCCGAACGCGCCGGAACTTTTGGAGCGCGAATTGTCGGCGCCCGGCTACGTGCCGAAGACCATCGCCATCGGCACCAACACCGATCCGTATCAGCCGATCGAACGGCGCTACAAGATCATGCGCGGCATTCTCGAAGTGTTGGAGCGCGCCGGCCATCCGGTCGGCATCGTCACCAAGTCGAACCTGGTGCTGCGCGATCTCGACATTTTGACCCGCATGGCCGCGCGCAACCTGGTCAAGGTGGCGCTCTCGGTGACGACGCTTGATGCCCAGCTCGCCCGCGTCATGGAGCCGCGCGCGCCGACGCCGCCGCGCCGGCTCGAAGCGCTGCGCCGGCTGGTGCAGGCCGGCGTGCCGGCCTCGGCTTTGGTCGCGCCGGTCATTCCGGCGATCAACGATGCCGAGATCGAGCGCATCCTCGAAGCGGTCGCCGCAACCGGCGTGCGCCACGCCGGCTACGTGCTGTTGCGCCTGCCGCTCGAAGTGCGCGACCTGTTTCGCGAATGGCTGATCGAGAATTTTCCTGATCGCTATCGCCACGTATTCAAGCTCATCCGCGACACCCGCGGCGGCAAGGATTACGATTCGACGTGGGGCAAGCGCATGACCGGCTCGGGTCCGGTCGCCTGGATGATCGGCCGCCGCTTCGAAGTCGCCTGCGAGCGGCTCGGCTTCAACAAGGCCAGGGCCGCAACCACGACCGAGCATTTTCGCCCGCCGCGCCCGCCGGCGGAGCAGCTCGCGTTGCTCTAAGAAGCCAAACCATCACCGCAATTCATCACGCGGCATCGTCCGCATTGCGGATTTCGCCGCGTCATGGCCATCATAGGCCATGAGTCGCAATGGAAGCGGCAATGGAACCGGGCGCCCGGCGCGCCTGCCGCTCGACGAGCCGGTGCTGCGGCCGACGTTTCGCCGCGAGCGCGCCGCGCTCAAGCGCGGCGTGTGGCCGGTCGCCGGCTGCGACGAGGCCGGGCGCGGGCCGTTGGCGGGGCCGGTCGTCGCCGCCGCCGTCATTCTCGATCCCGACGACGTGCCGCGCGGCCTCGACGATTCGAAGCGGTTGACGCCGGAACGGCGCGAAGTGCTGTACGAGCGCATCTGCGCGCGCGCCCAGGTCGCCGTGGCCATGGCGCCGCCGTCGCGCATCGACCGCGACAATATCTTGCGCGCCTCGCTGTGGGCGCTGGCGCGCGCGGTCGCGGCGCTGCCGATAAAACCGCGGCTGGTTTTCGTCGACGGCCGCGACCGCATCGATGCCGGCTGCGACTGCGAGGCCGTGATCGGCGGCGATGGCCTCGTCGCCTCGATCGCAGCCGCCTCGATCGTCGCCAAAGTGACCCGCGACCGCTTGATGGCGCGGCTCGGCGCGGCGCATCCGGGTTATGGTTTCGAGCGCCACATGGGCTACAGCGTGCCGGAGCATTTCGCCGCGCTCGACCGGCTGGGACCGACCATCCACCATCGCCGCTCGTTCTCGCCGGTGGCCGGCGCGCTCGGTCTGCTGGACGACGCCGACGCGGCGGTCATCGACGTATTGCCGCTCTAATCGCAGCCTTTTATAGCCAGCCAACGGCACCGGAACTTCGTCCAATCTGGATGCGCGCACGGATCCGTCATTCCGGGGCCGAGCCAACGGGGCCGGCCCGAAGAGGGGCACCCCATCGCTCTTACGCGATGGGGACCCCCGGCCGGCCCGATGACAAGCTCCGCGAGGAGGCTGGAATCCACAAGCCCAGAGCAGGGATTATGGATTGCGGACTTGTCGCTTCGCGGCGATCTGGAATGACGAGGAACAATCAACAGAATTCCAAATAATGTTCTACGTCCCGCTCTATTTCGAAGCGATCCGCTCGCGTCCGGTTGTGGTGTTCTGGCTGGCGACGCTGGCGCAGGCGGCATTGTGGCTCGCGGTGCCGATGCTGTTCTACGCGGCGCCGCCCGGCGACCTCGCCCAGGTATTGGCGATCGGCCATGAATTTCAGTTCGACGGCGACGTCGGTCCGCCGCTGGCGTTCTGGCTTGGCGAAATCGCCTTCCGCATTGCCGGACTGTTCGGCGTTTATGCGCTGTCGCAGCTTTGCATCGTCACGGCCTATTGGTGCGTGTTCAGGCTGGGCAGCGCCATCGTCGGTCCGCCGCAGGCGACGCTTGCCGTGCTGCTCATGGTCGGCATTTCGCCGTTCACGGTGCCGAGCCCGGATTTTGGTCCGCCGCTCCTGGCCATGGCGCTGTGGGCGGCCGTGCTGCTCGGTTATTGGCGCGCCGTGGCCGACGGGGACCGGCGGGCGTGGTACGCGCTCGGCGCAGCGGCCGCGCTCATCCTGCTCGCCAGCGAAGCGGCACTGATCCTGCTCGGCACGCTCGCTGTGTTCACCGTCATGACGGCGCGCGGCCGTGCGGCGCTCAACCGCATCGAACCATGGATCGTCGCCGCCGTTCTGGTCTGTTTTCTGTTCCTGCATTTGCTCTGGCTGGAAGGCGCGGCCGACAGCTTAACGCCGGTCATCGAGCGGCTGCGTCAAGCCGGCACCGCCGGCCAAAATACCTCGGCGTGGCTGCGGCTGTTGGGCTTATTGGTGCTTGCCAATGCGGGCCTCGTCATCCTGGTCTTGCTGGCGCAGGGTTTTCCGCGCGGCAGGGCCGACCCGCTGCCGGCATTGCGCCGTCCGGCCGTGGACGAATTTGCCAAAAGCTTCGTCAATGCGTTGGCGTTCGTTCCGGCGCTGCTGTCGACCATCGTCGCGGTCGTGCTGACGCGCCGCGCACCGATTGGGGGCGTGGCGCCGCTGCTCGTCTTGTTGCCGCTCGCCGTCGTGCTCGCCGCCGGCGGCAGCATCGCGCTTCATCATCAGCGCATCCTCGGCTTCGCCTGGGCCGGGCTGTTGCTGGTGCCGGCGATCATGGTGCCGGCGGCGATCGCGCTGTTGCCCTGGACGCTCGGCACCGATCTCACCGTGGCCGAACCGGCCTCCGCCATGGGGCGGTTCTTCGCCGACAGTTTCCTGAGCCGCACTGGCCGGCCGCTTAAGGTGGTCACCGGCGAGATCGGCCCGGCGACGGTGGTGGCGCTTGGCGCGCCGAGTCGTCCGAGCGTTTATTTCGACGACGATCCGGCGCGCTCGCCATCGGTCACGCCCGCCGACATTCGCGCCAAGGGCGCAGTGGTGGTCTGGCTCGCCGCCGGCACCACGCCGACCCCACCGCCCGACATCAAGGCGCGCTTTCCCGATCTTGTCGCTGAGGTGCCGCGCGCGTTCGAGCGGCGCGTGCAGGGCCGGCTGCCGCTGTTGCGCATCGGCTGGGCCGTGATCCGGCCGGCGGACGGGGCCGCCGCGGCGACCGCGCGGTGATCATGTCAGAATTCTTGATCGGGCTTGGCATCTTTGCGATCAAATTCACGATCGGATAAGGTCGTTTGTAAAAGATGCCGCGTTCAAAGACGAGCGCGGCAGGAGAACGATCATGCCCAAACTGTCAGGCTTCGCTTCGCTCGGCGCGCTCCCGGAAGAGCGCGTCACCGACAAGATCAGCCGCAAGATCGCCTGCGGCGACCGGCAGATGATCGTTTGGTGGAGCATGAAGGCCGGGGCGCACGCGGCGGCGCACAAGCATGCCAACGAGCAGATCGCCTGGATGCTCAAGGGCAAGATGGAGTTCCGCCTCGGCGATGAGCGGCGCAGCTGCGGGCCGGGCGACGTGGTGGTTGTTCCGCCCGGCGTCGAACACGAGGCGTTCTTCCCCGAAGATACCGAGGTGATCGATGTGTTCTCGCCGCCGCGCGAGGATTTTTTGGCCGGCGGCGCGCCGGCCTACATGAAGGCCAAGTGAGCTTTTTTCGTGGCCCTTTGCGATCGGCAGCTTTCTCTGATCGACAAGAAAACGCGCCGAAGCAATCCGTTGGAAGTCGCGTCACCCCGCCAGAGCTTTCTTGATTGCGAGAAAATCGCGCCAAGCGAGTCGCTTCTGCAACGGCTGGCGTAACAGATAGGCCGGATGTAGCGTCGCCAGCGCGCGGATCTCGCGGCTGCCGGTGTCGTATTTGAACCAGCGGCCGCGCGTGCGCGTAATGCCTTCTCTGGTGCCGAGTAGCGTCTGGGTCGAGGGCTGGCCGAGGCACACCAGAATGTCAGGGTCGGCGAGCTCGATCTGGCGGCGGATGAACGGCAGGCAGATCGCGGTTTCCTGCGGCGTCGGCGTGCGGTTGCCGGGCGGCCGCCACGGCACCACGTTGGCGATATAGGCGCTCTCGCGGTCGAGCCCGATCGCCTCCATCATGCGGTCGAGCAGTTTTCCCGAGCGGCCGACGAACGGCCGGCCCGATAAATCTTCCTCGTAACCGGGCGCCTCGCCGACGAACATGACGCGGCCTCGTGGGTTGCCGTCGGCAAAGACGAGTTGCGTCGCCGTGGCATGGAGCGCGCAGCCGCGGAAGTTTTCAAGGAGCGCGCGCAACTCGTCGAGCGTCTTGGCGCCGCTGGCGGCTTCGCGCGCCGCCATGGCGGCGACCTCGGGCGGCGGCGGTGCCGGCGCCGGCGGGGTCGCGGCCGGAGCAGGGCGTTCGCGGCCGTGCCGAAGGCCGCTGCTCTCCCGCGCCGGCTTGGCTTGCGCCGGGTTCTCCGCTTCGCGCGCCGCTGCGGCCGGCTCGTCGGCCATGCGGTCGACCGGCTGTTCGCCGACGAGCGCATCGGCTCCGGCTTCGAGGTAGAAGGCGAGCAGCGCGCGGGCCGCGCGGGCATCGAGACTCATGGCCGAGGCGTTTTCATAAAGGCTGCGGTAAGTCTATGACGTGGCCGCAGAGCATGAAAGACTTTGGCGGCGAAAAGGAGCAAGCCATGAGCGAACCGCAAGTGCTGGCGCGCGAGGCCATGGAGTTCGACGTGGTCGTCGTCGGCGCCGGTCCGGCCGGGCTTGCGGCGGCGATCCGGCTCAAACAGCTCGCGCCGCAAACATCCGTCGTGGTGGTGGAGAAAGGCTCCGAGGTCGGCGCCCACATTCTTTCCGGCGCGGTCGTCGACCCGATCGGTCTTGACGGCGTTGTGCCGGAATGGCGCAGCGAAGACTCGTTCGTCAAGACGGCGGTGACGGAGGACCGCTTCTATATGCTGGGCAGTTCCGGCGCCTGGCGGCTGCCGAACTTTTTGATGCCGCCGCTCTTGAACAACCACGGCAATTTCATCGTCTCGCTCGGCGACGTGTGCCGCTATCTGGCGCGCAAGGCCGAAGGGCTGGGCGTGGAAATTTATCCGGGCTTCGCCGCCGCCGAAACGCTGTTCGACAACGACGTGGTGGCCGGTGTCGCCACCGGCGACCTGGGCGTCGCCAAGGACGGCCATCACAAGCCGGGCTTTGCCCGCGGCATGGAATTGCGCGGCAAGTATACCGTATTCGCCGAAGGCGCCCGCGGCAGCCTGACCAAAGAATTGATCGCGCGTTTCGATCTGGCGCGAAACAGCGAGCCGCAAAAGTTCGGCCTCGGGGTCAAGGAGCTGTGGCAGGTCGCCCCCGAAAAGCATCGCGCCGGCCTGGTGCAGCACACGGTCGGCTGGCCGCTCGACAATCGCACCGGCGGCGGCTCGTTTCTTTATCACTTCGCCGACAATCTGGTCGCGGTCGGCTTTGTCGTGCATCTGAACTACGAAAATCCGTATCTGTCGCCGTTCGAGGAATTCCAGCGCTTCAAGACGCACCCGCTTATTCGCGATACGTTTTCGGGCGGCAAGCGCCTCTCTTACGGCGCGCGCGCCATTGCCGAAGGCGGCTGGCAAGCGGTGCCGCGCGTCGCCTTCCCGGGCGGCGTGCTGGTCGGCTGCGCGGCCGGCTTTTTGAACGTGCCGCGCATCAAAGGCAGCCACAACGCCATGCTCTCCGGCATGATGGCGGCCGAGCACATCGCCGTCGCGCTCGCCCAAAACCGCGCCCATGACGAGCTTGACGGCTACGAGGCGGCATGGCGCGCTTCGCCGATCGGGCGCGATCTGAAACCGGCGCGCAACGCCAAGCCGCTGTGGTCGAAGTTCGGCACGCTCGCCGGCATCGCGCTCGGCGGCCTCGACATGTGGACCAACCGGCTAGGCTTTTCGCTGTTCGGCACGCTCAAGCACGGCAAGCCGGATTTTGCCGCGTTGAAGCCGGCGGCGGCCTGCCGGCCGATCGCCTACCCAAAACCCGACGGCAAACTCACCTTCGACCGGTTGTCCTCGGTCTATTTGTCGAACACCAACCACGAGGAAGATCAGCCGGTGCATCTTCTACTGCGCGACCGCGGCTTGCAAAAATCGTCCGAGCACGACGTCTATGGCGGACCAGCGGCGCGCTATTGCCCCGCCGGCGTCTACGAATGGGTCGAGGAGGGCGGCGAGCCGCGCTTCGTCATCAACGCGCCAAACTGCGTCCACTGCAAAACCTGCGACATCAAGGATCCCAACCAGAACATCACTTGGGTGCCGCCCGAAGGCGGCGGCGGGCCGAATTATCCGAACATGTGAAAATTCAGCGGCGGCTGCCTCCACGACAAAACTTAGACGGGTTTGTCCCTCCAGCAGGACGCGGCGTCCGCTACCAGGCGCGCGGGCGATCCTCGCCATCCACTCATGCGTCATCGCCCTTTGCCATGCCTCGCCGGAACCGTGCGTCAAAATCATCTGTTCACGCGGAGGCGCGCCGATACTGTCGCCGATACTGTCAAAGTGATGGACTACGACTTGCTGGCCGTAGCGGGCGGCAACGGCCGGCGCGATCGCGGTCTTTCCCGAACCGGATGCGCCGGCCAGAATCACGAATGCCAGGCGAGCATATCCGTGCGCCGTAGGGCGCGCCGGGAGCATTTGCCGCGCGACCTCGCGGCGCAAGGGCGTTGCCGCGATTTTGCCGCCGTTCACGCCTAATGGCTCGGCTGTCCTTGCGGGGACGCGGCAAAAGGGTCATTCTCGCGCGATTTCGGCGCGCGATTCCGATCCGCCGATCCAGCACTCTGTCAATGGAGCTTCCGTGACTCATCCGCTCTTGTACCGGCATGCCGCCGTTATTGGCGCTGTCGCGATGTTGAGCCTGTCCGCTGCGGCCGCCGCGCCCGCGGCCTACGCCGCTCAGGCGCCGAGCCAGCAGGACGTGCTGCCCGACAACGCCGCCGGCAATTATCTGGCGGCCCGCCATGCCGGCGTCGAGCGCGATGCCGCGGCGGAAGCGACCTATTACCTCAATGTGCTCAAGAGCGATCCGCACAATCCCGATGTGCTCAGCGAGGCCTTTCTGTCGGTGCTGACCGACGGCGACGTCGACCATGCCGCCAAGCTTGCCGACAAGCTCTTGCAGGTCGACCATACCGACCGCATCGCGCGCCTGGTGATCGGCGTGCGTGCGCTCAAGCAGCGGCAATACGGCCTGGCGCGGCAGGATTTTGCCCAATCGGTGCATGGCCCGGTCACCGATTTGACCGCGGCGCTGTTGTCGGCATGGGCGACCTACGGCAGCGGCGACGTCCGCGGCGCGGTCGACGAGATGGACCGCCTCGCCGGGCCGGACTGGTACGGCATTTTCAAGGATCTGCATGCCGGCCTCATGTTCGACCTCGCCAATCGCAAGAAAGAGGCCGGCAAGCGCTACGCCAGCGCCTATAAGGCCGACTCGACGGCATTGCGCACCGTGCAGGCCTACGGCCGCTATCTGTCGCGCAACGGCGGCAAGGACGCGGCGCTGAAGGTCTATCGCGACTTCGACAAACAACTGCCGGACCATCCGCTGATCCAGCAGGAAATGAAAGAGATTGCCGATGGCGCCAAGCTACCGCCGCTCATCGAATCGGCCCCGGCCGGCGCCGCCGAAGCGCTTTACGGCATCGGCGCCTCGATCAGCCGCCGCGGCGGCGAAGATTTGGCGCTGATCTATTTGCAGCTTGCGCTGTATCTGGAGCCTTCGCACGGCATGGCGCTGTTGTCGCTCGCCGATCTCTACGAGACGCTGAAGAAGCCCGACTTGGCCATCAAGGCCTACGAGCGCATTCCCGCAAGCTCGCCGCTTGCCCGCAGCGCGCAGATTCAATCCGCCATCGATCTCGATGCGCTCGACCGCACCGACGAAGCCAAGAAGCGGCTCGACCACGTCATCGCCGAGCACCCGAAGGACACCGAGGCGCTGATGGCTTTGGGCAACGTCGAGCGCGGCCGCAAGCAATTTTCCGCCTGCGCCGACACCTACGGCAAGGCCATCGCTACGGTTCCCAATCCGGAGAAGTCGAACTGGGTGATGTTCTATTTCCGCGGCATCTGTTACGAGCGCTCCGATCAATGGCCGAGCGCCGAAGCCGACATGAAGAAGGCGCTCGAACTGTTCCCCGATCAGCCGCTGGTGCTCAATTACCTCGGCTATTCCTGGGTCGATAAGGGCATGCACCTCGAACAAGGCATGGACATGATCCGCAAGGCCGTCGAGCAGCGGCCGGACGACGGTTACATCGTCGATTCGCTGGGCTGGGCCTATTTCCGCACCGGCAATTACGACGAAGCGGTCAAGAACCTCGAGCGCGCCGTGCTGCTCAAGCCCGACGATCCGACCATCAACGATCATCTCGGCGACGCCTATTGGCGGGTCGGACGCACGCTCGAGGCGCACTTCCAGTGGGCGCAAGCCAAGGATTTCGGCCCCGAGCCGGACGAACTCGCGTCGCTTCAGAAAAAGCTCAAGGACGGGCTGCCGCCCGATACCTCTTCGGCGGCCGACGCGCTCAAGACCAAGAAGGAAGGCAACGGCGGGTGACGTGACCGCGCCGGAACGGCTCGTCGACAGCGCGCCTGCCAAGGTCAACCTGACGCTGCGGGTGCTCGGCCGCCGCGCCGACGGCTATCACGACCTGGAAAGTCTGGTGGCGTTCGCCGAGTTCGGCGACGAACTGAGCTTCGCGCCGGGCGGCGAGCTTGTCCTGACGCTGAGCGGGCCGAGCGCCGCGCCGGCGGGCGAAGGGACCGACAACCTGATCGTCAAGGCGGCGCAAGCGCTGGCGGCGCGCGTGCCAAGTCTCCGCTCGGGAACGTTCCACCTCGACAAGCGGCTGCCGGTCGCCGCCGGCCTCGGCGGCGGCTCGGCCGATGCGGCTGCGGCGTTGCGCCTGCTCGCGCGCGCCAACGATCTTCCTCTTGATGACGGCCGCCTGTTCGATGCCGCGCGCGCCACCGGCGCCGACGTGCCGGTCTGTCTCGATCCGCGCCCGCGGCTGATGCGCGGCATCGGCGAAATATTATCCGCACCGCTCAAGCTGCCGCCGCTGCCGGCGGTGCTGGTCAATCCCGGCATCGCGCTCGCAACCAAGGCAGTCTTCGCCCGATGGACTGTGGCGGCGGAGCCGGCGGCGCTCGACGCCAGCAGGCTTACGATGACGGCAAGCCGCGACGAATGTCTGCAGCTTCTCGTCTTGCAGGCCAACGACCTGGAGCCTGCGGCCATTGCGCTGGCGCCGCCGATTGCCGAGGTGCTCGTCGCCCTGCGGGCGCTGTCTGGCTGCCGGCTGGCGCGCATGTCCGGCTCCGGCGCCACCTGCTTCGGTTTGTTTTCGGCCGCCGCTGCCGCAATCGGCGGGGCAAAGACGCTCGCCGCAGCGCATCCGCAATGGTGGGTGCGCGCCACCGCGCTCGGCGGCCGCTGACGCGCTCGCCATCCGCAAAATCCGCACCGCGCGGCCGACTAGGTCAGCGTTTCCTTGGTTCGAATCATATCAGGCGGCCTCGGCGAGCTTGTAAGACCAGGTATGGATGACGGGATGGCGATTGATGTCGTCGATGCC
>JASHQS010000293.1 GCA_030038995.1 Xanthobacteraceae bacterium
CGCCGGCTCTGTCATACAGATAGGCGATGCCGGGCTTGTAGCTCGGCTCGGCGCCCGGCGGGCGCCGCGTTCCTTCCGGAAAAATGACGACTTGGCGCGAGCGCGCCAGTTCCCGCTGCGCCAGCGCCGTCATGCGCGCCAGCGCCTTCATTCTGGCGCTGCGGTCCACCGGCACGACGCGGGCCTTGCGGGCATACCAGCCGAACAGCGGAATCCACATCAGCTCGCGCTTGAGCACGAAAGTCGGGTCGTCGAGAATTTTGTAGACGGCGAACGTCTCCAGGAACGATTGATGCTTGCAGGCGACGATGCAGGCGCCGGGCGGAACGTTTTGCACGCCGCGCCATTCGATCCTGGTGCCGCAGATCACGCGCAGCAGCCACAGCGAGCTTTCCGCCCAGGCGCGGATGAACACGAGCTGCAGGCGATGCGACAGCGCCAGCGTCGGCAGCGACACCAGCATGAGAATGGTCACGTTGACATAGAACAGCAGATTGAACAGCAGCGAACGAAAGAGGAGCAAAACTCCATCCGAGCGCGGCGCAGCGGCACCGTCGGGGCGCCTTGGCTGGCGTGCAAGCACGGCGCTGCCGCGCAACCTTGTCATGAGCGATTGGCGGCGGACAGCCGGTTTGTGCTGCTGTCTGCCGGCGCACTGTCAAACCGCATGCGCACCTGGGCGAAAAGATATTTGAAATATTCGGAGACCACGACCTTGGTGGTGTCGCCGTTCGACCACCACGGCTCGATGCGCAGGCGGTCGGACAGAACCGGGAAGGGAATGAGCGTGGCGTGCGGCAGCTGATGCGTAAGCTCGGCGAGCGCGCGCGGCATGTGGTACGCCGAGGTGACGACGATCAGCGAGTGGAAGCCGCGATCGGTAGCCCACAGCCGCGCCTGGGTGGCATTGCCGAAGGTGTTGATGGCCGAGTAGTCGAGATCGACGCAGCAGGTCAAGAGGCTGCGGTAGTTCGGGATTTCGCGTGCGATGTCGGCCGTCGTCGTGCCCGGATTGACGCCGGTGATCAGCAGGCGCTTGCCGCGGCGCGCGGCGAGAAGCTCGAGCGCGTCGCTGACCCGCGACGTGCCGCCGGTCAAGACGACGATGCCGTCGGCGTTGCGGTCGAGAGCGACTTGGTGGTTGGGCAAGCGCCAGACGAACACGGCGAAGCCGACCACCAGCACGGCGGCGCCGAGCGCAACAAGCCGGATAACGGCCGAGCGCCATCGTCGCGTTCGCACTGCGGCTTTAAGGCTGATCATCGCCGTGCGCGTCCTCGGCGTCTCGCCGGCCTGCGGCCATCTTCCAGCTTCTGGCGTCTGTCATCTGTCATAATAAATGCCCCATTGCGGACGCAAGTTGCAGGACGCCGTCAGCGCCGCCGGTCAATCGACGCTCTCCAGGGTGCGGTTGACGGTGAGCCGGGAGGCGAGCGCCGTCACCAAGGCCATCAGCACGATCTCGGCGAGAATGGCGAGATAGCCCGTCGCGCTGAGCGAAAAGCTGCCGAACAGCGCCTCGGCCTCCTCGGCGCCCGGCGTGCCGGCGACCCAGGCATTCATCGCTTGGATGATCCCGAACAGCACGATGGCGGCGCCGCCGCCGATCAGCCCGCCCTTGAAGCCGAGGATCAGGAAATGGCGCTGGAATTGGCGGGCGACAAAGCTGTCGGTGGCGCCCACATAGTGCAGTACCTCGACGATCGGCCGGTTCGTCGCCATGGCGCCGCGCGTGGCGAAGGTGACCGACAGGACCGTTACGGCAAGCACCAGCAACAGGATGCCGAAGCCGGCCGCGACCGCGGTGCCGGCCATGGCGCGCATGCGGTCGATCCAGCGGCGATGATCGTCGAGCGTGGCGCTCGGCACTTGCGCGGCCAGCGCCTGGCGCAAGGCGGCAAAATCCGGCGTCGCGCCGGAGCGCAGCCGCACAACGATCATGCGCGGGATCGGCAGCTCGTCCAGCATCAGGCCGCTGCCGAGCCACGGCTCGACCAGACGCGCCGATTCCTGCTTGGTGTAGACGCGCACGTCGGCGATGCCGGCCGCGGCGCGGGCGATGGCGGCGGCCTTGCCGGCGTCGGCGTCGAGGTCGCGTCCGTTGGCCGGACGGACCTGGATGGTCACCTCCTGGCCGACGTCCGAGCGCCAATCGCTGGCGGCGCTCACGACCATGCTCACCGCGCCCGCGGTCAGCCCGGCCAGAAACGTCATGATCGCGACCACCGCGATCAGCGAGCTTCCGGCGATCGAGCTTTTCGGCACGATCGCGGTGGCGACGCGCGGCCCGTGGGCACGAAGCGGTGCCGCTTCGAGATCGTCCCATGGCTCGGCCACGGCTTCGATCCCGCCATCGAGCGGTTCAGTCGTAGACATGCAACCGTCCCTCGTGCAGGACCAGTCGGCGGGCGTCGTACTCGTCCATCAGGGCGATGTCGTGGGTGGCGATGACCACGGACGTGCCCGATTTGTTGAGTTCGATGAACAGCCGCAGCAGGCGCTGGCCGAGGTTGGGATCGACGTTGCCGGTCGGCTCGTCGGCGAGCAGAAGCTGCGGCCGGGCGATTACTGCGCGCGCGATGGCGGCGCGCTGCTTTTCGCCGCCGGACAGGATCGGCGGGAAGGCATCGATGCGCTCGCCGAGCCCGACCCAACGCAACAGCTCGACCACTTCACCGCGATAAGTGGCTTCCTCCCGGCCGAGCACGCGCAGCGGCAGTGCGACGTTCTCGTAGGTCGTCATATGGTCGAGCAGCCGAAAATCCTGAAACACGATGCCGATGCGCCGCCGCAGCGTGGCGCGGCCGTCCTTGGTCAAGGTCGCGGTGTCTTCATCGAACATCGTGATCAGGCCCCGGGTCGGCCGCAGCGACAGGAACAAAAGGCGCAGCAGCGAGGTCTTGCCGGCGCCCGATGGGCCGGTGAGGAATTGGAACGAATGGGTGTCGATGCGGAAGGTGAGATCGCGCAGCACCTCCGCGCCGAGCCCATAACGCAGGCCGACATTCTCGAACAGGATCACGCCGTCCCTCCGACCCTCACGGCCGCGGCGCCGCCGGGCCGCCGCGCTGGCGCCGCGGACGTCCGATTCGCCCTTACGAGGACTGTAACACCGCAATGACGGCGCCGGGCGGGCGGCTGCCCGGCCGGCCGTGGTTTCCAATCCGTTAACGGATCGAGTGCTAAGGCTCGCCCAAAGACCCGCCGGGCCCTGATTCGCCGATGCTGATCGTCTGCCCGTCCTGCGCCACGTCGTACGATGTCGAGCCGGCAAAGCTGGAGCCGGACGGGCGCCAGGTGCGCTGCGTGCGCTGCCGCACCGTCTGGCGCGCGCAACCGAGCCACGCCGAAAAACTATTGGCAGCCGCGGCGGCATTGGCTCCCGCCGGCCCGCAGGACGGCGCAGCAGCTCCGGCTCCTCCGTTCGCGGCAACCGCGCCGGCGGGCGCTTGGGCCGCCGCCGCAGGCGAATCCGAACGGATCGAGCAAGCGTCCGCCGCGGAACCCGAGGGTGCGGTGGCGGGCGCCGAGGCGATAATCGAGGTCGGCGCCGCGGTTGAGGCAAGCGCGCCGGCGGACGTCGACGCCCCGCCGCTTGCCCCCGTCGATCTCGATGCCGGCCGGCCGCCGATCGACATCGACGCGGCTCATGCCGCCGAGGCCGTCCGACCGGCGCAGAACGACGTTGAAAGCTACGCCGCGCGCTTCTCCCGGCGCCCCGCCAAAAGCCGCCGGCAGGTCTGGTCGCTGACCCGGCTGCAGGGCGCGATCCTGGCGCTGCTCATCGTCGATGCGATCGTTGTCGGTTGGCGCCGCGACATCGTGCGGGTGCTGCCGCAAACCGCGTCGTTCTACGCCTCGATAGGCCTGCCGGTGAACCTGCGTGGCCTCGGCTTCGATGCCGTGACGACCAGCACCGAGCAGCACGACGGCGTGCCGATCCTCGTCGTGCAGGGCAACATCATCAACCGCACCGGCGCAGTGGTCGAAGTGCCGCGCCTAAAGCTCGCGGTTCGCAACGCCGCCAAGCAGGAAATCTATTCGTGGACCGCGGCGCCGCCGCGCCCGACTCTGCCGCCCTACCAGGCGGCGGCCTTCCGCACGCGGCTGGCTTCGCCGCCGCCCGACAGCGCCGACGTGCTGGTGCGCTTCATCAACCGCCGCGACATCGTCGCCGAGCCGCGCTGAACGCCATGGCCCGCATCCTCATTGCCGAAGACGAAGAATCGCTGTGCGCCATGTGTGCGCGCGCGCTCGCCGGCGACGGCCACGAGGTCGAAGCGACCCGCGACGGCGGCGAGGCGCTCGATATGCTCACGCGCGAGCAGGGCCGTTTCGACCTTTTGCTCACCGACGTGCGCATGCCGGTGATGGACGGCATCGCGCTGGCGCTCGCCGCGGCGCGCGATTTTCCGGACCTGACCATCCTGTTGATGACCGGCTATGCCGACCAGCGCGAGCGCGCCCAGGGCCTCGATGCCCTGATCCACGACATCATCGCCAAACCCTTTACGCTCGCCATGCTGCGCGGCGCCGTCAACGAGGCCCTTGCGGTCAAGGCGCGCGGCTAAGCCTAATCATCGCCCGAGGCCGCATAGGGCCGCGGCAGCGGCGGCTCCGGCGTTTCGGAAGCCGCACGCTGAAAATTCGGCGCCGGCGTATCGAGGTTGAATTGCACCATGCCGCGCCGGATGGCGCGGCGCTCGGCAAACAGATCGAACAAGGTCTCGCCGTCGCCGCGCCGGATGGCGCGCGTGAGCGTCGCGAGGTCTTCGTTGAAGCGGCCCAAAACTTCGAGCACCGCGTCCTTGTTGTTCAGGAAAATGTCGCGCCACATGGTCGGGTCGGAGGCGGCGATGCGGGTAAAATCGCGAAAGCCGCCGGCCGAATATTTGAGGATTTCCGATTCGGTCACGTGCCGCAGGTCGAATGCCGTGCCGACGATGTTGTAGGCGATCAGGTGCGGCACGTGACTGGTGACGGCGAGCACCAGGTCATGGTGCTCCGGCGACATGATCTCGACGCTGGCGCCGAATGCCCTCCAGAATTGCGTCAGTCGCTCGATAGCGGCGCCATCGACGTTCTTCGCCGGCGTGAGAATGCACCAGCGGTTGACGAACAATTCGGCAAAGCCGGCGTCGGGACCGGAATGCTCGGTGCCGGCGACCGGATGGCCGGGAATAAAGTGCACACCGGCCGGCATATGCGGCGCCATATCGCGCACGATTGCACATTTGACCGAGCCGACATCCGACACGATCGCGCCTTGCTTCAGCTTGGGGCCGATTTCCTGCGCCACTGCCGCGCATGCGCCGATCGGCACGCAAACGATGATAAGATCGGCGCCGCCGGCGGCTTCGGCGGCGGTCTTGGTAACGCTGTCGGCAAGGCCGAGCTCGGCGGCGCGTTGCCGCGTGGTTGCGGATCGCGACGTGACCACGATCTCCCCGACCACGCCGAGGGCGCGCGCCGCGCGCGCGATCGACGAGCCGATGAGCCCGACGCCGATCAGCGCCAGCCGGTTGAACAGCGACGTCATGATCCCTTGCTCAAAAATTCCCGCAGCGCCGCGACCACGAGCCGGTTGGCCTCCTCGGTGCCGACGCTCAGGCGCAAGGCGTTGGGCAGCTTGTAGGCGGCGACGTGGCGCAGGATGAGTCCGCGCGCGGTGAGAAATGCGTCCGCATCCTTGGCGCTGCGGCCTTTGCCTTCCGGAAAGTGGATCAACAAAAAGTTGGCGGCGCTCGGCGTCACTTTGAGGCCGAGCTTGCCGATCTCCTCGTACAGCCAGGCGAGCCAGCGCGTATTGTGCTCGCGCGCGTACGCCTGGTGCGCGACGTCCTCGATGGCGGCGATGCCGGCGGCGATCGCGGAGCTATTGACGTTGAACGGGCCGCGGATGCGGTTGACGGCATCGACCGCGTGCGCCGGGCCGAACATCCAGCCGAGCCGCAGCGCGGCGAGGCCGTAAATCTTCGAGAACGTGCGCGTCATCACCACGTTGTCGCTGGTGGCGACAAGCTCGATGCCGGATTCGTAATCGTTGCGCCGCACGTACTCCGCATAGGCCGCGTCGATGACGAACAGCACCTGCGGCGGCAGCCCGCGATGCAGCCGCTTGACCTCGTCGAACGACAGGCAGGTGCCGGTCGGATTGTTCGGGTTGGCGAGGAACACCACCTTCGTCCGCTTCGTCACCGCGCGCAAAATGGCGTCGACGTCGGCGGTGTAATCGGTCTCCGGCGCCGCGACCGGGCGCGCGCCGGCGCCGAGCGTCGCGATCGGATAGACGAGAAAGCCGTGGGTGGTGTGGATCGCCTCATCGCCGTCGGCCAAATAGGCGCGCGCCAGCAGATTCAACAGATCGTCTGAGCCGGCGCCGCAGACGATGCGGTCGGGATCGAGCCCGAACGCGCGCCCGATCGCCTCGCGCAAATCGCTGGCCGAGCCGTCCGGATAATGCTCCAGATGCGCGCCGACCGATTGATAGGCCGCGACGGCGCGCGGGCTCGGCCCAAGCGGCGTCTCGTTCGACGACAGCTTGAACACCTTGGCGACGCCCGGCGCGCTGCTTTTGCCCGGGACGTAAGGCGCTATGTCGAGCACGCCGGGCCGCGGCATCGGACGCGTGGCGGACATTTCTGTTTCCTTCTGCCGCCCCGCGACGCGGCGGTACGGCGGCGCGGCGGCGGACGATTATGGGCGCACCGTATAGCGGGTCGCGTGGCTGCCGACGAGGGCCGCGGAGCGGATCGAGGCGCCGGTGCCGACCAGCGCCTTGCGCACCGCTTCGATGCCGCCGCGCTGGACGGATACCAAGAGCCCGGCGCCGTCGAACGCGCGGTCCGGCACCGCGATGACCTCTGCGGTCGCCGCCACGGCGCCGGCCGAGGCGGCGCGCCAGCCGGACACCCGCATGCTCCACACCTCGGTCTCGGTAACCATGGCGTCGGCGGCGGCGCGGGACACTACGAAGACCGGCATGGCCGCCGGATGATCGGCGCGCTCGACGAACGGCAGCCGGGCGATGATTTTCGGCGCGGTGTCGAATTCGAGCGCCGCCCACCACGGCCCGGCGCCGGCGATGGCGAAGGCCGGCACCAGGCCGAGGTCGCCCTTGGATTCGGTGACGGCGGCGACCACGCTGGCGGCGCCCATATGCGGCACGAACGGCACGGTGAAGCCGAAATGAAAGCGCGCGGAATCGCGCATCGCGGCGTCGCCGGCGGAGAGGTCGGCGTGCACCGCAAACGGCGCCTGCACGTAGGTGAAGGTGGCGATGATGACGCGCCAAATGCTTTCCGCGGTGTCGAGCGGCAGGCTGCCGCGATGGCGCTCGACCAGGCGGCGCATCATGTCGGCTTCGCGCGCCGGCCGGAAGGCGGAGCCGGTTTCCTGGGTCTGTTTCACCGCAATCAGGCGGTCGATGATGTTGCCGCGCTCCATCAACAGCGCGTGCATGCCCGCGTCGATGCGGTCGATTTCACGCCGCAGATCGGCGAGCGAAATGTCGTCCTGGCGCGGTGCTTTGGCCATGGTTTTGGATATGGCGTTGGATATGGCGGTTCAGCGATCCGTATCCTTGATAGGTGCGCGCAACGGCGAAAGCAAAGAAAACGTTGACTCCGGGCGGCAGCGGCCTATTTACCCGTTTTTGGTCGACCCTGCGACGCTGCCGCGGGCCGTGTATGCTTGTCTTTCGGAATTTGCTGCGATGGCCGAGGCTACCACCACGCTCGATCTCGCCGACCGCACGCGCGAAGCGGACCATCCGCATTCGCCGGTGGTCCGCTTCGCCGCCGACCAGCCGCTGCGGCTCGATGCCGGCGTCGATTTTGCACCGCTGCAGTTGGCCTATCAGACCTACGGCACGCTCGATGCCGAGCGCAGCAACGCGGTGCTGATCTGCCACGCGCTGACCGGCGATCAGCACGTGGTCAATACCCATCCGGTCACCGGCAAGCCCGGTTGGTGGGAAACCATGGTCGGTCCCGGCCGGCCGATCGACACCGAGCGCTACTTCGTCATCTGCCCTAACGTGGTCGGCGGCTGCATGGGCTCGTCCGGCCCGGCCTCGACCAATCCGGCCACCCGCCTGCCGTGGGGCCTCGATTTTCCCGTCATCACCGTGCGCGACATGGTGCGCGCGCAGGCCATGCTGCTCGACCATCTCGGCATCGACTCGCTGTTCGCCGTGGCCGGCGGCTCGATGGGCGGCATGCAGGTGCTGCAATGGGCGGCGAGCTATCCGCAGCGCGTGTTCGCGGCGCTGCCGATCGCCGCGGCGACCCGGCATTCGGCGCAAAACATCGCCTTCCACGAGGTCGGCCGCCAGGCAGTGATGGCCGACCCGGACTGGCGCGGCGGCCGCTATTTCGCCCACGGCACCAATCCGCGCCGCGGCCTCGCCGTGGCGCGCATGGGCGCGCACATAACCTACCTGTCGGATGCGGCGCTGCACCGCAAATTCGGCCGCCGCTTCCAGAACCGCGACAATCCGACGTTCTCGTTCGATGCCGACTTCCAGGTGGAATCCTATCTGCGCCACCAGGGCATCACGTTCGTCGAGCGGTTCGACGCCAACTCCTATCTGTATCTGACCCGCGCCATGGATTATTTCGATCTCGCGGGGGACTACGACGGCGTGGTGGCCAACGGCTTCCGCGGCACGCCGACGCGCTTTTGCGTCATTTCGTTCACCAGCGATTGGCTGTTTCCGACTTCCGAATCGCGCGCCATCGTGCATGCGCTCAACGCCGCCGGCGCGCGCGTATCGTTCGCCGAGATCACCACCGACAAGGGCCACGACGCCTTTCTGCTCGACGAGCCAGAATTGTTCGCGATCGTGCGCGGCTTTCTCGAAGGCGCGGCGCGCGCGCGCGGCCTCAGCGCGTAGCAGGAAGCCATGCTCTCGCGGGTCAAATACGATCTCACCATGGCGGAGGCCGCGCGCGGCCCGGGCGGCGCGCGCATCGATTTGTTGGTCGTCGCCGCCATGGTAGACCACGGCGCGCGCGTGCTCGACGTCGGCTGCGGCGACGGCGAGTTGCTGCGGCTCCTGGAGAGCCGCGGCGTCGACGGCCGCGGCATCGAACTGTCGCGCGAAGGCGTCAACGAGTGCGTCGTCAAGGGCCTCGCCGTGGTGCAGGGCGACGCCGACACCGACCTCGCCGCCTATCCGGACGACGCGTTCGACTACGTCATCCTGTCGCAGACCTTGCAGGCGACGCGGCAGCCGCGCGCCGTGCTCGAGCACATGCTGCGCATCGGGCGGCGCGCCATCGTGTCGTTCCCGAATTTCGGGCACTGGAACATCCGCCTGCAAATCCTGCTCGGCGGCCAGATGCCGCGCACCCGCAATCTGCCCTATGCGTGGTACGAGACGCCGAACATTCACTTCTGCAGCATCAAGGATTTCCGCGAGCTCTGCCTACAGGTCGGGGCCAGGATGGACCAGGCGGTGGCGCTCAACGCCTGGGGCCGGCAGATGCGGTTGAAAATGCCGTGGTGGTTCTGGAATCTGTTCGGCGAGCAGGCGGTATTCTTGTTGAGCCGGAGAAGCTGAAGCCGCATCCCATCGTCATTGCGAGCGACCCGCCTACGCTCGCTACGCGAGCTACGGCGCGGCTTTGGGTCACGCCGGAGCGCGAAGGCGGAAGCGAAGCAATCCAGGGCGGCGGCGCCGTTCTGGATTGCTCCGTCGCCCCTTTGGGCTCCGCGCAATGACGATGTACTGAATCAACTTGACCTCATCATGCTCCAGCTCAATCTCGTTTCCGCAATTCGATCAGCGGATACAGTGCCCATTCGCCATGTGCTGGCCGGCCGGACAGCCGGCCGGATGCGTCCCGCCGTAAAGTCCCAGCCGGACGGATACGACTTTTCCGTCCCATGCGCGTGACAGTGCTGGCGCGCGAATCGGCGGCGCATTCCGAAAGAGCCATATCCTGTGATATCAAGCCGACACCCTGGCCCCGCGCCGGCGCGGCCGACCGGGCCCGTAGCTCAATGGTCAGAGCTAGCGGCTCATAACCGCTTGGTTGGAGGTTCGAGTCCTCCCGGGCCCACCACGCAAATTTTTCGTATTTGATATTATTTGGTTTTTTGCTCCCGCTCCCTCACAAGGTTACCATGTGAGGGAATAGAACTTCGCGACTCGTTCGCCACGATCATCGCGCCCTCGATTGTCAGCCGCAGACGATCGGCTGCCTTTGTGTAGAGCTCGGGCATGGCGTCGGTGGTCCATCCGAACATTGCGCGCATCTGCGCTGTGGTCGCTCCTTTGTGAGCGGCATTGATCGAGCACAGCTTGCGCAGTCCATGTGCGGAACCGGTGACGTCGGCATCATTGCAGGCCGCGGCAAATTCATTGCCGAATGATTCTTTGGTCAACGGCTTGCCGCCGGCGCCGATGATGAATGTCATGTCGCCACACGGGCCGATAGTCAGGACTTTTTCAAGCGCTGGCGTCACAGGAAAGATTGCCGGCACCTTGTACCCGCTCTTCTCGGTATTGATGACCGCGACCTTGATTCTGCTACCATCCGGCGCCTTCACCAAGCGAATATGTTGACGGCCGACCGGCAGTGAGCCGAGAAGCGCCAAGGCGACGAGCGCGGCTTTTGTCAAAATTCCGGCATGGCGCGATTATATGCCGGCCGCCGCACGACGCTTAAAAGTTCTGCAGCGGTTTAGAACTTTTCTAGCCACGGCCGCAGCTCGATCTCCCAGGCCCAGGCGCTGCGGTGTTGCCGCAGCAGGTCGAGATAGGTCTGCGCAATCGCATCCGGATCGAGCGTGCTATCGAGACGGTCCGGCGGATCGGGCCGGCGCCCGCTGCGGATGCCGCCGTCGATGACGACGTGAGCAACGCGGATGCCTTGCGGCGACAACTCGCGCGCCATGCTCTGCGCCAAGCCGCGCAGCGCGAACTTGCCCGTGGCGAACGGCGCCGACTGCGCGTAGCCCTTGACGCTCGCCGAGGCGCCGGTGAACAGGATCGCGCCGCGGCCCGCGCCGTGCGCGAGACCCTCGGCGGCTTTGCGCTCACCCAACGCCGCCAAGTGCATAAGGGGTGCGATCTCGACCAGCCTGGCCATCGTTGCACGCCGCCGCCCCGACCGTCCCATCTGGCTAGGGACAGCCCGACCGCCGAGCAGGCGGAGGCGTAGAACGGTATGACCTCGAGGCGGAACTCGCCGACGAATTCAACGACGCCCGGATCTAAATACTCATTGTCGACGATCACCGTAAAATCGCCGACTCTTCCACAACGTGTGGCCGCATAACGCGATGCGCGTCACGTCAGATATCTGGATCGATTTGCCGCCTGATCCAAGTCGCGCGCAGAGACGACCCCGACTATACGCGCTGCCCGACGACGGTCCAGCACCGCGAGGTAGTCGACTTTCCTCTCCCGCATGACCACTGCGGCCTTTTCCAACTCCTCATCTTCGAAGCAATAGAACGTACCTCGAGTCATGACGTCGCCTGCCGTAACATCACTGAGATTGTCCTGAGCGGCGAGCGCGCGACGGCTGATGTTATCTTCGGTGACGATTCCGAGAAGTTCATCACTCGTAACGACCGGAACGCATCCGAGTCGACTTTCACGCATAATGCGAGCTGTCTCCGAGAGCGGAACCTCGGGACGCACGCAGTACACGTGCGGAGACATAACTTCTCTGACGTTCATTGGATTCCTCCCTGTGCATCTGGTGGCCGTGCCAAACGTCCCCAGCACTCTGCTTGAGCGAGGAAGTCGCGTTCCAACTACGTCGAGGCCGATTTGCCTCGAAAGCGCGTGGAGTCCAGACCCCGGAGCCTATCCAATTAATAAAAGGACGGGGTGGTAATCTTCCACACGTGAACAACGCGACCAGCCCGCTGCACTATTATCCAAGAGATGGGCGACTAAATCAAGGGCCGATGCGCTCGACAGGGCCGATGCGCTCGCAAAGGGAGCCGGGTGACGCACCTTCGTTCCGACCAATAGGTCTGCGGCACGCTTGCAATTTCTGGCGTTTATTCAAGTACGTACAAGGGCTGCGTATGGGGCGCTTGACGGCCACAGGATCATGTGCGTTCCCTTTGTGGAAGCTGTTTGCTATAATAATATTTCGCGATGAGGCTCGCGTAAGCCGGAGCTGGAGGGTTCTAATCCGCCACGGCTGATGGCTTCTGCCCTGTACAGGGGGAAAGAGGCCTGTCGTGAGCCCAGTCGTCCTTCAAATACTTCAGAGTACGGTTGTCCTTGTCTTCGCGCCGCTTTACGCGGGCGTATTGGCCCGCGCTGTGGCGATCGTACAGTCGAAGCATGGTCCGAGTATCCTGCAGCCGTATCACGACCTCGCCAAGCTCTTGCGCAAGGGAAGTGCGATTTCCGAAAACGCGTCTTGGATTTTCCGTATCGCTCCATTCGTTGCTTTATCCAGTTATCTGACTGTTTCGACCATTGTCCCGATCATCACCGACGAGCCGCTGCCGTTAGCATTCCTCGCCGACTTGATCGGTGGGGCGTTCGTGCTGAGCTTGGCGGGTTTCATAATCGCACTCGCGGCACTCGACACGGCGAGCCCGCTGGGCGGCCTCGGCGCAAGCCGGACCACCTGGATCGGCAGCCTTGCCGAGCCGGCACTAATACTCGTTTTCTTTACCGTTGCCGCGGTGTCGCGCTCCGACAATCCGTACTTCGAAAATCATACCATTGCGGGCTCGATCACAACTTATGTTCTGCCCACCCATCTCCTCGGACTAGTGGCTTTCTTCATGCTCGTTTTGGCGGAGAACGGTCGAATTCCGATCGATAACCCGTCGGGATCGATCGAGATTTCGATGATCGAAGAGAGCCGGGTGCTCGAATATTCCGGCCGCGAATACGCGCTGATCAAATGGGCGAGTTGGATGAAGCTGTTCCTGCTTTCGGCCATCTTTATGAACGTCTTTGTTATCCCGTGGGGACTAGGACACGCCGACACGATCCTTGGTGGGCTGCAGGGAACGTTGGCCGTGCTCGCCAAGCTTGTTATCTGCGGAACTGCGATCGTCATCATCGATACATCGTTTGCCAAACTTCGGCTGTTCCGAATAGCCGAGTTCCTCGGCGCGTCTTTCCTCTTCGCGCTGATAGGGATTGTTACCAGCTACGTGGTCGGGGGCGTGGGCAAATGATTACCTTAAGTGAAGGCGTACTGCTCGACCTGCTATCGGTCGCCATTCTGCTCCTCACCTTCGCCTGTCTTGGGTCTAAGCTTTTTGACCGTTACGTTGCCTATTATGCATTGCAATCGATCATACTTTCGGCGGCGATTGCCCTCGTCGCCCATCATCTCGGCGCGTGGGATCTCTGGGCTCTCGCGGTACTCACCTTCTTGATCAAAGGTATCGGCATTCCTGTCATCGCGCGACACTATCTGATCATTCGGCTCGAACTGAAGCGGGATGTCGCGATCTCGACGGGTATCTCCACTTCACTCATAATCGGTGCGGTCCTTACTGCTTTCGCTTACTTCGCCATTAATCCTTCCACTCTTCCCAGCGGCCTGCTTGCGACCTCACCGGTGCCACTGTCTAACGCCGTGGTTTTACTCGGCGGACTCTGCATGGTTGTCCGTCGCAACACGGTCGCGCAGCTTATTGGCTGGCTGATCGTCGAGAACGGCGTATTCCTTGGCGCGATCACACTCGTCGCCACCTTCCCTTTCATTGTCGAAGCAGGAATTTTCCTCGATCTGGTCGCCGGCGTCCTCATCATGCTGACGTTTGTGTCGGGACTCGCCCACCGCCTGGCGACAACAGACGCCAGCGAGCTGCGGGAGCTTAGAGAATGATGCTCGTCCTTATCATTCTTGTCTGCTGCTTACCGCTTACGGGTTCGCTGATGTCGGCGATTAGCGAGCGCGGCCGTGCGATCGGTATTGCGACGGCCGTTGGGACAACCGGTGCGCTTGTGGCAGCGATTGCGCTTGCCGCCCACGTGCTTTCCGACGGCTCTTATCAGATTGCAAACGGGATTATTTACGTCGATCCACTGTCAGCGCTTTTTCTGGTTGTAATTGCGATCGTGGTTTTTCTCGCCGGAATTGGATCGGTCTCCTATCTTTGTGTCGACGAGGAGCGTCAGGAATTGAGTCGATTCCAGGTGCGGATTTACGGAATCTTTTTCGGCCTGTTCGCGGCGCTCATGCTGGCGTCGCTGGGGACGGGCAACCTTGGCTTGCTGTGGGTGCTCGTTGAAGCGTCAACGCTCGCGAGCGCGGTCCTTGTCGCGCTTGAAGGACGGGCGGCTTCGCTCGAAGCCGCATGGAAATATATAATCATTAGTTCCTTTGGTGTTACAATTGCGTTGGTTGGAACGCTTTTCCTCTATTATTCCGCGAGCAACCTCAATCTGTCTCCGGATCAACGGCTGACCTGGCCGGAGCTTTTTGCCAACGCCGGTTCTCTCCAAGCCGCGAGCTTGCAGCTCGCATTTCTACTCGCGGTGATCGGGTACGGTACCAAAGTGGGGCTTGCACCCATGCACACTTGGTTACCCGATGCGCATGCCGAAGCACCAAGTCCGGTGAGCGCGATGCTGTCGGCGGCCCTGCTCAACACCGGAATGTATGCAATTATACGATTCTACGCGGTGGCAGGCGTCAAGCTCGGGAGCTACGCGAACGGTGTACTTTTGGTGTTTGGTTTTGCCTCGATCGCGATCGGCGCGATGTTCATGGTGCGGCGTCGTAATTTCAAGCGTCTGTTTGCCTACTCGTCCGTCGAGCACATGGGGATTATTGCGGTGGGACTCGGTTTCGGCGGAGCTCTCGGTGTCTACGGAGCGCTTCTCCATACTCTCAATCACGCGATCGGCAAGTGCTTGTTGTTCCTCACAAGTGGAGAGATCAAGCTCCGCTTTCGAACGACGCTCGTAAACGACATAGCTGGCCTTCTGAGACCTGCACCCGTCGTCAGCATTGCACTGCTGCTCGGGTCCTTGGCAATTCTCGGCTCACCACCCTTCGGCCTTTTCCTGTCGGAATTCACCATCGTGCGGGCTGGCTTCGCCGGACAAGCCAGCTTTGGTTTTCTCTTGCTGGTGCTGCTCGTAATCGCCTTTATCGCTTTTGCTCATACCGTGGCAAGAATGGCAGTTGGAGGAGAACGCGGAAAGTTCTCTCCGGCCGGAACGCCGGTACTGCGGTTTGTCGGCGGGCTGCCGCTCGTGCTCGGCCTGTTCGTTCTGTTCGTGCTGGGCATCTGGATTCCCCGTGATCTCAACGATCTTATTCTCCGTGCAATAGCGACAATTAGGTAAGTGTGCTGCAAATGACCGAATTACCCGAAATCAACGCGTTGCAGCGCTTGGAACAAGCGGTGGCATCGTCTGAGAAAGCCGGGGTTGATCGGTCAGTGGTAGAGGTCCGCATCGGCGCTCGCGATCTTGAGCGCGCCGCGCGGAGCCTCGCCGACGTCCCCGCGCGTTTTGCAGATTTGTTTATTTCCGCAGAGGACGGCGGATTAACGCTCAGGCTCGTCTATGCGCTAGACCATGACGCACGTTACCTCGTGGTGTCGTCACCCCTGGAAGGCGACGAATACGTCCTATCGTCCGATACCATACCCGCGGCATTCATCGAGGAGTGCGAAGCGTTCGAGAAGTTCGGCGTCTTGCCACGCGGCGGCAAGCCGCTCAATCGCGTCGTTATGCCGCCTCACGCCGAGCTTGGATTTCCACTCTCCGGTGGTCGCCGCAGGATCGAGCCGCGAACCGCGCGAGCGCCACATTTCGTCAAGGGAGAGGCATTCGAATTCCCCTCCGGACCGGTGCGCGTCGTCGGCTGGGAATCGCTCTACATGGGTCTTGTCACGACCGGGGAGGAGGTGCTCGATCTTTATCTTTTTCATTGGCACAAGCATCGCGGCGTGGAGCGCCGCCTGATAGGTCTCGATCCGACACGGGCGCTCTTTCTCGTTGAACGCGCTGACGGCCTCTCGGCGGTTGGCAACGGGCTGGCCTTCTGCCGTGCGGTCGAAGCCATTGCCGGCGTTGCGCCCCCGCTGAGCGCCGCCAGTGCGCGCGCGGTGGCACTCGAACTTGAGCGCTTGTACAACCACGCCAATTCCATAGCGATGCTATGTCAGACGACTGGATTAAGCGTCGGCCAGGCGCAGGCTGAGATCGTCCTTGAACGATTGCTCCGCCTCAACCTTGCTGCCTTCGGCCATCGCTATCTCTTCGGTATCCTCGCGCCTGGAGGGGTCACGTGTGGTCCCGATCGCGCGGCGGTGCGCATGCTGCTGCCCGGCATTTGTGCCGAACTCCGCCTTACCATAGAGAGCTTGCTCAAGACGAACTCACACGTCGACCGACTCGAGGCGACCGGCATTGTGAGTGGGGAAGCCGCGCGTCGACTTGCGCTTGTCGGGCCAGTGGCGCGTGCATCCGGCTGTAATCTCGATAGCCGACAAGACCACCCGTTCTCGCCCTATGATGAGCAAAGACCACGAGTGCCGTCATATGGAACAGGTGACGCGCTGGCCCGGATGCGAGTGTTCGCCGCGGAAATCAGCGAATCAGAGCGACTGATATTGGCGCTGCTCGATCAATCAGGCGAGGCGCAGGCACGGGTCGGCACCGGCGCCGGCGCCGCTCTCGGCTGGGCCGAGTCGGCGCGGGGGGAGGCGTTAGCTTGGGTCGCGCGGGATGCCGAGGGCAAGATAGCAGAGGTACGTTTGCGACCGGCCTCGGTACGCAACTGGCGCGCCTTTGATGACGCCGTCCGCGCCCAGAATGTGTTTACCGACGTGGCGATTATTGAGGCCAGTTTCGGGCTGACCGTGGCGGGGTTCGCACGATGATGCTCTGGTTCTTTCGCGGCCTGCGCAAGGGAGTGGTGACGACGCGCTATCCGGCTGCCGTGGATTCCTGGGCGCACGATCTGCCGTCGCCGCCTACGTTTGACTTGCAACTCCTCACCAGAGCGCACGCTGACCGGCTGGTGTCGGTTTGTCCAAGCCGAGCCCTGCGCCGAGAAGGACGTGAGCTTGTGCTCGACCTTGGTGCCTGCACCGGCTGCGGTCGCTGCATGGGAGAAGGAGTGCGGCCGAGCGGGCAGTTCGAGCTTGCCTCGCGTTCGCGGCAGCGACTCGTCAGGCGTATTCCAATTGGAGGCCGCCCATGAGGGAAGAAGGACTTGCCGCGGAGCTGCGGCGGCGCGCCCTCGCCATATTCGGACGAAGCCTGCATGTGCGGACAATCGACACCGGCTCATGCGCGGTCTGCGAGTCGGAGATCAGGCTGCTCGCGGCACCGCATTACGATTTGCACCGGCTCGGCTTTTTCTTTACCCCCACACCACGACACGCGGATCTTTTGCTTGTCACCGGCCCCGGTGTGAGGGCCATGGACCAGGCGCTCCGCAAAACCTATGCCGCCATGCCCGATCCAAAAATCGTTGTGGCAATGGGCGCCTGTGCGCTTGGCGGTGTTTACGACGAGGATAAGCTCGTCCACGGCTCTATCGATCGGACGGTTCCGGTTGACGTTTACATCCCTGGGTGCCCGCCCAGCCCGCTCGCGCTGCTCCATGGCTTACTGGTCGCTGTGGGCAGACTTGAAGAGAAAGTGGAACGATTGTCCTTCGCGCAAGCAGGAGGACGCGCATGACCGAAGGCTCTACAGTACTGCTCCTCGGTGCTGCCTGCCTGTGGGCGATCGGACTCGCGCTTTCAACGCTCGCCGGCGCTCGCTCGGGGCTTATTGCCTCGGCGCTCGCTTCCGCATTCGGCGGCGCACTCGCCATTGCCGGCGGAATCTTCGTTGCGACCGGCGGGGTGCGCGCCGCGTGGACGATCGGAGCAGGCAATCTCGTCGGCGCGGCGACACTGCGACTTGATCCATTGGCGGCCGTATTTATCGTCTTGCTCGGCCTCGTCGCGCTGGCAATCGGCCTATTTGCTCCGCGTTACCACGTTCCGTCTCGGGGCAGCGCGCTTTATCTCTGTGCGTACAATCTGGCTTTGCTTGCCTCGCTCGGCGTCCTCGTCGCCGGCAATGTAGTCTTGTTTCTCGCCACCTGGGAGTCGATGACGCTGTTCAGCTATCTGTTGATCCTGCGTCATCATCGACAGGCAGGAGTCGCCAAGGCTGCATTTCTCTTCCTGGCATTAGGCGAAGTTGGTTTCGCGTTGATCATCGCCGCGTTTGCCATTCTGGCTGTCCAAAGCGGAACGCTCGACCTTGCGACGATCGCACGCCGCAGCAGCACCATTCCCGACGCTTGGCGAAGTGCTGCGTTCGTCCTTGCTCTACTCGGTTTTGGATTCAAAGCGGGCCTCGTGCCGCTGCACATCTGGCTTCCCGAGGCCCATCCAGTTGCGCCGGCGGACGGGTCGGGATTCCTGTCCGGGCTGGTGATCAAGCTTGGCGTATACGGGATTATGCTCTTCGCCTTCGAGTTACTCGGCGCCGGCCCGGCCTGGTGGGGTATCCTGACGACGCTGATCGGAGCACTCACTGCGGTGATCGGCGTCCTCTATGCCGTTATAGAACGAGATTTCAAGCGTTTGCTGGCGTATCACAGCATCGAGAACATCGGCATTATCGTCACGGCGACCGGGGCGGCGATGATCTTCGTTACATACGGACAGACTGCGCTCGGTGGATTCCTGCTGATCGCCGCACTCTATCACGTCCTCAATCACGGCACTTACAAGACGTTGTTATTCATGGAAGCAGGCGTTGTTGAACACGCCGCCGGAACACGGGATCTTGATCAACTCGGCGGATTGATTCACAAGCTCAAGGCTTCGACGGTCATTACCCTTTTCGGCGTACTAGGGATTGCCGGACTGCCGCCGCTGAACGGATTTGTCAGCGAATGGTTGGTCTTTCAAGGACTTTTCCAAGGATTTCGCATCGAGCCGCTGGCCGGAGTCGTCATGGTAGTTTCCGGCGCCGCGCTCGCGTTGTCGGGCGGCCTCGCTATCATGGCATTTGCTCATGCATTCGGAATCGCATTCCTGGGAATGCCGAGGAGTCATGGCGCAGCGTACGCTCAAGAAACAGGACAGCCCCTGCTCGGCCCCGGACTGTTGGCCGCTGCCTGCATCGTGCTGAGTATTGGAACACCCGCAGTGATCTTGAGTCTCGATCATGTCGTTCGGTCGGCCTTGGGCGTGGAGCTGCAGCCCAACCTCCTTATTGCCAATCTCGCCGTCATCCCGGCGCACACGGAGTTCTCGTCTTTCTCGCCCACTTATCTGGCGTTGTTTCTGCTGTGCGCCTTGGCCATCCCACTGTTCATTTATTACGGCCTCGGTCGGCCGCGTGCACCGACACGCGTGGTTCCGGTCTGGGACGGCGGTATCCTCGCGTTCAAACCGCGAATGCAATACACCGGCACTGCATTTTCAAATCCGGTGCGTGTCACGTTTGATGCGTTGTATCGACCGCGGACACACCTGGAGCGGGCTTCAGACGATCCGGCCGGTCGCTCGGGCCCCATTCACTATCGATTCCGGGTATTACCGCTGTTCGACCTTTACTTGTACAGGCCGCTGGTGCGTGCGGTTGAATGGCTGGCAGAAGTCGTCCGGCCTATTCAATCCGGTGATGTCAACCTTTATCTGCTTTACATCCTCGTCGTCGTCATCATTGCGTACTTACTTCAGATGATCGACACCATATAGAGCAGATCGCATTCGATTGCACGCACAGCCTGCGCGCCGGAGGTAATTTGTTGCCTCACGAGCGGTGAGGTGACGCGCATGCTACTTCGGCATGTCCGAGGTTTTTTCATGGGGCTGCAGACGGACTACGCGTTGATGGAGCGCAAACGGACGATCGGTGAAAAGACCCAGTTCGGATCGCTGTCACATGCGCGCGTTGCGCTCGAAGCTTGGCGCGCTGATTACAACACCGAACGGCCTCACTCCCGGCTCGGTTGGATGAGCCCGGCCTTCTACGCTGCGGACCGGCGGTCCGCTGCGCTTCGCTACACGGACGGCTCCGCTCCGCGGACCGCCGCCATCACCGCCCAACAGGGCAATGTCGAATGCCAGACTCCAATTGCAAATGGATAAAAATTGGAGGCAACATCACACCGCCCGAGGATGCGATCGTGATCTGTGTCGACGAAAAGCCCTCGATCCAGGCGCTGGAACGGGCGCAAGGCTATCTGAAGCTGCCCAATGGACGGACGCTGACCGGGCACAGCAACGATTACAAGCGCAACGGCACCTCCACCTTGTTCGCGGCCTTTGCGGTGGCCTCCGGCAAGGTGACGGCCGCGCACAAGCGGCGCCGCCGGCGCGTCGAGTTCCTCGAGTTCATGAACGAGATCGTGGCGGCCTATCGTTTGGACCAAAACCAAGGTGCATCAACGCCGCGTCAAAGGACGCCGTATCAGTGAATTATGATTCCGGGTACTAGACGACCGATTCCATGAAACCACTCAATTGCAGTTTTTGATTTTTGCCCATGAACCGCGGTGGTTTCAAGCGTCCCATATGATTCGAATTTTGGAAGCGGTCGTCTAGGATAAATTTGGGACAAAAATTCGCGCTGCCTTACCGACAGGTGTAACGCCGCCCGGGATTGTCCGCGATCGCAATCAGATGTTAGGAAGGCTCCTACGGCTGGAGGGCTACCATGCCAAGCAAATTTACACGCACCGTAGCGTCGACCATCATGCTCGCAGCAGCGGCAGGACTCGGTTTGCCTAGCCAAGCT
>JASHQS010000294.1 GCA_030038995.1 Xanthobacteraceae bacterium
GCACGCCGCCTTCGCCAATACCCGCGTCGAGGAGCCGGCCGCCGCGCCGCCCGCCGCCGGCAGCCGCGCTGCCGAGCTCATCACCACGACGCTCCTCGTCATCGCCTGCGTGTTGTCCTGGTACGCGTTCTACGACGTCGGCTTTGCCGGCCACGAGGCGCGGGTGCGGCTGTTCAGCTTCATCAGCTTCGCCGACCTGCATTCCGACTGGGCGCTGCGCATCGATCCGCTCACCGCCGTGATGCTGGTCGTGGTCACGACGATCTCATCGCTCGTGCATCTGTACTCGATCGGCTACATGGAGGAGGATCCGTACAAGCCGCGCTTCTTCTCCTATCTGTCGTTCTTCACCTTCGCCATGCTGATGCTGGCGACGGCCGACAATCTGGTGCAGTTGTTCTTCGGCTGGGAAGGCGTCGGGCTCGCGAGCTACCTTCTGATCGGTTTCTGGTACCACAAGCCGGAAGCCAATGCCGCGGCGATCAAGGCCTTCATCGTCAACCGCGTCGGCGATTTCGGCTTCTCGCTCGGCATTTTTGCGGTGTTCGCGCTCACCGGCGCCGTCGACTTCGACACCATCTTTGCCCAGGCGCCCAGCTTGGCCGGCAAGGTCTATCACTTCCTGAGCTGGGACGTCGATGCACTGACGCTCGTCTGCCTGCTCCTGTTCATGGGCGCGATGGGAAAATCGGCGCAGTTTCTGCTGCACACCTGGCTGCCCGACGCCATGGAGGGGCCGACGCCGGTCTCGGCGCTCATTCATGCCGCCACCATGGTGACCGCCGGCGTGTTCATGGTGGCGCGGCTGTCGCCGCTGTTCTCGCTGTCGCCGGGGGCGTCGGCCGTCGTCATCTTCATCGGCGCCACCACCGCGATGTTCGCCGCCACCGTCGGCCTGGTGCAGAACGACATCAAGCGCATCATCGCCTATTCGACCTGCTCGCAGCTCGGCTACATGTTCGTCGCCATGGGGGTCGGCGCCTATTCGGTCGGCATGTTCCATCTGTTCACCCACGCCTTCTTCAAGGCGCTGCTGTTCTTGTGCTCCGGCTCGGTGATCATCGCCATGCACCACGAGCAGGACATCCGGCACATGGGCGGACTGTGGCGCCGGCTGCCGTTCACCTACGCGACCATGCTGATCGGCACCTTGGCGCTCACCGGATTCCCCTTCACCGCCGGCTATTTTTCCAAGGACGCCATCATCGAGTCGGCGCTCGTCAGCAATAATCCGATGGCGGCTTACGGCTTTGCCATGACGCTCGGCGCCGCGGCGCTGACCGCGTTCTATTCCTGGCGGCTCATTTTCAAGACCTTCCACGGCGCCCCGCACGACCGCGAACACTACGCGGCGGCGCACGAGACGCCGCTGACCATGCTGGTGTCGCTGGCACTGCTCGCCATCGGCTCGATCGCCGCCGGCTATCCGGCGCTCGCGGTGTTCACCGGCCACGGCAGCGACGAATTCTTCCGCGGTTCGCTGCAGCTCGGCATCGCCAACACGCTGTTCGAAGGCGCCGAGAAGGTGCCGCTGCTGATTTCAATTCTCCCCACGGTGATGATGATCATCGGCTTTCTGATTGCCTGGCAGTTTTATATCCGCCGGCCGGATTTGCCCGAGGAATTGGCGCGCCAGCAAGCCGTGCTCTACAAGTTCCTGCTCAACAAGTGGTATTTCGACGAAATCTACGATTATCTGTTGGTCCGCCCGGCGATGTGGCTCGGCCGGCTGCTGTGGAAGGGCGGCGATGGCTTTATCATCGACGGCTTCGGCCCTGACGGGGTATCCGCGCGCGTGCTCGACGTCACCCGCAATGTTATTCGCCTGCAGACCGGCTATCTCTATCACTACGCCTTTGCCATGCTGATCGGCGTCGCCGCGGCCGTGACCTGGTTCATGTTCTACGGAGCGCACGGATGACGAGCTGGCCGATCCTGTCCGTCGTCACGTTCCTGCCGCTCGCCGGCGCGCTGTTCATCGCCTTGCTGCGCGACGATGAAGCGGGCCTGCGCAACACGCGCTGGGTCGCGCTATGGACCACGCTGGTCACGTTTGCCATTTCGCTGATCCTGGTCTGGCGCTTCGATCCGTCCGTGCCCGACTTTCAGTTCGTCGAAAAAGCGCCGTGGCTCGGCGGCGCCATCGGCTATTCGATGGGCGTCGACGGCATCTCGCTGCCGTTCGTGATCCTCACCACGGGCTTGATGCCGATCTGCATCCTGGCGAGCTGGACCGCGATCCGGCGCCGCGTGCGCGCCTACATGATCACGTTTCTGGTGATGGAAACCCTGATGGTCGGCACGTTCTGCGCGCTCGACCTCGTGCTGTTCTACTTTTTCTTCGAGGGCGGCCTCATTCCGATGTTCCTGATCATCGGCGTGTGGGGCGGCCCGCGCCGCGTCTATGCGAGCTTCAAGTTCTTCCTCTATACGCTGGTCGGCTCGGTGCTGCTGCTGCTCGCCATCATGGCGATGTACTGGGAGGCCGGTACGGCCGACATCCCGACCCTGCTGCATCACGGTTTTCCGCGCAGCCTGCAGACCTGGGCATTCCTCGCCTTTTTGGCCTCGTTCGCCGTCAAGCTGCCGATGTGGCCGGTCCATACCTGGCTGCCCGACGCCCATGTCGAGGCGCCGACCGCCGGCTCGGTGATCCTCGCCGCGATCCTCCTCAAGATGGGCGGCTACGGCTTTTTGCGCTTTTCGCTGCCGATGTTCCCGGAAGCCTCGCAGCATCTGGCGCCGCTGATTTATGCGCTCTCCGTCATCGCCATCGTCTACACCTCGCTGGTCGCCTTGATGCAGGAGGACTGGAAAAAGCTGATCGCCTATTCGTCGGTGGCGCATATGGGCTTCGTCACCATGGGGCTGTTCGCGGTAACGGCCCAGGGCATTTCCGGCGGTATTTTTCAAATGCTGTCGCACGGCATCGTTTCGGCCGCTTTGTTCCTCTGCGTCGGCGTCGTCTACGACCGCATGCACACGCGCGAGATCGCCGCCTATGGCGGGCTGGTCAACCGCATGCCGCTCTACGCCTTCGTCTTCATGGTGTTCGCGCTCGCCAATGTCGGCCTGCCCGGCACCTCCGGCTTTGTCGGCGAGTTCCTGACGCTGATCGGCACCTTCCGCGTCAACAATTGGGTGGCGACGCTGGCCACGCTCGGCACCATCCTGTCCGCCGGCTACATGCTGTGGCTCTACCGCAAGGTGATCTTCGGCAAGCTGGAGAAGGCCAGCCTCGCCGCCATCCGCGACATCGGCTGGCGCGAGATGATCGTGTTCGCGCCGCTTATCATCATCACCATCCTGATCGGCGTCTATCCGAAGCCCGTGCTCGATTTTTCCGCGGCCTCGGTGACGCAGTTGATCGACAATTACCACCATGCGCTCGCCGGCGCGCAGACGGCGGCGCTGGCGAGGTGAGACCATGAGCGCAGCGGCGTATCCCGCGATCCTGCCGGTGCTGCCCGAGATCGTGCTCGGGCTCGGCGCCATGGCGCTGCTCATGGTCGGCGTATTCCGCGGCGCCGCTAGCGTCCGCGTCATCGATTTCGCCTCGATAGCGCTCCTTGCGGTCGCCGGCGCCGTGCTCTTGGCGCTGCCCGGCGGGCGCCTCGTGAGCTTCGGCGGCAGTTTTGTCGTCGACGATTTTGCCCGCTTTCTCAAAATTTTGGCGCTGATCGGCTCGGCTGCCGCCATTGCCATGTCGGTCGACTACGCGCAACGCGAGCGCCAGCAGCGCGTCGAATATTCCGTGCTCATTCTGCTGTCCACGCTCGGCATGCTGATGCTGATCTCGGCCGCCGACCTGATCGCGCTTTATCTCGGCCTCGAACTGATGAGCCTGCCGCTTTACGTCGTCGCCGCGAGCCACCGCGATTCGCTGCGCTCGACCGAAGCCGGGCTGAAATATTTCGTGCTCGGCGCGCTGTCGTCCGGCATGCTGCTCTACGGCGCGTCGCTGATCTACGGCTTCACCGGCACGGTGAGCTTTCCCGGCATTGCCCAGGCCGCGGCGCAAGGCGGCATCGGCCTGATCTTCGGCCTCGTCTTTCTGTTCGCCGGCTTCTGCTTCAAGGTTGCCGCGGTGCCGTTTCACATGTGGACGCCGGACGTTTACGAGGGCGCGCCGACGCCGGTCACCGCGTTCTTCGCCGCCGCGCCCAAGGTTGCCGGCATCGCCATGTTCGTGCGCGCCGCCGTGGCGGCGTTTCCCGGCATCACCAACGAATGGCAGCAGATCCTGGTCTTCGTCGCCATCGCCTCGATGCTGCTCGGCGCCTTCGCCGCCATCGGCCAGCGCAATTTCAAGCGGCTGATGGCCTATTCGTCGATCGGCCATATGGGCTACGCGCTGATCGGCCTTGCCGCCGGCACGCCGGAGGGCGTGCAGGGCGTGCTCCTTTACATGGCGATCTACATCACCATGACGCTCGGCGTTTTCGCCGTCATCCTGGCCATGCGGCGCTCGACCGGCATGGTGGAATCGATCGACCAGCTCGCCGGGCTTGGCCGCACCCATCCGACCATGGCGTTTTTGTTGGCGATGCTGCTGTTCTCGATGGCCGGGGTACCGCCGCTCGCCGGCTTTTTCGCCAAGTTCTACGTCTTCCTCGCCGCCATCAAGGCCGGCCTCTACGTGCTGGCGGTGATTGGCGTGCTGGCGAGCGTGGTCGGCGCCTATTATTATCTCGCCATCGTCAAGATCATGTATTTCGACGAAGCGGCCGAAGGTTTTTATCCCATGCCCATTGAATTGCGGATCGTGCTCGCGGCGTGCGGCCTGTTCAACATCCTGTTCTTCGTCTATCCCGGGCCGCTGGTCGGCGCGGCAAGCGCCGCCGCCCATTCGCTGTTCTGATGCGGCTTGATCCGGAAGCCGACGCTGCAGGCTTCCGCTTGGCGACGCACGACGTTTTGCCATCGACCAACGCGGCGGCTCTGCGCCATGCCGCGGAGCACGCGGGCGACGCGCGGCCGTTATGGATCGTCGCGCGCGCGCAGACGCAAGGCCGTGGCCGGCGCGGCCATCCATGGGTCTCGCCGCGCGGCAATCTCCATGCCACGCTGTTGCTCGGCGATCCGGCGCCGCCGTCCCGCGCGCCCGAATTGTCCTTCGTCGCTGCGCTTGCCGTTTATGATGCGCTCGCCGACCGCGCGCCCATTGTGGCGCGGCGGCTGGCGCTGAAATGGCCCAATGACGTGCTCTGCGGCGGCGAAAAACTTGCCGGCATCTTGCTCGAGGGCTGCATGCTCGGGCAAAAGATTGCCGTAGCGATCGGCATCGGCGTGAACTGCAGGCATCATCCGGCGCCGACGAGTTACCCCGCCACCGATCTGGCCGCAGGCGGTGCGAACGTAAGCGCCGACGAACTGTTCACGGCGCTGTCCGCCGCGATGCTGCGCCGCCTCGGGCAATGGCGGAGCGGCGCCGGCTTTGCCGCTATTCGCCGCGATTGGCTTCTCCGCGCCGCCGGTATCGGCGAGCCTATGCGCGTGCGGCTGCCTGACCGCGAGATTTTGGGCCGTTGCGAAGGCCTCGACGACAGCGGCTGCCTGTTGCTGCGTCGCGCCGACGGCGCGTTGCAAACCATCGCCGCCGGCGAAGTTTTTGCGCTCGCCGGCGATGCCGCGCGCGATTCTCATCACCAGCGGATATTGGCCGATGGCGCAGACTGAATTTGTTTTCGCGCCGCTCGGCGGCATCGGCGAGATCGGGATGAACCTCTCGATCTACGGCTTTGGCGACGGGCGCCGCCGGCAATGGCTCATCGTCGATTGCGGCGTGTCGTTCGCGGCCGAGGAGCAGTTGCCGGGCATCGATCTGATCATGCCCGACATCCGCTACCTCGTGGAAGAGCGCAAGACCATCGTCGGCCTCGTGCTCACCCACGGCCACGAGGACCACATGGGCGCGCTGATCGATCTGTGGCCTCGGCTCAATAACGTGCCGATCTACGCGACCCCGTTCACGGCTGCGTTGTTCGAGGCCAAGCGGCTCGGCGAGCCGGGCGCGCCGCAAATTCCCGTCAACGTCGTGCCGCTGCGCGGCCGTTTGACGCTCGGTCCGTTCGCCGTCGAATTCATCAGCGTCGCCCACTCCATCCCCGAATCCAACGCGCTCGCCATCCGCACCGCCGCCGGCACCGCGCTGCATACCGGCGACTGGAAGATCGATCCGACCCCGCTCGCCGGCTCCAAGACCGACGCGGCGCGGCTTGCCGCGCTCGGCAACGAGGGCGTGCTGGCGCTGATCGGCGATTCGACCAACGCGGTGCGCGACGGCCGCTCGCCGTCCGAGGCCGACGTCGCCAAGACCATTGCCGAATTGGTGCGCACCGCGCCCGCCCGCGTCGCGGTGACCACCTTTGCCTCCCATGTCGACCGAATCCGCGCCGTGGCCGCCGCCGCCCGCGCCGCCGGCCGCGAAGTCGTCGTCGTCGGTCGCGCCATGGAGCGCGTGGTGCAGGTCGCGCGCGAGACCGGCTATCTCGACGGCGTGCAGGAGTTCCGCGGCGCCGACACCTACGGCTATCTGCCGCCCGACAAGGTGTTGGCGCTGTGCACCGGCAGCCAGGGCGAGCCGCGCGCGGCGCTGGCGCGTATCGCCGAGGACGAGCATCCCGAAGTGGCGCTGTCCGCGGGCGACCGCGTGATCTTTTCCTCGCGCGCCATTCCGGGCAACGAGAAGGCCGTGGACCGGGTGATCAACGGCCTCATCGCGCAGGGCGTCGAAGTCATCACCGACCGCACCCATTTGGTCCACGTCTCCGGCCATCCGCGCCGCGCCGAACTTTTGGACATGATCGGCTGGGTGAAGCCCCAAATTCTCATTCCGGCGCACGGCGAGGCGCTGCATCTCGCCGAGCATGCCGCGCTGGCGCGGCGCGCCGGCGTGCCGCAGGTCCTTGTTTGCCGCAACGGCGATCTGGTGCGGCTCGCGCCCGGGCCGGCCGAAATCATCGACGAGATTCCGTCCGGCCGCCTCTACAAGGACGGCGCGCTCCTCATCAATGCCGAAACGCGCACCGTCGCCTCGCGCCGCCGCCTGAGTTTTTCCGGCGCCGTCAGCGTGGCGCTGGCTTTGACCGCTAACGGCGCGCTCGCCGCCGATCCCGAGATCGAGCTGTTCGGCATTCCGGAAACCGATGCCTCGGGCGCGCTCTTCGCCGCTATCGCGCGCGACGTGGCCGAGGAGGCTTTCGAATCCATGCCGAAACCGCGCCGGCGCGATCCCGATGCCGTCGCCGAGGCGGTGCGCGGCGCGGTGCGCTCGGCCATCGCGCAGCGTTGGAATAAAAAGCCGATCTGCCACGTGCACGTGCTCGTGGTTTAATTTCGTCTTCAGGAACAAGCCCCTGAAGCACGCCCTTTGCAGAGACGGACAACCATGATCGGCCGGCTCAATCACGTCGCCATTGCGGTGCCCGATCTCGCCAAGGCGGCGGCGGTGTATCGCGACAGCCTCGGCGCCGAAATTTCGGCCGCCGTGCCGCAGCCCGAACATGGCGTCACCACCGTGTTCGTCACGCTGCCGAATACCAAGATCGAGCTGATCGCGCCGCTCGGCGACGATTCGCCGATCGCCAGGTTCCTGCAGCGCAATCCCGACGGCGGCATGCACCACGTCTGCTACGAAGTGCCCGATATCCGCGCCGCGCGCGATGCGCTAACGGCAGCCGGGGCGCGCATCCTCGGCGATGGCGAGCCGAAGATCGGCGCCCATGGCAAGCCGGTCCTGTTCCTGCATCCTAAGGATTTTGCCGGCACGCTGGTCGAGCTGGAACAAGCCTGAACGCGGCAAAAAATGTCGAAGGCCACGGCGGTTGCGATCTTCTTTCTGATCTGGTGGGTGGTGCTGTTCGCGGTGCTGCCGTGGGGGGTGCGCAGCCAGCACGAGGGCGACGCGATCGTGCCCGGTACCGATCCGGGCGCGCCGGTGCTGCCGAATCTCGGCCGCAAGCTTTTCTGGACGACGCTGGTCGCGGGCGTCCTTTTTGCCGCGTGCTACCTCGTTTACGTCCATCGGCTGGTGACGCTCGACGGCCTGTTGGCGCCGTTCGGCCTGCATGACTAAGTACATGGGAAAGAATGGCAGACTAATGACTTGCGGCCGAATCCTGAAGCGCTTTTTAAGCGGCTCGGAAAGGCCGGCATTCTCCCGCGAAAAGAAAGGCAGGACCGAAGCCCTGCCTTAATTCTCCTCGTCTGGACCGCTGTCCGCGCCGCATTTCCAGGTCTAAGGCAACCTGATTCGGCGGGGCTGGCGCGTTTGGCGCCGTGCGAGTCATCCTCCCAAGACTCGGACCGCCATCGCGGAACCGCCGCGTCTACACGCGCGGCATTCGCCATGGCTTTGCGTAGTGGTAATTGATCTTTTTCCGCTTGTCATCAGCCTGCCGGCGGCTGCGCAAAAAAAGCGAAACGAGAGCCGTTGTGCTCTGCCGTTGAATCGGGTTTGTAGCCCCTGGTCTTGGTCGCGCCGTTGCGGCTTGGCTGCCCGACCCGCCCATTCCCAACCCCGATAGCGGCATGCGCCTGTCCCGCTACTTTCTGCCGATCCTGCGCGAGACGCCCAAGGAAGCCGAGATCGCGTCCCATCGGCTGATGCTGCGCGCCGGCATGATCCGCCAGGAAGCCGCCGGCATCTACTCGTTCCTGCCGCTCGGCTTGCGCGTGCTGCAGAAGATTTGCCGGATCGTGCGCGAGGAGCAGGACCGCTCCGGCGCCATCGAGCTGCTCATGCCGACCATTCAGCCCGCCGAGCTTTGGCGCGAAAGCAGCCGCTACGAGGCCTACGGCAAGGAGATGCTGCGCATCGAGGACCGCCACGACCGCGACATGCTGTACGGCCCGACCAACGAGGAGATGATCACCGCGATCTTCCGCAGCTATGTGCGATCCTACAAGGATTTGCCGCTCAACCTCTACCACATCCAGTGGAAGTTCCGCGACGAGGTGCGGCCGCGCTTCGGGCTGATGCGCGGGCGCGAGTTCCTCATGAAGGACGCCTATTCGTTCGACGTCGATTTCGCCGGCGCCAAGCATGCCTATAACCGCATGTTCGTCGCCTACTTGCGCACCTTCGCCCGCATGGGGTTGCGCTCGATCCCGATGGTGGCGGAAAGCGGCCCGATCGGCGGCAATCTCTCCCACGAATTCATCATTCTGGCCGAGACCGGCGAGAGCGAGGTGTTTTGCCACCGCGATTATCTGAATTTCGAAGTGCCCGGGCCCAAGGTCGATTTCGACAACGTCGCGGAACTTCAGGCCATCGTCGAGCAGTGGACCTCGCTGTACGCCGCCACCTCGGAAAAGCACGACGCCGCGGCGTTCGCCGGCTTGCCCGCGGAAAAGCGTGTCTCGGCCCGCGGCATCGAGGTCGGCCATATCTTCTATTTCGGCACCAAATATTCGGCGCCGATGAAAGCGCTGGTGGCAGGCCCGGACGGCGTCGAGCGGCCGGTCCACATGGGCTCCTACGGGATCGGCCCGAGCCGGCTCGTCGGCGCCGTCATCGAGGCCTTTCACGACGAAGCCGGCATCAAATGGCCGGAACCGGTGGCGCCGTTCCGGGTGATGATCCTCAACCTCAAGCAGGGCGCGGCCGAAACCGGCGCGGCGTGCGAAAAGCTCTACGCGGCGCTCGCCGCCAAAGGCATCGAGGCGCTCTACCACGATCTCGACGAGCGGCCCGGCGCCAAGTTCGCCACCGCCGACCTCATCGGCATTCCCTGGCAGATCCTGGTCGGCCCGCGCAGCCTCGCCGAGGGCAAAGTCGAGGTGAAGCGGCGCGCCGACGGCACCCGGGAACTGATGAGCCCGGCCGCGGCGCTGGCGCGCTTTTCGGCATGAACCTGTGCGCTGCCGTGCGGCATTTCGACGATTCCGGGCTTGAAAGCGCCGGTTTCAAGTAACGTGGACTATCGCATTGATGTTGCATCATAATCAGCAGAAGTTTCCCGTTTTCCCATTTCCGCTCGTCTGGAGTGTGCAGATTAACGTCGCATTAGCATCGAATCGGCCGGTGTGCTTGACTGTACGAGTTTAGAGAACAAAATGAGAACATGACGCGCCGACAGACTAAGCCTGCGATAAAGCAGCGCGGTGCTGTCACGAGGGAAAATTCGAGAACCAAGTCGCAAGTGCCGCCCAGGCCACAGCGCATTAGGGACCCGCTTCATAACCTGATCGAGTTCGGCACGGATCAGTTCGAGCACGTAATGTGGCAGGTCATTCAAACGCAGCCGTTCCAACGCTTACGTCGGGTAAAACAACTTGGATTCTCGGAACTCGTCTATCCAGGCGCCACACATACCCGATTTGCGCACAGTGTTGGCGTCTTTCATACGGCCCGCCACTTGATGAGGATAATCCAACGTCACATGACGCGAGGTGGTCACGGCCATCATCAATACCGAGAACACCAGGCTCAGGTCGCCCTCGCTGCGGCCCTCGTTCACGATTTAGGTCACGGCATGTTTAGCCACGCCTTCGAAGAGATAGGGAAGAAGCTGAATCTGCCGATGGCAGATCACGAGCACGTTGGTGGTCTGTTGATTCGAGATGGTGAGGTAGGTGAAGCGTTCAGAGAGATGGGAAGCGGTTTCGCGACCGATGTTGCTACGGTAATAAAACAGGGCCGTCCCATCGACCTCTATGGCGCGGTCGTATCAAGTCAGTTCGATGCTGATCGACTGGACTACATGCAACGCGATCGCCTGATGAGCGGTGTTGAGAATGGTGGAATCGATTTCACATGGCTCATGGCGAACCTTGAGGTCGGGCGAATAAGGACCGGCGTGGACGATGAGAGCATAGGCGAATTCGAAACGTTTGTGCTGGGGCCAAAGGCATCTTATGCGGCCGAGACGTACGTTCTCGCGCTATTTCAATTGTACCCGACGATATATTTTCATAAGGCCACGCGCGCTGCGGAAAAGCTATTCACGGTTTTGATGCTCCGCATCATTTCGCTCGCTCAAGATGAAGCAAACACCAAAACGGGATTGCCAAAAAGTCATCCAATCATTCGTTTTGCGACCGACCCCGAATCGGTGGATAGAGCACTTGCGCTGGATGACACCGTGTTTTGGGGAGCGCTGCCGATGCTAGCTGAGGCTTCTGATCGAAAAATTCGAAATTGCGCAGCGCGAATACAATATCGGCAATTGCCGAAATGTGTCGACATTCGCCATCAGTTGGTCGGCGCGGTGGAATTGGATAAGGCCGCCAATTCTCATGAGCGCGCAGATCGTCAAAAGAAACTGGACCGTTTGATCGTCGCAATCGAGACAAAACTCAATGACTGGGCGGAGAAGAATTCTAAAGATGAGGCACCTAGGATACTCACAGATCGCGCGACGCGTGATCCTTATAAGCGATTTGAAGAGTCTAAAGGCCCGCTAAATCAGATTCATATTCGGCTCGCGAACGGGCAGATACTCGATGTCGCGACGTGCTCGTCGGTCATTGCGGCCGTCGAAAGCTTTTCGCTGTTCCGGGCTTACGCGAGCGACGAAACCGCTGCGAAGATAATTGGTGACATCGTTGAAGCAGAGCTCAAGAGGGGATGAAAATGGCTACGCCTAACAATGACGTATGGACAAAGGCGGCCGCACTGGTTCGGGATGCCGGTGGTCGGATTGTCGGTCGTACAAGGTTGCAAAAGATTGCTTATCTGCTTGAGCTGTGCGGATTGGGCGATGGGTTTCATTTCGCGTACAAACATTATGGGCCTTACAGCGAAGAGCTAGCTGACGCAGTCAAATTTGCAGAAGCGTTCGGACTCATCACAGAAGACGAACGCACAGCAGATTGGGGAGGGGTTTATTCCATCTATTCCTCGCCGGCAACGCCAACGCGGCAATCGAGCGCTCGTACGCAGTTTGCCAAAGCAGCAGCTCAGCTAAATGCTGTTGAATTGGAACTGGCGGCTACTGCGGCTTATTTAAAAGCGGTTGAGCGATGTTCAGATCCATGGGATGAGACACAAAAGCTTAAGCCTGAAAAGGCGACGCCTCACCGGCTTGCAGCGGCGCGGTCGGCGTACCGAGAACTTCGTAAATTATCGGTGCCAAAACCCCTCCCGGACATCTAAGATATTCATAGCTTGGCGTAGCTCGGCTTCCTGCCGCTCAAGTTCTGCGTCCCAATGCTCAACTGCTGGCACTGATGCGCCGGCGGTCGTCATGCTGCGCATAGTATAATTAGCCTCGCCGTCGGCGCACCAGCCGCCACCAATGGGATTTGACGCCAGCAGCACCGACAGCAAGCGAACCAACCTCGGAAGCCGCGGTCTTGCGAAGGCGCATGAGAACGTATGACAAACGGGACCGTGGAACTTCTGTGGGAAACTCTAGCGTTTTCAATATAAGTCGCACTAGCGCCAGAATCGTGTGAAACTCCGGCTGATCGCGGGGACCCTGACTAAATGCCCGAGCCGACCGGCACCGCTCCCTTCGCTCCGTTCGAGTGGATGTTGTCGCTGCGCTACCTACGGGCGCGGCGCAAGGAAGGATTTATTTCCGTCATCGCCGGCTTTTCCTTCCTCGGCATCATGCTCGGCGTCGCCACCTTGATCATCGTCATGGCGGTGATGAACGGCTTCCGCCAGGAGCTGCTCGACAAGATTCTCGGCCTCAACGGCCACCTCTTGATCCAGCCGATCGAGTCGCCGCTCACCGACTGGAAGGACGTTGCCGACCGCGTCAGCAAGGTCCCGGGCGTGCGGCTTGCCGCGCCCATCGTCGAAGGCCAGGCGCTGGCGTCCTCGCCCTTTAATGCTTCCGGCGTCCTGGTGCGCGGCATCCGCGGCGCCGATCTGGAAAGACTCGGCTCCATCGCCCGCAACATCAAGCAGGGCACGCTCGACGGCTTCGACGGCGGGCAGGGCATCGCCATCGGCAGCCGGCTTGCCGAGCAGTTGTCGGTGCGGGTCGGCGACAATCTGACGCTGGTCGCCCCGCGCGGCGCCGTCACGCCGATGGGCACGACGCCGCGCATCAAGGCCTACAAGGTCGCCGCGGTGTTCGAGATCGGCATGAGCGAGTACGATGCCGCCTTCGTGTTCATGCCGCTCTCCGAGGCGCAGGCCTATTTCAACCGCACCGGCGACGTCACCGCAATCGAGGTCTATACCGACGACCCCGACAACGTCGACCGCTTCCGCACCTTGGTCAGCAAAGCCGCGGCGCGGCCGATCTACATGATCGATTGGCGCCAGCGCAACGCCACCTTCTTCAACGCGCTGCAGGTCGAACGCAACGTCATGTTCTTGATCCTGACCCTGATCGTGCTGGTGGCGGCGCTCAACATCGTCTCCGGCCTGATCATGCTGGTGAAGGACAAAGGCAACGACATCGCCATCCTGCGCACCATGGGCGCGACCCAGGGCGCGATCATGCGCATCTTTCTCATCACCGGCTCGTCGATCGGCGTCGTCGGCACCGCGGCCGGCTTCCTGCTCGGCACCGTGGTTTGCCTCAACATCGATTCGATCCGGCGCTTTTTGTCCTGGCTGACCAATACCGACCTGTTCTCGTCCGAGTTGTATTTCTTGTCGAAGCTGCCCGCCGACATGGACGTGAAGGAAACCACCGCCGTCCTGGTGATGGCGCTCGGCCTGTCGCTTTTGGCGACGCTTTATCCGTCGTGGCGGGCCGCGCGTCTCGATCCGGTCGAGGCGCTGCGCTACGAGTGATCCGCCCGATGGATGACATGACCGCGATCAGCGAAGCGATGGCGCCGCCGGCCGCGGACAAATCTCCGTACATTTTTCTGCGCGGCATCGGCCGGCAATTTCATCAGGGTGATGCGACGCTCGACGTGCTCAAGGGTGCCGAACTCGCAGTATGGGCCGGCCAGTCGGTAGCCTTGGTGGCGCCGTCGGGCGCCGGCAAATCGACGCTATTGCACATCGCCGGCCTGCTCGAGCAACCGGACGGCGGCGAGGTCTATATCGATGGCGCAACGACCTCGCGCTTGAGCGATCTCGAACGCACCCGCATCCGGCGTACCTCGATCGGCTTCGTCTATCAGTTCCATCACCTGCTGCCGGAATTTTCCGCGCTGGAAAACGTCATGCTGCCGCAGATGATCCGCGGCCTGTCGCGGCGGCAGGCGGCGGCACGCGCGGCCGAGCTGTTGGCTTATCTCGGGCTCAAGGAGCGCCTGAGCCATCGGCCGGCAGAGCTGTCGGGTGGCGAGCAGCAGCGCGTCGCCATCGCGCGGGCGGTCGCCAATGCGCCGCGGCTTCTGCTCGCCGACGAGCCCACCGGCAATCTCGATGCTCATACCGCCCACCTCGTGTTTGACACGCTGTCGCAATTGGTCCGCGCCACCGGGCTCGCCGCCATCATTGCCACGCATAATCTCGACATTGCCGCCAAGATGGACCGCCGCGTCACCCTCCGCGACGGTTTGGTGGTCGAGCTGGCGTGAGCGGCGCGCGGCGCGGCGCTCCTCCAAGCCCTTGGCCGGCCGCAACCAGCATCCCCCTGGCATGCTATGCGGTCCGACGCTGCGATGTCCTGCCGCCGCGGTACGCTCAGGTCGAATGGCTGCTATTCGTAGCGATGCCGATGGCGTCGGTGAGGTCCAGGCGGCGGCACGTACTGGGTATTGCGGTTGCAGAAGCCGCCCATGCCGGACAGGGTCGCCATGCACTGGGCGAAAGTCGTAAAACCGCAATTTTGGGCGCCGCCGCCGCCTCTGCCGCCGTAAACGGCGCACCACGGATAGTTTTGCGCCTGCGCGCTGCTTGCGAGCGCAGGTGCTGCTGCAATTAGTCCCGCGGCGAAAAGCAAAGCCTTCATGGCAGGCCTCCTTAAAGTTGACGATGGCGTCTGCCTACAACCCCAGCCGTCTTGCCTTAGTTCAGCCGCCGCCATCGGTTCGACGCACGCTTGCGTGAGCACATTGCCGGCCGGGTCGGGATCAAAGCGCAACCGCCGTGTCTCGCGGTTTGACGTTCAAGCGGTGAGCGGGCTATATCGTTCATACGGTGAACGCGACCGAGCAAGGGGGAGGGGCCGCGTGCAAGAGCCGGTGGCGGGGTGGACGGGCGCGGTCCGTCGCGAAGCGTCCGACGATGCAATCATGCTCGGACTGCTGGATGCGGTGGAGCGCGATCCGGCCGTGACGCAGCGCTCGGTGGCGCGCGAGCTCGGCATCGCGCTGGGGCTCGCCAACGCCTATCTCAAGCGCTGCGTGCGCAAGGGGCTGATCAAGGTCGGCACGACCCCGCCGCGCCGCTACGCCTATTACCTGACCCCGCAAGGCTTTGCCGAAAAATCGCGCCTGACCGCGCGCTATCTCGCCGACTCGTTCTCGTTCTTTCGCCGGGCGCGCGCGCAATGTGCCGAACTGTTCGTCGTGGCCGCGGCGCGCGGGCAAAAACGGCTGGCGCTCGTCGGCGACGGCGATCTTGCCGAGATCGCGCGCCTGGTCGCGCGCGAGCACCCGGTCGAGATCGTCGGCGTGCTGTCGCTGCCGCCTGGCAAGACCCGCCTGGCGATCGACGTCTCGCCTGTCGGCGCCGTCGATGCGGTCGTAATCACCGCGCTGTCCGACTCGCGCACCCTTTACGAAGCGGCGCTCGCCGCATTCGGCGCCGAGCGCGTCCATGTTCCGGCGCTGTTACGGGTGCACGGTACCGCCCCCGGCGCATCCGCTGGAGCATCGCCATGATGCCGGGCGCGCACTGGTACGTTGTCCATACCCAGCCGAACGGCGAGGCTCGCGCCGATCTCAATCTGCGCCGCCAGGGTTTTTCCACCTATCTGCCGCGCTACGCCCGCGGCCGGCGTCACGCCCGCCGCCACGATGTCGTGGTGCGGCCGCTGTTTCCGCGCTACCTGTTCGTCGCGCTCGATCCGACCCGCGACCGCTGGCGCTCGATTCATTCGACTTTCGGCGTCAGCCGCCTGGTGGCGGCCGGCGAGGATCCGTTGCCGGTGCCCGAAGGGGTCGTCGACGAAATTCGCGCCCGCGAGAGCAACGAGGGATTTGTGCGGCTGGGCTTGCCTGCCGGCGTGCGGCCCGGCAGCCCGGTGCGTCTCATCGACGGGATTTTTGCCGAAGCCACCGGCGTGCTCGAACGCATCGCCGATGCCAACCGCGTTGCCGTTCTGCTCGAACTCCTTGGCCGCGAGGTGCGGGTCTTCGTCTCGCCAGCCTGTCTTGGCGCAGCGTAGCGTGCCGCGCGCTATTTGCTGCGGGCGGCCGACCGCTCGCCGTTAATCTGCGCTTCGAGCTCGCCGGCGAGCAGCGCCCACACCGTCGCCATTTCCAACAAGCGGCGCTTGTCGTCGGGATTGCTCGTGGTCCGCGCAATCCGGCGGCAATCCTCGGCGTAAGCCAGGTACTCGGCGACTTCCTGCATGGGCCCGCGAACACCGCGATGACGCCTTTATTCCGCATTCCGTGGCGGTTTGCCTCTGGCGTTGCGGACAATCGAGCGGTTGCCAAGTATCAAACCACGCGTGGCAAAATCCTACCGCACAACCACCGTCCGGCAATGCGGCAAATTCCTCGGCCGCCAGGTTCCTCCACAACAAGCCATTTACCAACCGCAGAGATGAACCCCGCAAAAGCCGTCGCACCGCTCTTGACTCTCTTGAACGTTCCGTGAACATTGTTCCCTATAGGTTCTCATCGGGAGCATGGTCATGGTTCGCATGGTTGTCGAGGAAGCCGCTGCTTTAGCTTCCATCGCGCTGTTCGTGGCGACGGTTGCGGTCTGGGTGCAAGTGCTTGAGGTGATATGATTTCCGCCCCCTGACGCGGCATCGCCCGGAGGGCCGGCCTAGCCCGCAACGACGTGGTGGCGAACTGGCTGTGGATGTCGCGGTCTACGCGGCCGCGGCCATCGACAGCGCGGTGGCCGATGCGCCATCGTCGGTTTCGGCAGAATCGCCGCGCGCAGTCTAAGTAAAGCCGAGAAATGCTTAACCCCGCCGAACCCCGCTTCGTGCATTTGCACGTGCATTCGTCCTATTCGCTGCTCGAAGGCGCGATGACGATTGCACGGCTCGCCGAGTTGGCCAAGAAGGACCGGCAGCCGGCGCTGGCGCTCACCGACACCGACAACATGTTCGGAGCGCTGGAATTTTCCGAAAAGATGGCTGGCGCCGGCATTCAGCCCATCGTCGGCTGCGCGCTGGCGGTCGATTTCGCTGATCAGGACAAGCGGGGCGGGGCGGCCGGCAGCGGCAGCGTTGCGAACGTAAGCCTTCCGCGCCTCGTTCTCCTGGCGGCGCGCGAAGAAGGCTATCGCCGTCTGATGCGGCTGTGCTCGCGCGCCTACCTCGAAACCGCACCCGACGAGCGGCCCCACATCAGGCTCGACTGGTTCGACGGCGAATCCGCTGGCCTGATCGCGCTCAGCGGCGGGCCCGATGGGCCGCTCGACCTTGCCATTGCCGGCGGCCAGCAGACACTTGCGGCGGCGCGCTGCGAAACTTTGCAGCAGCTATTCGGCGACCGGCTCTACATCGAGCTGCAACGCCATGGCACGGCGGCGGAACGCGCCGTCGAGCCGGCGTTGATCGAACTTGCTTATGCCAAAGGCATACCGCTCGTCGCCAGCAACGAGCCGTTTTTCGCCAAGGCCGACGATTACGAAGCCCATGACGCTCTGCTGTGCATCGCCGACGGCAGGCTGCTCGCCGACAGCGAACGCCGGCAACTCACCGTCGAGCACCGCTTCAAGAGCCGCGCCGAGATGGCGCAACTGTTCGCCGACTTGCCGGAAGCGCTCGCCGCCAGCGTCGAGGTCGCCGAGCGCTGCGCGTTTCGTCCGCGTATCCGCGCGCCAATCTTGCCGCGATTTTCCGGCGGCCGCCGTGACGACGAGACTGTCGGCAACGATGAGCCCGACGCGCTCCGGCAGGCCGCCCGCGCCGGGCTCGCCGCGCGTCTGGCGCAGCACGGCGTGGCGCATGGCCATAGCGCCGACGAGTATGGCGAGCGCCTCGAGTATGAACTCGGCGTCATCGTGAAGATGAAATACGCCGGTTACTTTTTGATCGTCGCCGATTTCATCCAGTGGGCCAAGGCACAGGGGATTCCGGTCGGACCCGGCCGCGGTTCCGGCGCCGGATCGCTGGTCGCCTATGCGCTGACCATCACCGATCTCGATCCGATCCGCTTCGGGCTTATCTTCGAGCGCTTCCTCAATCCCGAACGCATTTCGATGCCGGATTTCGACGTCGATTTCTGCCAGGAGCGCCGCGACGAGGTCATCGCTTACGTGCAGAACAAATACGGCAGCGAGCAGGTGGCCCAAATCATCACCTTCGGCACCTTGCAGGCGCGTGGCGTGCTGCGCGATGTCGGCCGCGTGCTGCAGATGCCGTATGGACAGGTCGACCGGCTGTGCAAATTGGTGCCGCAGAATCCGGCGAACCCGATCTCGCTCAAACGGGCGATCGACGACGAGCCGCGGCTGCAGGCCGAGCGCGACCGCGATCCGCTGATCGCGCGGGCGTTCGATATTGCCCAGAAGCTCGAAGGTTTGCACCGCCACGCCTCGACCCATGCCGCCGGCATCGTCATCGGCGACCGGCCGCTGAGGGAACTGGCGCCGCTCTATCGCGATCCGAAATCGCTGATGCCGGTGACCCAGTTCAACATGAAATGGGTCGAGCCCGCCGGTCTCATCAAATTCGATTTTCTCGGGCTGAAGACGCTCACCGTGCTCGACCGCGCCGCCAAGCTGGTGCGCCAACGCGGCGTTCACATCGATCTGTCGGCGTTGCCGCTCGACGATGCCAAAACCTACGAGCTGTTGGCGCGCGGCGAGACGATCGGGGTGTTCCAGATGGAAAGCGCCGGCATGCGCCGTGCCCTCATCGACATGCGGCCCGGCCGCTTCGAGGACATCGTCGCGCTCAACGCGCTGTACCGTCCCGGCCCGATGGCCAACATTCCAACCTACTGCGCGCGCAAGAACGGCCTGGAACTGCCCGACTACATTCATCCCAAGCTCGAACCGGTCCTGCGCGAGACCTACGGCGTCATCGTCTATCAGGAACAGGTAATGCAGGCGGCGCAGGTTTTGTCCGGCTATTCGCTCGGCGAAGCCGATGTGCTGCGCCGCGCCATGGGCAAAAAGATCCGCAGCGAGATGAAGGCGCAGCGCGACCGCTTCGTTTCCGGCGCGGTCGAGCGCGGCGTGCCGGCAAGCCAGGCCGAGGCGATCTTCGAACTGTTGGAGCGCTTCGCCGATTACGGTTTCCCCAAGGGCCACGCCGCGGCCTATGCGATGGTCACCTACCAGACGACCTACCTGAAGGCGAATTTCCCGATCGAGTTTCTGGCCGCCTCGATGACGCTCGAAGCCGGCAACACCGACAAGCTCGCCGAGTTTCGCGCCGAGGCGGAGCGGCTCGGCATCAAGGTCGAGCCGCCCTCGATCAACCGTTCCGGCGTCGAATTCGCGGTCGAGGGCAACGTCATTCATTATGCGCTGGCGGCGCTGCGCGGCGTCGGCCGCCAGGCGGTCGACAGCATCGTCGCGGCGCGCGGCGAGAAGCCGTTCGCCGATCTCGGCGATTTCGCCCGCCGCATCAATCCGCGCGCGCTCAACAAGCGCGTGCTGGAATCGCTCGCCGCCGCCGGCGCCTTCGACGCCATGGAGCCGAACCGCGCCCGCGTGTTCGCCGCCGTCGATAGGCTGCTCGCCAGCGCGCAACGTCGCCACGACGATGCCGCGCTCGGCCAGTCCGAATTGTTCGCCGGCCCGGCGGCGCATGAGCCGCTGGCGCTGCCGGTGCTCGAGCCGTGGCTGCCGGCCGAGCGCCTGCAGCGCGAATACGAGGCGGTCGGATTCTTTCTTTCCGGCCATCCGCTCGACGATTATGCGCTGGCGCTCAAGCGGCTGCGCGTGCAGTCCTGGGCGGAATTTTCCCGCGCCGTGAAAGCCGGCGCCGGCGCCGGCCGCGTCGCCGGCACGGTGGTGTCGCGCACCGAGCGCCGCACCAAGAACGGCACCAAGATGGGCATCATCGGCCTGTCGGACCCGAGCGGCCATTACGAGGCGGTGCTGTTCGCCGAAGGCTTGGCGCAGTATCGCGATCTGTTGGAGCCCGGCACCGCGGTGTTGCTGTTGCTCAGCGCCGAGGTGCAGGCCGAGGAGGTGCGCGCCCGCATCCAATCGGTGGAGCCGCTCGACGAAGCCGCGGCACGCATGCAGAAGGGGTTACGCGTGTTCTTGCGCAACGAGGAGCCGCTTAACGGCGTAGCCCGCCGCCTCGAGCCGGCGCGCAACGGCGCCCCGCGCAACGGTAATGGCAACGGCGGCGGCGGCGAGCCGGCCGACGGCGAGGTCAGCATGGTGCTCCTGCTGCAGAACGGCAGCGAGGTCGAGGTCAAGCTGCCCGGCCGCTTCAAGGTCTCGCCGCAGATCGCTGGCGCCATCAAGGCGGTGACCGGCGTGGTGACGGTCGAGGCGCTGTGAGAGCCCGCGGCTGAGCCTCTCATCACGCGGCTGCGCCTCTAATCACATAAATCACATAGACGGGCGCGGGCACGCTTTGCGCAGAGCCGGCGCCACGTTGCGCGTTCAACGCTCGCGCGCTACCGATTTTGCACGTCAGAGGTTATGTGCTCTCGCGCGCGCGGTCGCAGCACGACGGTATCGACGCGGCGCTCGCGGTCTACGCCGCCGCGCGCCGGCCGCGCACCGCCCGCGTCACCCTGCAATCGCGCCGGCAGTTCGCCAATAACCGCAAGGTGCCGCCGCCGCCATTGCTCGACCGCTCCTGGATCTTTTCCGTCGACGTGACGCGCGAGGAGGGCGCCCTGCAATCGGTGTGAGTGGGTGGTGCGTTCAGCTCTTCGATAATAATCCCGCCGCGCGCGCGACCGCAGTCCAGCGCTTGTCTTCGCTGTTGATGAAGGCAGCAAACTGGTCCGGCCCGAGATAATGCGTATCGTAACCCTGTTTGACGAGAGCGCTCGCCGCCTCAGGGGTCTGCATCGCCTTCTGCGCCGCGGCGGCGACCTTGTCGACGATCGGGCGCGGTAATCCCGCCGGCCCGACGATGCCCAGCCAAAGGCTGGTGTCGAAATCAGCCATGCCGGCCTCCGCCATGGTGGGCACTTTGGGCAGGGCGCTGCAGCGCTTGTCGGCCGCCGTCGCCAGCGCCAAAACCTTGCCGGCGGCGACTTGGCCGATAATCGACGAGGCGGGCGCGAAGAACATGGTGATGCGGCCGGCCATGAGATCGGTGACCGCCTGCGGACTGCCCGGATAGGGAACGTGCAGCAGCTCGACGCCGGCGCGCTGGGCAAACAATACGCCGGCAAGATGCGGCAGCGTGCCGGCGCCGACCGATGCAAAGGACACGCCGCCGGGCTTCGATTTGGCGAGCGCGATGAGCTCGGCGACGCTGTGAACGTCGGCCTTTGGATTGACGATCAGGACGATTGCGACATTGCCAAGCCGCGCGATCGGCGAAAAATCCCGGCCCAGACGAGTCGATCGGCTGGGATTGACGATTTCGTCGGTCAGCGTCGATAGCGCCGGAACAAACAGCGTGTAGCCGTCTTTGTTGGCGCGGGCGACATACTCGGCGGCGATGCTCGATCCGGCGCCCGGCTTGTTTTCGACCACGACTTGCTGGCCCAGCACCGGCTCCGCGCCTTTGGCAAAGATGCGTGCGATAACGTCGGACGTCGCACCGGCGGTAAATCCGACGATGAGGTGGATCGGGCGCGACGGATAGCGCTCCGCGGCCGATGCGCGCGGCGGCGAGGCGAGCGCCGCAAGGCTGAGCATCGACATCATTCTGCGATCAATAGGCGGCATGTGCGTTCTCCCGACGTTATTCGTTCATCGCGGTGCGGCTAAAGCCGTCACTGCTGTTTGATGCCGGCGGCTTCTCATGGCGCTTTTTCCTCTGAACTTTTCTGTCGCCCCGGCGAAGCGAACCGTAGCAGGGGAGGAGCCATGAGTGTCACTCCACACGGATATTTGCGAACCTGATCACCTTGCCCCACTTGTCGATTTCGGCGGCGATGAATTTTGCGAACGCGGCGGGCGTGCCCATCATCACCACCGCGCCGAACGCGGCGAGGCGTGCTTGCAGCAGCGGCTCGGCCAAGCCGGCGTTGATGGCGCCGTTGAGCTTAGCGATGATCGCGGGCGGTGTCTTGGCCGGCGCGCCGATGCCGGACCACGACACCGCTTCGTAGCCGGGCAAGAACGCGGCGATCGCCGGCACCTCGGGCAGCACGCCCATGCGCTTTAGGCTGGTCACGCCGAGCGCGTGCAGCGTGCCGGCTTTGACGTAGGCAATCGCCGAGCCGGGCGTCGAGAACACGACTTGCACCTGGCCGGCGAGCAGATCGGTGATCGCCGGCGCCTCGCCGCGATACGGCACGTGCGCCATTTTGATTCCGGCCATCATGTTGAACAGTTCGCCGGCGACGTGGCCGGTCGAGCCGACGCCACCCGAGCCCAGGTTGATCTTGCCGGGATTTTGCTTGGCGTAGCCGATGAATTGCGGGACGGTTTTGGCCGGCAGCGACGGATTGACCGCCATGATCAGCGGCGCGCGCTCGATGCCGGCGACCGGCGCGATGTCGCGCGCGAAGGAAAAGTCGAGATTGTGATAGAGCGTGGCGTTGATGGCGCCCGGCGATCCGGCGAGCAGCAAGGTGTAGCCGTCGGGAGCGGCGTGGGCGACGATGCCGGTACCGAGATTGGTGCCGGCGCCGCCGCGGTTTTCGACGACGAATTGCTGATGCAGCCGCGGTTCCACCGCATTGGCGACGAGCCGCGCGACGATGTCGAAGGTGCCGGCGGGCGGCGACGGCACGATCAGATGAATCGGTTTGGTCGGATAGCTCTCGGCGCGCGCCAGCCGCGGCACCGCCGGCGCAATCGCTGCCGCCGCCGCGGTGCGCAGGAAGGTGCGCAGAAAGGTGCGCCGGTGAAGCTTCATGACGCCATGCTAGCAGATTCCACGGCGGCGATGGCAGGCGCCCGCATGGGACATTTTGCGCCGTTCGGTTATGCTGCGCGCCTGCCGCGCGGCGGCGCTTTATGGCTTTGCCATTCGCCGCCCGACGTCATCGCCCGCGCCCAGGCGATCGCCGCGGCGAATTAGGGCGCGTGCTGACAAATCGCGTGGGCCTGTATCTGCGTTCAAGTGCAAAGCCGCCGTTACGCGCTTGGCCCGTGCTGTTGGATGATTCGCAGCTTGCGAACCGTCAGTTCATCGACTTCAAGCGATATGAACCGGGCCTTTTTGATCTCCGCACCGCCGCCGGCGATGCGGCCGATTGCAAGCGCGCCGATGGCGAACGCGCCGAGCGCCGCCGCGCCGACCGCAAGCGCCAGCAGGCTGGTCGGCGGAAGTGCTCGGGGTCGGGCCATAATCTCGCGCGCCATTACTTTGCTCCATTGCTGCTGATCCGCTCGGCCTCTGATTAGCCGGCTCCTCGTTTATCAGCCTAGAGCAGATCCCGCTCATGTAGCGCCACTTCCCCGTCATGCGAACCCGCGCATCCATGCGGCCCCGACGCAGCATGGATTGCCGGGTCAAGCCCGGCAATGACGAACCGAGGAGTCGCGATTCGATCGGAGCGGAACATGCGCTAGCCCGGCGCGCAGTCCGAATTGTGCGTTGCGCTTTGCCGGCTACCCGCTATATAAGCCGCGCAACTTCACACGCGGACCTTGGCCCTCGGAAAACGGGGCCGTCCGGTGCCCACCCCCTCCCTTGCTTCCCCCCGCCTGCGGGGGAGGCAAGGCAAGGGGCAGGCTCTTCGGTCCGCGGCGGATCAACCGGAGAAGATCTATGTCGCTGCCCGACTTCAGCATGCGTCAGCTTTTGGAAGCCGGCGTCCACTTCGGCCATCAGTCCCATCGCTGGAACCCGAAGATGTCGGAATACATCTTCGGCACCCGCAACAACATCCACATTATCGACCTGACGCAGACGGTGCCGATGATGCACCATGCGTTGCAGGCGGTCAGCGACACGGTCGCCAAAGGCGGTCGCATCCTGTTCGTCGGCACCAAGCGGCAGGCCCAGGACGCCATCGCCGATGCCGCCAAGCGCTCGGCGCAATATTACGTCAACTCGCGCTGGCTCGGCGGCACGCTGACCAATTGGAAGACCGTTTCCAACTCGATCAAGCGGCTGCGCAAGCTCGAGGAAATGCTCGCCTCCAACGAGGCGCAGGGCTACACCAAGAAGGAGCGGCTGACCTTGCAGCGCGAGCGCGACAAGCTCGACCGCGCGCTCGGCGGCATCAAGGACATGGGCGGGCTGCCCGACCTCTTGTTCGTCATCGACACCAACAAAGAGTACATCGCCATCAAGGAAGCGCGCCGGCTCAACGTGCCGGTCGCCGCCGTCGTCGACACCAATTGCGATCCCGACGGCATCAACTATGTGGTGCCCGGCAACGACGACGCGAGCCGGGCGATTACACTCTACTGCGATCTGGCCGCCAAGGCGGCGATCGACGGCATTTCGCGGGCGCAAGGCGCCCACGGCATCGATATCGGCGCCCAGGCGGAGCCGGTCGTTGCCGAGGAATTGCCGGCGGAGACCAACCGGCTCGGCTTCGAGCCGTTGTCGGGGCCGCGCGGCGCGGCCGACGATTTGAAAAAACTGTCCGGCGTCTCGCCGGCCATCGAGAAGCAGCTCAACGATCTCGGCATTTTCCATTTCCAGCAGATCGCCGAACTGTCGCCCAATGCGGCCAAAAACGTCGGCGAGGAGGTCGGGCTGCCGGGCCGCATTGAAAGCTGGGTTACCAAGGCGAAGGAACTCACCGCCGAGGCGGAGTAACCGTCATTCCGGGGCGCGCCGCAGGCGCGAACCCGCAATCCATGACCACGGAGCGGGCGGCTCTCCCACGACGTCACTATATCTACCGTCAGTGATTATGGATCCCGGATCCCTCGCTGCGCTCGGCCCCGGGATGACGCGTGTAATGAGGATCAAGCCAATGAGCACGACCAACGTCACCGCCGGAATGGTCAAGGAATTGCGCGACAAGACCAGCGCGGGCATGATGGATTGCAAGGCGGCGCTGACCGAAACCGGCGGCGACCTCGAGGCTGCGGTCGATTGGCTGCGCAAAAAGGGCTTGTCCAAGGCCGCCAAGAAGGCCGGCCGCGTCGCCGCCGAAGGGCTGATCGGCGCCGCCGTTGCCGCCAACAAAGGCATCCTGGTCGAGGTCAATTCCGAGACCGATTTCGTGGCGCGCAACGATTTGTTCCAAGGCTTGGTGAAGATGATCGCCAATGTCGCCCTGGACGTCGGCACGGACGTGGACAAAATCCTCGCCGCGCGCATCGGCGACCGCACCGTTGCCGATGCGATCTCTGAGACCATCGCCAAGGTCGGCGAGAACATGACGCTGCGGCGCGCTGCGGCTCTTTCGGTCGCCCGCGGCGTGGTGGCAAACTACATGCACAACTCGCCGGACGAAGGATTGGGCCGCATCGGCGTCATCGTCACCCTCGAATCGGCCGGCAAGGCCGACGAGCTCAAGGCGATCGGCCGCATGGTGGCGATGCACGTGGCCTCGGCCAATCCGCAGGCGGTCGATCCGTCGGGTCTCGATGCCGCGACCATCGAACGCGAGCGCAACGTCTTGGCCGACAAGGCCAAGGCGCAGGGCAAGCCGGCCAACGTCGTGGAAAAGATCGTCGAATCGGGACTGAAGACTTTTTACAAAGAAGTCTGCCTGCTCGATCAGCCGTTCATCTTCGACGACAAGAAGAGCGTGGCCCAGGCGCTCGAGGAGAGCGAGGGCAAGGTGGGCGCGCCGATCAAGGTCGGCGGCTTTGCCCGCTTCGCGCTCGGTGAAGGCATTCGAGCGGCCTAGCGGCGATTTCGGTGGAGAAGTGGCGGCGCTCGCCGGCGTCTGGGTGTAGGGTGGGTTGAGCAGAGCGAAACCCACCGCGGGATTATTATGGGCAGCGATGCGTTGGCGTGCGCTCGCTTCATCCGACGGGGTGGATGATCTTTCATGACCAAGCCGAAATACCGTCGGGTCGTGGTCAAGCTGTCCGGCGAGGCTTTGAGCGGCCCGGAAAAATTCGGCATCCATCAGCCGACCATCGACCGCTTCGCCGCCGATCTCGTGGCCGCGCATGCGCTCGGGATCGGGCTCGGCGTTGTGGTCGGCGGCGGCAATGTGCTGCGCGGCGCGCAGATTTCAGAGAACGGCTTGTCACGGCCGACCGCCGACGCCATGGGCATGCTGGCGACGGTGATGAACGCGCTGGTGCTCGAAACGGCGATCGAGCGGGCCGGCGTCAGCGCGCGCACCATGTCGGCTTTGTCGATGCCGCAAGTCTGCGAGACCTACGAGCGGCAGCGGGCGCTGCGCCATCTCGATGACAATCGGGTCATCGTGTTCGCCGGCGGCACCGGCAACCCGTATTTCACCACCGACACCACCGCCGTGCTGCGCGCCGCCGAAATGGGCTGCGACGCTGTGCTCAAGGCAACCGATGTCGACGGCGTCTATACGGCCGACCCCAAGCGTGACGCCACCGCCAGACGCTACCAGAAGCTCGACCACCAGGAGGCGCTCGACAAGCGGCTCAAGATCATGGATGCGACGGCGTTCGCGCTTGCCCAGGAAAATCGCATGCCTATCATCGTGTTCTCGATCCTGGAGCAGGGGGCGATCGCAGACGTGCTGCGCGGCAAGGGGCACTTTACGATTGTCGGCTGAATATCCGGATCGTGGCGGCGGTATCCCTTGCTTGCCGCAACCGCGTCGACCGGGAAGGAAGCAAAGACTCTTAAGTTCCTCCCGGGTGCGGGAGGAGTGCGGCCAAAAGAACGGCCGCTCGCGGAGGGCGCCATGGCAGCGACGACCTTTGACCTCAACGATCTCAAGCGCCGCGTGCAGGGCGCGCTCGCGTCATTGAAGCAGGAGCTGTCCGGGTTGCGGACGGGCCGAGCCTCGCCAGGCCTGGTCGAGCACATTCAGGTCGAGGCCTATGACAGCCACATGCCGCTCAATCAGCTGGCCACGATCAGCGTGCCGGAGCCGCGGCTTCTCAACGTGCAGGTCTGGGACCGCTCCATGGTGCATGCGGTGGAAAAAGCGATCGCGGCGGCGAATCTCGGGCTGACGCCGAGCACCGAGGGGCAGGTGCTCAAGCTGCGCATCCCCGAATTGAACGAGGAGCGGCGGCGCGAAATCGTCAAGGTCGCGCACAAATATGCCGAAGCCGCGCGCGTCGCGGTGCGCCACGTCCGCCGCGACGGTCTCGATCTGCTCAGGAAGCTTGAGAAGGATCACAAGATCAGCGAAGACGACCACGAACGGCACGCTGCGGACGTGCAGAAAGCCACCGATGCCTCGATTGCCGAGGTGGAGAAAATGCTCGCCACCAAGGAAAAGGAGATCATGACGGTGTGAGCAAGATTTTGGGCGCAACGCAACAGGCGACCCCGCCGACCAAAGCCGACGGCGACGGCTTCGCGACGCCGCGCCACGTCGCCATCATCATGGATGGCAACGGGCGCTGGGCGGCGGCGCGCGGCCTGCCGCGCGTCGAGGGCCATCGCCGCGGCGTCGAAGCTTTGCGCAAGACCGTGCGCGCCGCCCGCGATCTGGGCATCTCGGTTCTCACCATCTTTTCCTTCAGCTCGGAAAATTGGTCGCGGCCCGCTTCCGAGATCAGGGATTTGCTCGGCCTGCTGCGCCGCTTCATCCGCAACGATCTGGCCGACCTGCACAAGAGCAACGTACGGGTGCGCATCGTCGGCGAACGCGACGGCCTCGACCGCGATATCCGCCTTCTCTTGCAGGAGGCCGAGGATTTGACCCGCGGCAACGACGGCCTGACGCTGGTCGTGGCCTTCAATTACGGCGCCCGCCAGGAGATTGCGCGTGCGGCCCGACGGCTGGCAGCCGAAGTCGCCCAAGGCCGCTTGTCGGCCGATTCGATCTCGCCGGATCTGCTCGCCCGCCATCTCGACACCGCCGACCTGCCCGATCCTGACGTGGTCATCCGCACCAGCGGCGAGCAGCGGCTGTCGAACTTTTTGCTCTGGCAGTCGGCCTACAGCGAGTTGGTGTTCGTGCCGATCAATTGGCCCGACTTCGACCGCGCCGCGCTCGAGAGCGCCATTGCCGAATACCGCCGCCGTGAACGGCGGTTCGGCGGGCTCGCCGCGCAAATCGGATCGTGACCACGCCGTCGCGCCGCGCTGCCGCAGAGACCGACGCGCGCAACCTCGTCGTGCGCGTCGCATCCGCCGCCGTGCTCGTCCCCGCCGTAGCCGCGATTGCCTATGCGGGCGGCTGGATTTTCCTGATCCTCTGCGCGCTCGCTGCCGGCGGCATTTACTGGGAATGGACGCACCTTGTTGCCGGCAATTCGCAGCTTCGACTGCTGGCGCCGGGCTGGGCGGCATTGCTGGCAGCGTTGGGGCTCACCGGAACCGACCATCCGGCCACCGCCGCGGCCGTGATTGCGCTCGGCGGCATTGCCGCGGGCATGATCGCTTTTGCCGGCGCACAGGAGCGAGGTTCGCGCGCCGTGTGGACGACGGGCGGCGTCATCTATGCGGGCGTTGCCTTTCTCGGCTCGGCGCTGTTGCGCCGCGACGCGGAACTCGGCTTCACGGCTTTTCTGTTCGTAGCGTTAACCGTCTGGCTGACCGACACTTCGGCCTTTTTTGTCGGCCGTGGGCTGGGCGGCCTGCTGCTGTGGCCGCGGATCAGTCCGAACAAGACCTGGTCTGGTGCCATCGGCGGGCTCGCCGGGGGGGTTGCCGCGGGTATCGGGGTCGCTTATGCGAGCGGTATCGGCCGACTGGCGAGCCTTGGAGTCATGGCGTTGGCGCTTTCGCTCTTGGCCCAAGTGGGCGATCTCTTCGAATCGGCGGTCAAGCGGCGCTTCGGCGCCAAGGACGCAGGCCGGATCATCCCCGGCCATGGCGGCCTGATGGACCGGCTCGACGGCTTCCTGTTTGCCGCCGCTGCGGCGGCGGCCATCGGCATCTTGCGCGATGGAACCGCTGCTGCCGCCCACGGCTTGCTGCTATGGTAGCACGATGAAACAGATGCAGCCGTTGGCGAAGGCCGAATTGTTGGCCGCCGTGCCGCGCACGGTGACGGTCCTTGGCGCGACCGGCTCGATCGGTTCGAGCACCATCGATCTGTTGCGGCGCGATGCGGTCCGTTACCGCGTGGAGGCCGTGACAGCGCGCCGCAACGGTGCGGCGCTGGCCAAGGTTGCCCGCGACCTCGACGCGCGTTTTGCCGCCATTGCCGAACCGCAGGCCTACCGCGAACTGAAGACCGGCTTGTCCGGGACCCGCATCGAGGCGGCCGCCGGTCCGGCCGCCTTGGTCGAGGCGGCGCAGCGGCCGGCCGAATGGGTCATGGCAGCGATCACCGGCGCCGCCAGTCTCGAGCCGACGCTCGCGGCCGCCGAACGCGGCGCCACCGTGGCGCTGGCCAACAAGGAATGCCTCGTCTGCGCCGGCGCCCTGTTCATGCGCCGCGCCGCCGCCGCCGGCGCCGCCGTGCTGCCGGTCGATTCCGAGCACAACGCTATCTTTCAGGCTTTGAGCGCGGGCCGCCGCGAGGACGTCAAACGCATCATCCTCACCGCCTCAGGCGGGCCGTTCCGCACCTGGCCGCTGGAAGCCATACGCAAGGTCACGCTCGAACAGGCGCTCAAGCACCCGACCTGGTCGATGGGGCCCAAGATCACCATCGACTCGGCGACTTTGATGAACAAAGGCCTCGAACTGATCGAGGCCCATCATCTGTTCGGCCTAAAGCCCGACGAACTCGACGTCGTGGTTCATGCGCAGTCCGTCGTCCACGGCTTGGTGGAATTCCGTGACGGGTCGGTGATTGCGCAGCTCGGCTCACCGGATATGCGCATCCCGATCGCCCATTGCCTGGCCCATCCCGCCCGCATGACCACGCCGGCACAGCGGCTCGATCTTGCCCGGATCGGCGCGCTGAGCTTCGAGGAGCCGGACCCGATTCGCTTCCCGGCGCTCGCGATTGCGCGGCGCGCCCTGGAAGCCGGCGGCGGCGCCCCCACTGTTCTCAATGCCGCCAATGAAATCGCCGTGGCTGAATTCGTCGCCGGCCGGCTCGGATTTCCCGGAATCCCGGCTTTGGTCGAGGCCACTTTGGATGCGGCGGAGCGCAAAGGCGCCACCGGTGAGCCACAATCTGTTGAGCAGGCGGTCGCCATTGACCATATGGCAAGAAGGTTAGCGGCCGAACTCTTGCCCGAAATTGCCGCAATGGCATCCTAGCGTCCGGGCTTGGGATTGGCGTATTCGGGGTCTGGACAGCGGTATGGGGACGGAGATTATCTCGCATTTGCAAGGGCTAGGCGGTGGTGTTCTGCACTACCTCGTGCCCTTCCTGTTCGTTCTCAGTATCGTCGTCTTTTTTCACGAATTGGGGCATTTCCTGATCGCGCGGCTAGCCGGCGTCCGAGTCCTCGTCTTCTCGATCGGATTCGGGCCCGAAATTGCCGGATTCTACGACCGGCACGGCACGCGCTGGAAAATCGCCCCAATCCCGCTCGGCGGCTATGTCAAATTCTTCGGGGATGAAACGGCCGCCAGCACGCCCGACAAGGCGCGTGCTTCGACCATGGGCGCCGCGGAACGCGAGCAAAGCTTGATCTTTCAGCCGCTACTCAAGCGCGCTGCCATCGTGGTGGCCGGCCCGATCGCGAATTTCATTTTGGCGATCGTGATCTTCTCCGGAATGTTCATGCTGTTCGGCGTGCAGACATTGAGTCCCCGGGTGGATGAGGTGCAGCCCGGCACCCCGGCCGCTGCCGCGGGCTTTCAGCCGGGCGACATGGTGCTCGCGATCAACGGCGAGAAGATCGGCAGCTTCGAAGACATGCAGCGCATCGTCTCCGAAAGCGCCGGCGAACGCCTCGACATCGTCGTGGAGCGCAACGGCAAACAAATCGACCTCAAAGCCACGCCGGAACTGCGCGAAGAAAAGGACATATTCGGCAACGTCCGTCGCATCGTGCTCGGCATACAGCGCTCTACGGCCCCCGGCGACGTGAAATATCAGCCGGTCTCGCCGCCGAAGGCGGTATGGATGGGGGTTCAGGAAACATGGGAAATTGTTGGCCAGACCATCCACTATATCGGCGGCGTCATCATGGGCCGTAAGCAGGCGAACGAGCTTAGTGGACCCATTGGGATAGCTCGGATCGTTGGAAAAGCTGCGACCATAAGTTACGCCTTCGTGATGCAAATCGCCGGCGCGATTTCAGTCTCCATAGGCCTGCTTAACCTGCTTCCCATTCCGCTGCTCGATGGCGGTCACCTTTTGTTCTACGCGATCGAAGGCGTGCGCGGCCGCGCGCTGTCCGAACGCGCCCAGGAGGTCGGATTTCGCATCGGCTTCGCCATCGTGGTGATGTTGATGATATTTGCAACTTTCAATGACATCGTGCAATGGGCGGCGTCGTAGGGGGTGGGGAGGCCGTAACGCCTGGCTGAACAAGACCGCAGACGGAGGATGGCCGGGTAACGGCAAGAGCGTCGACAAGAGCGTCGATCGGGGGCAGGGCCTAGGGGATGTGAGCGACCCGCCAGTTCGGGGGCGGCCACGCGAGGGGAATAAGGGCGCTTAGCGCATGATGAGGTGGGTACGGGTAAAACGAGGGCTTGTCGTGGCCGGCATGCTCCTCGCAGTGGGTTTGTTTGGCTTGGCGCCGGTCGGTGGTGCGCTGGCCGCGCCCAAGGAGCATGCGGCGGCGAGCGAGATCGTCGTCGAAGGCAACCGCCGCGTCGAGGCCGACACCATCCGCTCGTACTTCAAGGCAACGCCCGGCGAGGCGCTCAATGCCGCCCAGATCGACGCCGGATTGAAGGCGCTTTACGCCTCCGGCCTGTTCCAGGACATCCACGTCACCACGCGGGGCAACCGCGTGATCGTGTCCGTCGTCGAAGCCCCGGTGATCGACCGTCTTGCCTTCGAGGGCAATCACCGGATGAAGGACGAGCAGTTGCAGGCGGAGATCCAGTCCAAGGCGCGCGGCACGCTGTCGCGCCCGATGGTGCAGGCCGACACCGAGCGCATCATCGAAATCTATCACCGCAACGGTCGCTTCGACGTCAAAGTCATGCCGCAGATCATCGAGCGGCCCAACAACCGCGTCGACCTGATCTTCAAGATCGACGAGGGCGAGAAGACGGGCGTCAAGCAGATCATCTTCGTCGGCAACCACGCCTATTCGAGCTGGCGGCTCAAGGACGTCATCAAGACCGCGGTCTCGAACTGGCTGAGCTTCCTGCAGACCACCGACGTCTACGACCCCGACCGCATCGAGGCCGACCGCGACCTTTTACGCCGCTTCTATCTCAAGCACGGCTATGCCGACGTGCAGGTCGTCTCGGCGACCGGCGAGTATGACCCGGCGCGGAAGGGCTTCATCATCACGTTTACGATCGAGGAAGGTCCGCGCTACCGCTTCGGCACGATCGACATCCAATCCAACGTGCGCGCCGTCGATCCGAACTCGCTGCGGCCGTTTCTGCTGACCCACAAGGGCGACGTCTACAACGGCGAAGCGGTGGAAAAGACCGTCGAGGACGTGACGGTCGAGATGGCGCGGCGCGGCTACCCGTTCGGCACCGTGCGCCCGCGCGGCGACCGCAACCCGCAGACGCGCACCATCGGCATCGTCTATGTCGTCGACGAAGGCACGCGCGCCTATATCGAGCGCATCAACATTCGCGGCAATACGCGCACCCGCGATTATGTGATCCGGCGCGAACTCGACATCAACGAAGGCGATCCATACAACCGGGCGCTGATCGATCGCGCCGAGCGGCGCATCAAGAACCTGAATTTCTTCAAATCGGTCAAGATCACCAACGAGCCCGGCTCGGCGCCGGACCGTGTCATCATCAACATCGACGTCGTCGAGCAGTCGACCGGCGACTTCTCGGTGATGGGCGGCTATTCCACCGCGGAGGGCTGGATGGTGCAGGTCTCGGTTTCCGAGCGCAACCTGCTCGGCACCGGCCGCTTCGCCAAAGCTTCGGCGACCTACGGCGAATACATCCGCGCCGCCGAGCTGAACTTCGTCGAGCCGTATTTCCTCGATCAGCGGATCGGCGCCGGCATCGACCTGTTCGCCAAGGAGACGCTGGCCAACAGCTACTTCTCGTACGGCACCGAATCGATCGGCGGCACGCTGAAATTCGGCATTCCATTGCGTGAGGATTTCAGCGTGCAATTGCGTTATTCGCTGTATACCGAGTCGATCCAGCTACCGACGTATCTTGATGACTGCAACAATCTCCAGTCGGATAACACGTTATGGACGCCGGCCTACCTGTTCGCCAACGGCCTGTCGACGTTCCCGGCGAGCTGCCTCGAATACGGCCAGGCTTCGCTTCCGGTCCGCGTCGAGCTTGGCGAAGGAACGATACTGACGTCCATGGTCGGCTACGGCTTGATCTACAACACGCTCGACAACAACAAGGAGCCGACCAGCGGCATCAATTTCAACTTCGGGCAGGACTTCGCCGGGGTCGGCGGCGACTCGCGTTACATGCGGACAACCGCCGATTTTCACGCCTATTACGAGCCGGTCTCCGATCTCGTGAGCATTCTGCATCTGCAGGCCGGCAACATTCTCGGCCTCGGCACCGACTCGGTACGCATGCTCGACGATTTCAAGATGGGGCCGAACCTGGTGCGCGGCTTCGCGCCGGCCGGCATCGGGCCGCGCGATGTCACCAATTTCGAGTTCGGCTACGGGACCGGGGACGCGCTCGGCGGCACGATGTATTGGGGTGCCAGTCTCGAACTGCAATATCCGCTCTACTTCCTGCCCAAGGATAGCGGCTTCCGCGGCGCGGTGTTCATCGATTCCGGAGCGGAGTGGGGCTATCAGGGCGAAACGTCGAGCCCGGCGACCGGAGAAATCAACGGGCCCGTCAACGGCATCGTCTGTCAACCGCCGATTCCGCCGGGTGCCAAAGGCGGCGGCTGCGCCATGTTGTACGAGGACGACGCCATGCCGCGTGTCTCGGCCGGCGCCAGCTTGATCTGGAACTCGCCGTTCGGTCCGCTGCGCTTCGATTTTGCTTATCCGATCATGCATCAGTGGTACGACCGCACGCAATTCTTCCAGTTCGGCGGCGGAACCCACTTCTGATGCGGTCACGAGGCTCGCCAGCGGCGGACACGTACCCGGCCGCCGTGCGGCCGCGCGCGGCGCTGACGATCGCCGCAATCGTCGAGCTGACCGGCGCGCGACTGCCGCGGCAGGACCTGCGTCAGCGGCGCATCCGCAATATCGCCGCGCTCGCCGACGCCGGCGCCGCCGACATCTGCTTTCTCGACGATGCGACGCGCGCGGGCGAACTGACGGCGACCCATGCCGGCGCCTGTTTTCTCCCGCCGCGCCTTGCGCCGTCGGCGCCGCCCGACCTCGCCGCGCTCGTCACCGAGGAGCCGTACCGCGCCTTCGTGATCGTGGCGCGCGCGCTGTTTCCCGATGCGCTACGTCCCGCCTCCTTGTTCGAGGGCGCCGGCCGCGCCGCTGGGGCGCACGTGCACGCTTCGGCGCGGATCGAGGCCGGCGTCACCATCGATCCGCTGGCGGCGATCGGACCGCGCGCCGAGATCGGCGCCGGTAGCGTGATCGGCGCCGGCGCGGCGATCGGTCCGGACGTGCGCATCGGGCGGCAATGCGCAATCGGCCCCGCCGCCACCATCCTGCACGCCCTGATCGGCGACCGCGTCGTCGTTCATCCCGGCGTGCGCATCGGCCAGGCCGGGCTCGGCGTTCTGCCCGACGCCGGCCGGCATCTCGAAATGCCGCAGACCCGACGCGTCATTGTTCAGGACAACGTGGAAATCGGCGCCAACTCCACCATCGACCGCGGTTGCATCCGCGACACGGTGATCGGCGAGGGCACCAAGATCGACAGCCTCGTGCAGATCGCGCATGACGTTGCCATCGGGCGCCATTGCCTGATCGCGGCGCAGGCCGGCATAGAAGCTGGCGTGACGGCAGCAGATTTTGTCATAATGAGAGGGCGGGTCGGCGTTGCCGAAGGTGTGACGATCGGCGAAGGCGCGATCATCGGCGGACGCAGCAGCGTCAAGGCCGACGTTCGTGGCCGCGCCGCCGGCAAATCGAACGTCGCCCAATCGGACGAGGACAGGCCATGAACACCGAAACGGTCGAGGCCGCCGAGATCGGCGAGATTTTGCGGGTCTTGCCGCACCGCTACCCGTTCGTCATGGTCGACCGCATCGTCGAGATTCGCGGCGAGGAATCCGCCATCGGCATCAAGAACGTCACCATCAACGAGCCGCAATTTCTCGGCCATTTCCCCGACTACCCGGTCATGCCCGGCGTCTTGATGATCGAGGGCATGGCGCAGACCGGAGCCGTCATCGTGTTGCGACGCATAAAATTAGAGGAAGCGCGCGCGATGTACCTGTTGACCATCGACCAGGCAAAGTTTCGCAAGCCCGCCTTGCCTGGCGACCGCATCGAATATCACATCAAGAAAACCGCGCGTCGCGGCAACATGTGGTGGTACCGCGGCGAAGCCAAGGTCGGCAGCGCGCTGGTCGCCGAAGCCGTCATCGGCGCGATGCTCGGCGGAGCCAGATCGTGATCGATGCGACGGCGCGCGTGGCTGACGGCGCGCGCCTCGGCGAGGGCGTGGAGATCGGGCCCTACTGCGTGATCGGCCCCAAGGTCGAGATCGCCGCCGGCGCGCGGCTGATCGCCCACGTCCACGTCACGGGCGCGACCACGATTGGCGCCGGCGCCGTGGTCTATCCGTTCGCCTCGCTCGGCACGCCGCCGCAATCGGTGCATTATCGCGGCGGCGCGACGCGGCTCGTCATCGGTCCGCGCTGCGAGCTGCGCGAGGGCGTCACCATGAATACCGGGACCGAGGACGGCGGCGGCGTCACCGAAGTCGGCGCCGGCTGCCTGTTCATGGTCGGCTCCCATGTCGGCCACGATTGCCGCGTCGGCAACTCGGTCACGTTCGCCAATAACGCGGTGATCGGCGGCCACGTCACGATCGGCGACAACGTGTTTCTCGGCGGCCAGGCCGCGGTTCA
>JASHQS010000295.1 GCA_030038995.1 Xanthobacteraceae bacterium
CGGCCTGTCGTGGGCCGACGGCCGGTCGCGCGCCATCGGCGAGAAGCAGGAAATCTTGCCGTTGCGGACGCCGACCCTGCTCAACGTAGCGTGGACGCCGAAGCTCGGTTGGGACGGCCACTTCCGCGATTTGGAATCCGTCGCCATGGGGCCGATCACCGCGCCGAACATCATGGACCTTCCGGAAGACAAAATGACCGAGCGCCTTGACGCCATTCCGGGCTACATCGAGGCGTTTCACGGCGCCTTCGGCGCCGGCGCGATCACCGGGCGAAAGGCGGAGATGGCGCTCGCCACGTTCGAGCGATCGATTGTCTCCGGGCCAGCGCCGTTCGACCGCTGGATCAACGGCAATCCAACTGCGATCAGCGCCGCGGCGAAGCGCGGCTTCATCTTGTTCAACGGCAAGGCGAATTGCGCCGCCTGCCACAGCGGCTGGGCGTTCACCGACGCGTCGTTTCATGACATCGGCACTGCGCGCGGCGACGACATCGGCCGCGGCCAGCTGTTTCCGAATTCGGTGGCGTTGCGGTATGCGTTCAAGACGCCGACGTTGCGCGACGTCGCGCGGCGCGCGCCCTACATGCACGACGGATCGGTGCCGACGCTGCAGGCGGTGATCGATCTTTACGACCGCGGCGGCATCGCGCGGCCGAGTCGCGATCCAAACATTCGTCCGCTTGGGCTAAGTGCCGGCGAAAAGTCCGACCTCATCGCCTTTTTGAACACGCTCACCGAGAAGGCAAAGGCCGTCGACATCCCGGCCCTGCCACGCTGACGCGAAGCACGCAGCGCCTAGAGCATTACGGGCATCGCCCAGCCCATGAGCGCGAAGCCGCCCAGCAGCATCAGGCCGGCGGCAGTCTGGACCGTCCGTGCATGGGCCGGCAGCCATCCGACCAAACAGGCGCCGGCCATCCCGGCCATCACGCCGAACACGCCTGCAGCACCCAGCATCGCGGCCTCCAAAGGTTTTCCCACGCCGCAGTCACGGCGGCTTGGTACCTTTAGCCGCGACAGCTTATGGATGGCTGAGGGATATCCTTACAAATTTAGCGATTCGGGACGCCACAAGACGGCGATTAACCAAGACTTTACCGAAAGTTGCGGAACTCCGAGGACCTGTGGTAAAGAAAACATGAACTGGGCCAGTACGCTGCACGCGGCGACTGAACTGGCTTGTCAACTTGTGTCGGGGAGGCCCGGTTATGCGCCGGTCGGCCAAGTGGATGCGGTTTGCAGCCGCAGCGCCGCTCGCGTTGTTTGTGAATGCCGTGCTCGCGGAATCGGCGAGCGCCCATGTCAAATGGTTCTGCGCCTTCAATGTGGCCGGCCAGCCAATTGGGCTGGAAAATGTTCTCTGCCCCGATTTCGAAATGCTGACCGGCGTTTCCATTCTGGCGCTGACGACCGGCGGCGTTCTGGAAGGCACGCCGCTTGGCACGGCGATGTTGGCGGCCTTGGACCGCGCGACCGCTTGGATACGCAATAACGTCGAGATCATCGCGCGCGCCGCCTGCGCGGCGTTCTTCATTTCCATCTGGGCGATGGGCGGCGTTTTGTTGACGCCGGAGCTCAAGACCGATTCCACCCTGATCGGCGCCATTCAACTCGGCATTGCCGCCGGCATGCTGTCGCGCCGCACCATGCCGTTGTCGGCGCTCGGCATCTTCGTGATCTACGGCGTCGCGGTCGACAAATATGGTCCGTTCCACCTCGCCGATTATCCGGTGTTCCTCGGCTTCGCCGTTTTTCTTGCCCTTACCGGCCTGCAGACCAACTTATTCGGCGCGCGCCCTATCGACATACTGCGCTGGACCGGAGGCATCACGCTGATGTGGGCCTCGATCGAGAAATGGGCTTATCCGGAATGGTCGTATCCGCTTTTCATCGTCCATCCGACCATGTCGCTCGGCTTCACGCCGGACTTCTACATGCGCGCCGCCGGCGCGGTCGAGTTCGCCCTGGCGTTTTCCCTGGTCTGGACGCCGTTGGTGCGGCGGATCGGAGCGATCATGCTGGCGGCGATGTTCATAAGCGCATGCTTCCCGTTCGGCAAAATCGACATGATCGGACACTCGCTGATCATCGTGGCGCTGTTCGCGATCATTGCCGACGATGCCGGCGCGCCGGCGCGCTGGAGCCGTTCCTGGCTGATCCCGTTCGCCTACGCGTCGTCGCTGGCGCTGTTTCTCAGCGTCTATTATTTCGCCCACATGGCGCTGTACGGTACGACCATGCTGTAGCGCTGCGCTAGTGGACGTGCACCACGAGCAGCATCTTCGGGTGAATGGCGCACAGCACGTTGAAGTCGCCGCTCACCGGAAACGTCACGGGAGTGACGCTGCCGGGCTGCTGATCCCCCGAATCGAATGAGAACTTCGGGGAATCCACATAGGCATGGTGCAGCAGGTCGCCGTCGTCGTTGACGATCCGTATCGTATCGCCGCGGTTGATCGTGATCACGCCGGGATGAAATTGTTGGCCTTTCTGCGAGACGGTAGTCTGCGGCTGCGCCCACACCATCCACGAGGCGAGCGAGACGGCGGCGCCAGCGAGGAAGGCGGTCGCGACCGAACGGCGTGCGCGCGACAATTCGGCTCTTAAGCTCATGACGGCCTCATCGGAGCTATCGCAACCGTGCCGCGAGACGGATCGGCGGCGCGGTGCGCTCTCCGGCAGCGTGACGCCGCGCGGTTAAGACGCCGTTAAGGAACCTCCAAAGACTCGGACCGGCGCTGCACTGGTCTTAACGGGCTCGGGTGTAAAGGCTGACTGCAACCAGGGGACGATTAACGGCAGTCCGGCATGTATGGTCGATTGATCCGGGGGATCGGGAGTTTGGTACGGTGTGGGCGGCGCGGCGTCTCGCGGGCGCCGTCGCTGCGCACGATTCGCGGCCGCATCCTGATCGCCTTTCTCGTCATGAGCGTCATCACCGCCGCGTTGGGGGCCTACGCCACGCTCGGCGTCCGCGAGGCCGGGGTCCTGGTCAGCAAGACGTTCGACGAATCGTTGATGTCGATCAACTATGCGCGCGCGGCGGCAGCCGATTTCGCCGCGATGCGCGCGGCGTTTGCGCGGCGCTGGATCGCCACCGACCCGACGATCCGGGCCAAGCTCGACCGCGACATCGAGACGCTCAACAAATCGCTGCTGCAGGATATCGCCATCGCCGAACAGCGCGCCCAGTCGGTCCGCGCCACCCGTGCCGCCGAGAACGTCAAGCGTGCGGTGGCCGAGTGGAACGGCGTGCGCGACCGCCTGCTCGACGGCACCAAGGCCGAGGTGATTTGGCCGACACTCGACCGTTATGCCGCCAAGGTCGACGAACAGATCGATCTCTTGGTGAATTACACCGCGGGCGACGGGTTTCTGTACCGCGAGGGCGCCCGCGCCGAGGTTGCGCGCAGCATCCGCCTCAACATCGCCGGCATCGCGCTGGCGCTGTTCCTGTCCGCGCTGGTGGCGTGGGCCTTGGCGCGGCGCATCGTCGGGCCGGTGGCGGTCGCCTCCAACGTCGCTGCGTTGATCGCCGCCGGGCAGCTCGACGTCACGGTTCCGGCCGGCGGCGCCGACGAGCTCGGCGCCCTGCTCGCGGCAATGGGGACGATGCGCGACAACATCAAAGCGATGATGGAGCGCGAGGTGGCGCAACGCCGCTCCGCCCAGGCGCTGCTTGCCGACGCGCTCGAGCATTCGCAGGAAGGCGTGGTCGTCGTCGACGCAAGCGACATCGTCGTGCTCGCCAATGCCCAGGCGGCCGATCTGTTGGGCATCTCGCCCGACCTGCTGCGGCCGGGCACGCCGCTGTGGCAGCTTTATCCGGTGTTGCAAAACTCGGTGGGCGCCTGCCAGGCGCTGATGCGGCGCGACGGCGAATTACAGGCGACCAGCGAAGCGCTGATGGGCAACGGCCGCTGGCTGCGCGTCAGCCGCAGCCCGACGCGCGATCAGGGCTTTATCGTCCTGTGCAGCGACATCAGCCGCCTGAAAGCGCAGGAGCGCAGCCTGCTCGAGCGCCAGACGCAGCTCGATCTGGCCTTGAACAACATGGCGCACGGCCTGTGCATGTTCGACGCCGAACGCAGGCTGATCGTCTGCAATCAGCGCTATGCGGTGATGTACGGAGTGCCTGCGGAGCTGACCCGGCCCGGTACGCCGCTGCAGAGCATCCTGCACTATCTGGTTGCCAAGCACACCTTCGCGGAGAGCGCCGAGGAGACGTTTGCGCCGATCGACTCCGCTTCGCTCGGCGACTCGTTCCATATCGTCAAGCCGTTCACCGACGGCAGGCTGGTCTCCATTTCGCATCAAAGCACCGCCGGCGGCGGCTGGGTCGCCATTCACGAGGACATCACCGAGCGGCAGCGGGCGGAAGCGCACATCGTCTACCTGGCGCGCCACGACCAACTGACCGATCTGCCCAACCGCGTGTTCTTCCGTGAAGAACTGGACAAGAACTTGCGCCGGCTGCGGCGAGGCGAAAAGTTCGCGATTCTGTGCCTGGATCTCGACCGCTTCAAAAGCGTCAACGATTCGCTGGGCCATTCGATCGGCGACAAGCTGCTCGGCGCCGTCGCCGGCCGGCTGGCGGGCTGCGTCGACGGCGGCGATTTCGTCGCCCGGCTCGGCGGCGACGAATTCGCGGTGATTCAGTCGAACGTGACGCGGCCCGAGCAGAGCGGGGCGCTGGCCGGCCGCATCATCGAGCGGTTGGCGGCGCCCTATGAGATCGAAGGCCAGCAGTTGAACGTCGGCGTCAGCATCGGAATCGCGATCGCGCCGGCCGACGGCAAGGACGCCGACCAATTGCTCAAAAACGCGGATCTGGCGATGTACCGCGCCAAGGCCGACGGCCGCGGTTCCTATTGCTTCTTCGAGCCCGAGATGGACGCGCGCATCCAGGCGCGCCGCGCGCTGGAAACCGAGCTGCGCAATGCGCTCAACGAGGGGCAGCTTCAGCTTCATTACCAGCCGCTGGTCAACGCCGCGTCCGGCGAGGTGCAGTGTTTCGAGGCGCTGTTACGCTGGTTCCACCCGCGGCTCGGCGCCGTGCCGCCCGGCGAATTCGTGCCGTTGGCCGAGGAGTCAGGGTTGATCGGTCCGCTCGGCCAATGGGTGCTGCGTTCGGCCTGCGCCCAGGCGGCGAAATGGCCGGCGCAATTCCGCCTCGCCGTCAACCTGTCGCCGATCCAGTTCAAGAACGCCAATCTGATCAACGTGATCGTCGGTTCGCTTGCCGCGTCGGGCATGCCGGCGTCGCGGCTCGAACTGGAGATCACCGAATCGCTGCTGCTCGAAGCCGATCCGAAGAACATCGCGCTGCTGCATGAGCTGCGCGCGCTCGGCGTCCGTATCGTGATGGACGATTTCGGCACCGGCTTCTCGTCGCTCAATTACCTGCGCAGCTTCCCGTTCGACAAGATCAAGATCGACAGGTCGTTCGTCCAAGACATCGGCAACGGCGGCGAGTCGATCGCAATCGTCAAGGCGATCATCGATCTGGCGCGCGCGCTCAACATCGCGGTGGTCGCCGAGGGCGTCGAGACCGAGGAGCAGCTCAAGCGCCTGGTCGCCGAAGGCTGCACCGAAGTGCAGGGCTACTATTTCAGCCGGCCGGCGCCGATCGAAAGCTTCGAAAAGATCCTGTACGAGCGCAACGGCCGCATCGTGCTGGCGGCGTAGCGCGCTTGCGACTTACTATTCTGGCCCGTCGGATAGCGCGGTCGATCGCAACGGCAGCAAAAAGTTTCGAAAGGATTGTTTTGTCAATGGTCTACGATCGCCGAAGGCGGCGCTTGGTAGTGACGCATTTTGAAATTCAGCCCCACTTGCGCGGGACGCCCGAGCGACCATACTGCGATCATGGCCCGCCGTCGTCCCCAACGTCCGCGCGACCCCTCCCAGCTCGGGAAGCTGATCGTCGATTTGTCGGTCGGAGAGGTATCCGAAGAAGCACTCCCAGAGGATAAGCCGTCCGTCAAGTTTGCCAGGGAGGGCGGCCTAAAGGGTGGAAAGGCGCGCGCTGCCGCATTGACCCCACAACGCAGGCGTGCGATAGCCCGTAAGGCGGCTAGGAGGCGATGGGGCACCGAAGCGGATGGCGCTAAGTCAGGGCGCAAACGCGATCGTTGAAGCACAGCTCGTTCAGCATCTTGCCTCGATTGAGCGCGACTTTGACGCAGATACGTTGACCTATATCGGCCCGATCACAACCGGTGCCGACGACCACATCAAGGATGCGATCGAGGGCCTGCCGCGCCACAAGAAGCGGCTGGTTTTTATCCTTGAAACGAACGGTGGATTTGCGGAATCTACCCGTAGAATTTCCGACACACTTCGTCATCATTATCGTACTGTCGATTTCCTGATTCCCAGTCATGCAATGTCGGCTGGCACGATCTTGGCAATGTCGGGCGACTCGATTTGGATGGACTACTATTCGGTGCTCGGCCCGATCGATCCGCAGGTGCAGAGCCAAGACGGAAGCCGCCTGATCCCCGCGCTGGGGTACCTCATCAAGTACGAAGAGCTGCTAGCAAGGGCCAACGCCGGCCAAGCCGGCGGCGCCGAACTCGAAATCCTTTTGAACTTCAACCAGGGCGAACTCTATTCTTACGAGCAGGCGCGCGCCCTCTCGATTTCGTTACTTGAAGAATGGCTTGTTAGGTATAAATTCCGCAATTGGCGGAGGACCGAGCGTCGGCGGCAACCCGTGACACGGGCCATGAAAAAGGCCCGTGCGCGCGAGATAGCTGCTATACTTAACGACGCCAAACGCTGGAACTCGCACGGAATCGGCATAAATATGGCTGTCCTCAAGCGAGACCTGAAACTGAAAATTGATGACTTCGGGGCGAAAAAGGAGCTGCGTCAAGACGTGCGCGCGTATCACAAGCTGTTGTTGGATTACATGGGCCGAATGGGCCAGACAAGCGTTGTGCATACTCGAAACTCGTACGAGGCGCTGAATTGGAGGTTCGCATGAGCGGAAAGGAACAGGCGCTCAGCGTGACCGACCTTCTGGCGAAGAATTCGGCGGCAGCCGGCGTATTCAAGAAGAATCGCAAGAAGCTGCAAAAGATTCAGAGGCGGTCAGGTGCGCCAAGACGGAAAGAGTACGCATTGGGTCTGCCGTACGAACGGCTGCTCGTCGCGGCAACGGACGAACCGTCAAAGCCTCCTATTGGCAGGCCAGCGAAGTGAACGTTTTGCTTGACAGTCAAGCATAAGGTGCATTATATTCGGGGGCATGAACAAGCTCCCGGCTGAGAAGCGTACGCAAATCCTGACCCTGCTGGTCGAAGGCATGAGCCTTCGCGCCGCCGGCCGGGCGACCAATACGGCCTTCAACACCGTCACCAAGCTTTTCGTGTCTGCCGGCAACGCGTGCGCGGCTTATCAAGACACCGCGTTGCGCAACCTGAAATGCCGCCGCCTGCAGTTGGATGAAATTTGGAG